>CAYNJG010000089.1:0-26185 GCA_964397295.1 uncultured Pirellulaceae bacterium
TCGCATAAACCAACAATCGAATCATCGAAGCCACATCATCCAGATCCCGATTCGAGTCGAGCGCCTTCATATCCGTGCAAACGACAACCCGTGCTCGCTCATCTGCGCTCGCGACCGTAGCCAACAGACATAGGGCAATTGCGAATGCCCTGAGGTTCAAAGTCAACCATGTCTTTTTCATAGAGATCTGTCCTCGGTTAATTGTCGTGATCAACTGGCATGGCGACGGAACCGGCGGGCCGAGCGTCCAAATGCATTTCTTCTTGAAACAGGATGGCCATTCCACGAAGTTTCCGAGCCACCTTGGCGTTGCGAACCGGAGTCTCTTCGCCGGGGTCTTGGTCAAGGTCGTAAAGCGCCAATGTCGGGTTCAAAAACAGTTTCCAATTTCGCCAACGCACCGCGGAGAGCGCACCTTGACTGCCATGGTAAAAGAACGCCTCTCCGTACTCGTTGCGCGTGATCAGTGATTTCCACTCACCAGCAGGAGACCAGCGCCGACGCAGTGGCACCGCTGCGTTGATGGAAAGTTCTCTTTCTGGCTCGGGAACAACCTCTGTTTGTCCGCGCAGAAGCGGGCTAATGTCACGCCCGTCTATAACCCTTCCTTCGGGAAGCTTGATTCCAGCGAACGATGCAAGCGTCGGGTACCAATCCATTGCACGAATCGGTGTTGACGACGTCATTTTCGACTGCAAACCAACACCCGGACCCCACGCAATCGCGGGCACCTTGATGCCACCTTCATAGGTCGACAGCTTTCGGCCACGAAGCTTCTGCTCCGGAGTCCGACCGGGACCTCGTCCGTTGTCGGAAGCGTAGACCACGATCGTATTGTTCTCGACGCCATGTGTTTTCAACGAGTCAAGAATGCGGCCAACGTTGAAGTCAAGTTCTTCAATCGCATCGCCGTATTCGCCCCACTTCGATTGCCCTTTGAATTTCGCGCTAACGCCGAGCGGCGTGTGAAGCATGGTGTGCGGTAGGTACAAGAAGAATGGGAGTGACCTGTTCTGCTCGATGAATTTGATCGCTTCGTCCGTATAGACCTGCGTCAACTCTGCGGGATCAGCAGGCCGCTTAACGACCTCTTTATTCCGCATCAAGGGAACCCCCTTCTCTCCGAAATAAACGACCTCAACCGGGTCAAGGTTGTGAAGCAAACCGAAGTAGTAATCGAATCCCTGATTGTGAGGCAGAAACGGATCGTGGAATCCCAGATGCCATTTTCCAATGCAAGCAGTTGCGTACCCGTTCTGCTGAAAGAGCTCAGCGAGCGTCAATTCGTCATTATGAATGCCCGAGTTGGAATCAGCGCGGTGAACCCAAATGTGGTTACCAACGCGCCGCGGGTAGCAACCTGTTAGCAAACCCGCACGCGAGGGGCTGCAGATTGGAGCGGCGGCATAATAGTTAGTAAACCGAGTACCTTGCTCCGCCAAGCCATCGATTCGTGGAGTCTCCACCTCGTTCGCGCCATAACATCCCAAATCGTAGTATCCCTGATCATCAACGAGAATGACGATGACGTTAGGAGGATCCGGCTTAGCGGCGATTGCCCCTGTGCAACATGCAAGAAATGCAAACAGAGTCAGAACAGAGAAACGTCTTGCGAGTCGTGGTCTCATGTTGTTCAATCCGCCCTGCCAGAAGAGGATTCATCTGCCTCACTCGTTTTGTCGAACGGCGGGTTCGGTCGAAAAGAAGAAAGAGTATTTCCGTTAAAATCTAGCCATATGTGAGAGATCTAGACTGGGATCTCAGCTGGAGTCTAGCCGAGCATTCACTGCGATTCAAGAACCGGTGTCTCTGAACTGCTGGATTCGCAAGCGTCGGTTGCAAGCTCCTCGATGTCATCAAGTGAAGAGAATTTCGTTTCGGCGATAACCCACTCCAAGATTCTGTCGTTCACATTTTGCTTTCGTTGGCGGTTGAGTCCGGCTTATCGTTGTTCTCAGGCTCGATCGGCTCGACTTCGATCTCGATCGTTTGAGACTGGCTGGCGTGACAGTCAAGTTCGAGAACGGCGTCCGAGAGTTGGTACTTGTCTTCAAGGTCGAATGACCGAATGCCAATGCGGCGATTCCCCGGCGTGACGAAAGCCGACAGTTTGCCGTCCAAGTCCGATATTGGGTGGATAGCATGCGAGATGTTGGTTTCAACTTCCCAACATCGCCAACTGTGTTCGCTACCATCGACTTCGAGTTTCACATCCGGAATCGGTTTGCGTTTTTTTGCGTCGATGACGGTGATATTCAATTCGCTGGCCGCTTGAATCTCAAACGTTTGCACAGCCTTGTCGTCGAGACGGACGGTTAGCTTTCGCGTTTCTTTCGTTCGCCGATAGCGCGTGCCGATTCTCGGATAGAGAATGATATTGTCGTACTCGCCAGTTGGCAGCTTCAGCAAGACATTCCCTTCGGCATCGGTAGTAGCGGAATTGCTGGTTCCGTTACCCCCGGCGTGCACCAGCACTCGGTCTGCCGGTCGATTCGTATCGGCGTAAACGACTCGAATCGGAACCTCTTTAATCGGACGCATTGAGAAATTGACAATGCCATCATTGATGAGTGGCTTTGTTGCATAGAGGCCGGGATCATCCAGTGCTGCGGCGGAACGGCTTTCTCTGGCGTACCCTTCGGCTTTGGCGATAAATCGCAACTGAGTCGTGTGCGGAAGATTTGTAAATTTGAATTGGCCTTCGGAGTCCGTTTTTCTGCGCGTCAAAGACCCGGGAGCCGCATCCTGGAAAACGGAGACTAGCTGGTCAATCCCCAGTGGTGGTTGAGCCTCGCGAAGCCGCGTGCAATGCGTCAATCGGATCTCAACATCGGCCATTGGCGTGCCGTTTTCATCTACGACCCGCCCCTGCATCGTAACCGGCTTGGTGAATTTCAAATCCATGTCCAAGTGATCCACGGTTTGTTCCGGGATCCACGCCAGTCCATGGCCATCCGCAGTGGCAAGAAGTTCGAACGCTCCCATTCCGCTATCTGAAGCATCATCGTCTGCTATCCCGTCAGGCAGATTGACGCCCAAGAATTCATAAACGCCTTCCGTATTGCTCACCGTTTCTGCGATCACTCGGTACTGGTCTTTGGCGCGCGGCGCGTATGTTGAAATCAAATAGACTTGTGAGCCATCAACGGGTTGTCCGGACGCATCCAGCGTTTTTCCTGAAATGTTGACTTTGCGATATTTGAATTCTGTCGTTCGATTCATGTCTTCCTCCGGTGAAAGGCCACTTTCAACACTTAGCTTGAAATTCACTTCGCGCGGTTGGTTGGGAAAAACGACTTCGTTCGCGTTCGTTTTGCCCCATATCTTTCCTTCCTTCTTTAGTAAAGCGTTGAAGGCATCGGTTGTTTGATCTGTCATCAGAAAGAAGCGATACCCTTGCTCAGCATCGGGGCCATCCAGTTTCCAACCGGTTTTCTCGACATAGAATTGAGCGGCTTGCGTGCTGACGCCCAGCGGAGCGTCAGCGGTGAAGACGCGCATCCCGGGACCAAAGTGGAGACGATATTTACCGTCATCACCAGTAGTTACCTGACCGCCGCCCCTTAGGGTTCCGATGCCTGTCGCCGCGCGAACCTTGACGCCAGCGACTGGTTTGCCTGCTGGATCCGTGACTTGACCGAAGATTGAAAAAGGGAATTCCTTATTGATTTCCGAGTCGGCGATTGAGTTGTCCGGCGGGACGACGATTTTGAGCGTCCGTCCGTCCGACGATTTGTCGACCGTCAACCTTTTGACCTCGCCGTTGATGCGAATCGTGTACTCGGCCCCTGCAACCAGCTGCATCTTGACCATTCCATCCTTGTCGGTCTTGCCTTTCCTTATATGCAAGTCATGATCACGGACCGATCTGTTTTTTGTTTTGATTCGGGCGACGATTCCGTATTCGAGGTCTCGGCCCGCCAACGGTTTGCCACGTGAATCGACAACGCGGCCATTCACTGTGATTGGCGGTGCAAGTTTGAACTCAACGTCGACTTCTTTGGCGGTGAGCGAACGAACGCCCATCAGGCTGCTGTCCTCGTTGCGAACGAATACTAACGCAGGATAGCCGTCTCGGTAGCTCGAAAAGTTACCCTCGGCATCGGCCGTTGTATCATTGACCCAAACGTGATGCGTGAGCGGCTTCATCTTGATGATCGCGCCGGGGACTCCACGATTTGCATCGCCTGTGACGACTTGCCCGGCAAACTTAATCGAACGCGGAAGCACCAAACTAAGTTCGACTTCCTCGGAACCGGCAACATTGATCTTTTCCAATTCGTCGAAGTAGCTGTTGCTGCGAAGGCTGTATTCATTGGGCAGCAGATAGAACTCAAACCTGCCTTCCGCGTCGGTGAAGCTGGCCTCGCCAAAACCGTATCCCAAAGGATCAAATTTCGTGGCGAGGTCCTGCGGTAACTCAGGAGCACTCCAACTGTAATTGAGGCTTGTGTATGCGGCTGGTTGCGAGTCGTTGTGCCATTTCATTTGACCAAAGACACGGGCGGCAGGCTTGAGTGTGATGTCTGGCATTTGAAGCGACTGTTTGGCAACCGTATGCACCCACGGCGATTGACCTTGCCTTTGTTTTTTGTCGCCAGCCCAAGCTTCCACGAAAAAGGGATCCGAGTCTGGTTTATACAGAAAGGAATAGCGGCCTGCGTTGTCGGTGCGATAGACGGTCGAATAATCACCGATGCGATTCACCAGACTGGCATCGCCAACCGGCTTTCCATCTGCATCCACCACGCGTCCTGAAACTTCTACGGCGCGAGTCAGTTTGAATTCGACGGATGCTTGGCCGGGCTGAGACATTGTCACACGGTTGTGTCCCAGGCTACGACCCGCAGTGACAAAGGTGACTTTTGGGTCGATCGGCAGCCAGTCGAATTCGACTTGGCCCTGTTGATTGGTGAGAGGCCAAGCGATCGGGACGGTGCTGTGCCAGAACTCAAGCGTTCTTGAATCATTTCCTGTGGGCTTACCGTCTGCTTGCGAAATTTGCTGCTTGGAAAACGCATGAGGGATCACGGAAACACCCGCCATCGGTTGTCCGTTTTCATCAATCGCGACGACTGTGGTTTGGCGTGATCCGGCAAGCGTCAGTTGGACTTCAGGTAGCTCCGCACCGGTGTCACGCGTCCAGTGTTCGTATTTAACAAAGTCGAAACCGACTCCACGCTTCAAGCCGAGTACATCTGGAGCACTATAAATGCTTCCATGAAGTTGGATCTTCGCCAGTCCATTTTTGTCGCTATGCCCGAACAAGTCGTTGCGATCTGCTTTCACACAGACGGTTGCGCCTTCGACCGGATTGCCGAATTCGTCATTCACTCGGACAGCAACCGTTCTGGGAACCGAAAAATCCAAAGGCCATGGCGTTAATTGCTTGGTGGCGGTTAGTGAGTGGTCAAGATACGCCATTCGCTGGTCGTCTTTGGTTCGTCCGGTCACATAGTACTGATTGACGCCATGGCCGACCACGCGGCAAATCCCTTTCGCATCCGACAAGTAGAAATAGATTCCATTCGCACTGCGGTTTTCAACAAGCGTATCCGGAATCGGTCGCTTGTTTTGATCGAGCGACTGGAAGACGACGGATTGAGGAGGCGAAACAGCGGGACGATCGTCTGACCATGGCGTTTCCGCTTCCAGCACGAGCACCCCGTTTTCAATCGTGACCTTGGGCGTGATGTCACGTTCGGCAACCTGTCGAAGCAGTTTTTCGACGGCCTGTTTTAAGGGAATGTTCTTCAGTTCGATTGCTGGAATGCGATGCAGTGGGATTCCTTGCCTGAGAAAGGTATTCTCTTTTAACAGGATTGGGATCTGATGCTCTCGGACCAGTTGGCCAACGACTTGATGCAAAGACGAGTCGCCGTCCACTTTCAAGCTAATTGTCGTGCCAAGAGTTGCCTTGATACGCTCGGTTTGAGCCGCGACTTGCTGCTGGATCTCTTCCGTAGAAAGTTCAGCCGTGAGTTCCTTGTCATCCACTACGACCTCCATTTCTGTTTCCGTTGGTTGGTTTCCAGCGTTTTCTCCCGGGCCAACGGCCATCGCTAGACCAACGATCATCACCATGAGAAAACCCGCCGACAGCAAAGCGCCTAACGGGATCTGGCTGGGAGGAGTCAATGACTTTCCAGAGAGTTTCAACTGTCGCTCGATACGACGGCTTAGCTGTCGAGAACCGGTGCCTTCAGCGGAGAGCGTGGCGACGGCTGGTGCGATCTTGTTCGATTTCGCGGGCAAGCAACGCTCAGCTATTTTCAAGAGTGCCACAGCATAGCCAAGGTTGCCAAAACCAACTGCCGCAGCCAAGTCGTCGCAACAGTTCTCCCGTTCGTTGTCGACCTGTCGACTCAGCCACCAGACTGCCGGATGAAAGAACATCAACGACTCGACCAGCTTTTGAACCAGTTGTACCGCCAGATCAAAGCGGCGAACGTGAGCCAATTCATGGCTGAGAATCGCGGAAAGTTCCGTCGGCGAAAGGTTGGTGACTAATGATGCTGGTAGCAAAATCGCGGGTTGGAGGACTCCTATCACTGCCGGGACGGCGATGTGTTCGCAATAGTAAACCGCTGGAGCGACTTTCAGACGGAGCTTTTTCGACACGTCGGTGACCATCGAAAGCAACTGCGAGTCGGTGGCCAGTGAGGAACGGCGCCTCAAACGAAAACCTCCCCAGATGCCGATCAACAACCGGGCCAGCATCACGATCACGCCGATCAGATAGATTGCAGAAAACCAAGGCGAGCAAGGTTTCAACCAACTGAGTATCGCTTCGGCCGTTGACTCAGGCGATTCCTCACTGACATGGGGCACAACAAACTCATTGGCGGCGCTCGGCGGTTCGAACTCGACTGGAGAATCAGCGCTGGAGCTGGTTGAAAATTCAGTTCCCGTTACGCCGGGCAGGGAATTTGCAGGTTCGGTATCAAGCAGCGTATCGCCAACTGTCAATTCCTGCTGCGTTGCATCACCCGGCATGACCGGATCAGAAATCATGCTCACTGGCACTTCCACGAACGAGAACGTCAATGCAGCGAGAATCGGCAAACAGAGCATTGCACCGCAAGCGACCATGTAGCGACTGTTGGCGGAAGACTTCGCCAAGACGCGCAGCAAAATTGCCGCGACAGCCACAACCGCAATGCCTTGCCAGAGCGAATGTAGCAACATCAATGAGAGCTTGGCCGAAAAGATCTCGTTCATGACTGTTGCTCCCGAAGTTTTTGGTTCAGCAACTTTCGCAAGCGTTTAATTTCAGCTTCATCGAGATCCTGTCCGTCAAACAGGCTCAGCATCACCGCCTCTGCCGATCCGTCGAACACGCGATCAACCAAATCGCCCAGCATGCCTTTGGAGACGTCGCTTTGTTTCAACAGCGGAGCAAACCGAAACGCTTTCCCGACAGCGGGCGGCAATTTTTCTAACTGGCCTTTCTCAACCATCGTTCCCATGGAAGTAATGACGGACGTGTGCGCCAAGTCACGCCCGTTCTGCGCCAGCCCGTCACGAACTTCGCGTACAGTTTGCGGCGAATCCTCCCACAGCAGTTTCAAAATCTGCAGTTCAAGTTCCGTCGGATACTCAGAAGTCGGCCTTGCCATCACATGCTCCCGCGCAAAGTCTCGAATCACAAGTTTCTGGATAACTAGAATTTAGCAAGGCTTTGGCTGGGCACAAGGTTTAAATTCGGGTTTAATAGAAATGCAGCGATGGCGATGCAAGTTTGTTGCAATGACCTGAGTGAAGAATTGCTAGTTGAATGCGTTTCAAATTGGCTCCGTCCAAAACGGTGATCGGTCACTCGGCGAACCGGTTGCAGAATCTCCATTGAAGAGCTTGATTCGAAACCCAGTCGCGGGTTCGATCTTTGGGATTCTCAGTTGTCGCTGGAAGAACGAGCGAAGAAAACGAAAGAGCTGAGTAAGTCGTATCGTGAGAACGTCCTTTTCCCCTACAGTGGCCAAGGCATTCCTAACCTTGTCGATGAAAAGCGTTGGCCAAATATCCCACTTGCGGATGGTACACAAAGAGATCTTGAAGAAATGCACACTTGTCTGTGAAACGAATTGGGAGTCTAGTGATTCAACCGCGGATTATCTTGACACGAACCCAATCGACTACAAGCATTACGTTGATCTTTGTGGGAAGCGTTTGTCCGCCAGCTGCGTCGATGCAAGGCGTCTAGTTAAATTCGGACTGTTGACTCAGGATCAGACCAACTACTTCATTCACAGAGCATATTCCCAAGACTTGACGTCGCCGCTGTCGATTATCGCAAGTCCAGCATCGCACGAGCTGTTTGGAATCACGAAAGAACAATACCAACAGTACGAACAAGCTGAACGCGACGCCAATACAAAGCAATCTAAGCTAAATCTCATGTCAGGCGATCCGACAGCCGCCGGAAAACTGCGTCGCATCAAGGAAGAACGCAAGGCAATCTGTGCGTCGATATTCACGTCCCAGCAATACGAAATGTGGGAGCGTCTTCGCGCCAAACGAGCTAAACCTGATGTTCCCAAGAATCAGTTCCTGGCTCCCCGGTTGAACTTGCCACGACCAGTGATGTGTTTCAAAAGTTCTCGGATCCTGATTCAAAATTGGACATTACCTCACGTCAGAAGCACCTAAACGAGTTTGATACCGTGGTTCAACAAGGGCTACATTGGATTGGCGAACGTACGGAGGGACCATTCCCGGCTGGAGACTCGCGAAATGACAGCTCAGACCCTGTGGGCCAGACGCAAAAAGTGTTCATGGCCCATGTCGACAGGTTCGTGCTGCTGGGAATACTAACTCCTCAGCAAGCCGAAAAAGTAGCCCCGAACATTGACAGCGAAATGCGGTCAAAGAAGAACGCGGGATAAGTTGGCGAGATGCCGCACATCGCGAAGAGAGCTCTACGGAACTCGCTGGCCACCAGCTGCCAGCAATTTACTCAACCCGTCGACGAGTTCTTGATGCTCCGCGGCTCCGGCAATATTAACGTTTTCGGACGCGTCTTTCTCCAGATCATAGAGCATCTTCTCTCCATTTGTGAATTCAGCGTAGTTGTAGCGATCCGTGACTATGCTTGTGGCTGCACCATACTTCGAGAAAGCGACTTTCTTCCACGGCCGTCCGGGCGCGCTCAATAGAGGCTTGAAGCTTGTGCCTTGGAGCCTCTCGTTGACAGTGGTAATGCCTGCCAGATTACAGAGGCTTGGATAGATGTCAACAAATTCAACCAAGCGTTCGCATCTCTGCCGTGCTTTGAACCCAGGCGCCGAAACGATCAGAGGTGAATTGGTCGCCAGGTGCATAACATTGTGTTTGCCCCAGAAATTATGTTCGCCGAGGTGCCAGCCATGATCGCCCCATAAGATGACGATTGTGTTTCCGCGCAGTCCCAATTCGTCCAAGGCATCCAGCACCTTGCCGACCTGAGCGTCAACGTAGCTCACGCAAGCATAGTAGCCATGACGACAACTTCGGTGCCACTCGTCACTGTTGAACTTGATGTTGCGATTGTGGTAGCTGTGGATCTCGTCAGAACCTAAAAGGGACTTTGGTGCGTCAGCGGGGCTGTACTGATTATCGGCTACGGTGATCGTATCTCGGTCGTACATGTCCCAATACTTCTTTGGTGCATACAGCGGAAGATGCGGTTTCAAAAAGCCACACGCCAGGAAGAATGGCTTTCCTTCCTTTTTCATACGTTTGAGATCATTGATTGTCTTGTCAGCGGTCTGCCCATCCGGGTAGGCATTGTCAGGCACGTCCGGTTCTTCAAAAACCGGACCGCGATTCTTCGTGCCACCCCTCATAGTCTCAGACTCCGGATGAAGGGGGGTCGCTCCACTGATCGTTGGCTTCCAGGCAGGTTCGCTCCAACTGCGCTTCGCAGTGTCTTCCCTGTGATGAAAAATCTTTCCGTTGGAGATGCAATGGTATCCATTTTTCCTGAATTCCTCAGGCAAAGTCATCGCTCCGGGTGCGTCTTTTTCGGCATAGGTCTTGTAACTAAGAAACCGATTTTGAGTTGGGCGCAAACCGGTCAATAGGCTTGCCCGCGAGGCTCCGCAGACTGCGACTTGGCAGTAAGCGCGTTTGAAGACAGTTCCTTGGGCAGCCAACCTGTCGATGTTAGGCGACTTGATCTCGTCTTGTCCGTAGCAACCCAACTGAGGCCGCAGGTCGTCAATCGCGATAAAAAGAACGTTGGGTCTTGCCTCGGCACTTTTTGCCAACGACAGAGACATTGCCAGAATCGCGACGACGACTAGTCCAGTTGCTTTCATAAACCTGATCGCTCGTTTCGTGCCGTCACACGAGTTCCACGCTGATGCACTAACGCGCTTCGAAAGCGGTTCGATTGCCAACATATTGCTTTGCCCTCACTGACAGTCAGACGTTCTACGCATCTTTGTTATAGCTTGGGTTCACGGGTGACCGTCCAACCGGAACTCTGTTGTTTTTTCTTGGCCCTTAGCAAGGCGCTCGTTACGGGCTGACCTTGCGGGAGCACGTGCGCCGCTAATGGCTCACAGTGTCAACGAGAAAAGGAACTGCTGGTAATCCTTCGGTGTTGAACAAATTGGTTACTGAGGCAGATAGCCAGGCATATCGAATTTTGGTGGGCTCAGTAACACTATCGCTCGAAACGATGGCCTTGTGGTCTTCCAAGGCTGCGGTAGCGGGGTGGAATACGCCATCGGCGCCGGCCAACTCGAACCATTTGGCAGCACCATCCCTGGCAACTAAACCTTGGTCGGCATGGTCAAATTCTACCGTCACTACTGGGCCCGCCACGGAACAGCGTTTGAACGTCGGTCCCGAATATTCAATCGTATTGCGACCGTAAGTCTTAGCCAAGGCAATGAGCGCTAATCGCTCTCCGATGGGCTTTTTAATGTTGGGGTGTACGTCGTTCGGATCCCCGATATCCATCGTGCATACCATTCCGGTGTTTGGAAGCGTCTGGGTACGGTTTTGCCCTTCGCGGAGAATTGGGGCTTGAAGACTCCTGTTCTTGCCAGATTTGGCAGGGTATTTGTACGGTGGGATTTGCACAAAGAAGAAGGGGAAATCGCCTTGCCCCCAGGCGCTGCGCCATGCGGTGATAAGGCTCGAAAAAAGATGCTCGTACTCGCTGCCCCACTCCACGTTACTTTCGCCCTGATACCAAATGACGCCCTTGATAGCGAACGGAATAAATGGCTTTACTTTATCTTTAAACAAGATGCCACGCCGGTGATGGTAGCGTTTGATGGAGTAAACGGAACGCGGCATCACAGGTTCTTCGCCTGTCTTTCCGTTTGCTTCCCACTGCTTCAAAGCCGCATCATAGTCAGACGAGTCGGTGGCGTTGTAGTCGGCTAACCATTGATTCCAGCGATCAATAACCACTTTCAGACGAGGATCGTTTTCTAAGGTCTCAAGGGGAGTCCAAGCCTCTGCCGGACTGCCGCCCACAGTAGACTGAATCAACCCCACCGGAACGTTTAGCTTTTGATGTAGCTTTAAACCAAAGTAAAATCCTACTGCTGAAAAGTCTTTTGCGATGTCATAGGTGCTGACTTGCCATCCCGTCTTACCGCTTTGAAAAAGACGTATCTGTGGATTGTTGGCAAGCTTCGTGTCTTGTTGAACCCCTTTGCTCCTGCGGAGTTGAAATCTCATATTGGATTGGCCGGAGCAAAACCAAACCTCGCCCGTGACCACATTCTTCAGGGTCACAGTGCTTTTGTTGCTCACAACGGATAGCTCATATGAATTCGCCCCCGCTCTGGGAGTTGTCAGGCGGGCTTCCCATTGCCCTTTATCGTTGGTCTTGGTTGAAACGGTTTCGTTCCAGCTTGCCGTCACAGTCACAGGATGTCCGGCTGGGGCCGTCCCCCAAATCTTAACCTGCTGGTTCTGCTGCAACACCATGTTGTCCGAAAAAACACTGGCGAGCTTTACCTGTGCATGAAGGCTTGCGTTTGGAGAGCAAAGCAAAACAAGAACGGCGAATCTCAGAACCCACCCCCAAACATCTTTCGACGGTGATTGGCGGCAGAATTTGTGGAGCAGCGCTATCGGCCTCGAACACAAACGTTTCACTAGATCGCGACTCAAGAAAAGTGCTGGGATGAGTTCTAACAAATGTTTCATCAGTATTGTCCTAATTGCAAACAGAGACGTTGCCATACCACAAACAGTCACAACGCCTCGACTTTCGTTAATGTCTCACCACACACTTAGTTGGGATCTACGATAGCCCATCCCTGCCCAACGCGCCAGCTACACCGAGTCATCGAGGTTACCTGTGCTATCGGCAAAGCGATCGGCGTTGATTCCTAGGCGTCTGAGCATTGTTACATACAAATTTGACAGCGGAGCATGGTCTTCATCAAAGCGTCGGTGCTGGCCGTGGCGGAACCCCATGGATCCGGCACCAGCCAAGATCAGCGGGTAGTTTCTCGCCTTGTGAGTTCGACTAGTGCTGCAGCCGTAGTACACCAAGGTGGTGTCCAAGAGCGACCCATCCGACTGTGGGTCGGGCGTCGATTTTAGTTTGTCCAAGAAGTAGGCGAACTGCTCAGTCAGGAACCGATCGTAACGTGCCCAGTTCGCGTAGCCATTCTTCTCGCCAGCGGAGTGGCTGAGGTTGTGGTGGCCTTTGAGGCCAAGCGAGTTCGGAAACCGATCCCCGATGCCTTTGGCGTCTTCGCTTGTGATTTGATAAGTGATTGATCGCGTTGAGTCTGTTAACAGCGCCGCGTGGATTAAATCGAGAATGGCTCGCAAGTAATCTTTGGCGTCTCCGCCGGGCGACGCGTGCAGCGCGTAGTCGTCAGCAGGCAGATTCGGCTTTTGTACGTCGAGCCATCGATCTGCGCGCGTAAGGCGACGCTCGATCTCGCGCACGGAGGTCAGGTACTCATCCAGTTGCGTCTGTTCGTCACGTCCCAACGTTTTGCTCAGCGAGCGGGTTTCCTGGAGCACGCTATCAAGCACACTACGTTGCTCGCCGATCAGTATGCGTTGTTGCTCGACGCTTTTGAGTTCGACGCCGAACAAGCGGTCAAAAATACTCCGCGGGTCAGACAGGCTGGGGATCGGTTTTCCAGATGCCGAAAATGAGAGCGTCTTGGCGCGGCCGGGTGTTCCAACGCCGCCATCACTGGAAAGTGATAGAGAAGGGAAACGCGTGTGCTGACCTAGCTCGTTGGCGATTACTTGATCAAGAGAAATACTGTTGGTGTATCCTTGGGACTGGTCGGCGGCCGTCAAAAACGAATCGCCGGTAGCGTGGGCAACCATCTTCCTCAAAGATGGGTGCGAGAGCCCGGACAAAACCGTGAATTCGCTACGCAGATCGGCAAGCGGCTCAAGGGGTTTGGTGAGTTTGTAATCAGCGCCGGTCTCATGCGGAAACCAATGCCACTCTTTGTGCAAGGGGTGTGACTTGGGTGGCAGGCTGACGCCATTGGGGAAGAAGATGCAGCAGAAACGCCGGGGCTTGTCGTTTGCCGAAGCCAAAACATCCGTAGCCATGACACTCCGTGAAACTTCAAGGCCAGCCAAAGCGGGCAACGCAATCGTCGCGATGCTTGACTTTAAAGCGAAACGGCGTGAGACTCGAACTGGATTAGTCATTGTCTACGGTTCCTTCTCTCTCTAGGGGCATGTTGGACTGGACTCTAGGAGGATCTCGGAAAGCTTCGGTCTCGATGATCGCAATCGCCAGTTCCCGAAGCTGAAAACCAGACTTTTGGAAATGGCGGTGAACGTCATCGACTTCAAGTTGATCGGCAAAGTCGAGTTTTCTACCCAACGCGTACGTCATCATTTGCACGACCAGAGACCGTGTAAAGCTCTCACGATGTTGCCTGAGCAGATAGTTTCTCAATTCGATGACTCCAGACACCTTGACGCCGTCGCTCATCGTCGTCGCGGCATCGACTGAAACTGCGCCGCGGTCGTCCCGCGGCGGGATTGTTTTGCGCCAGCGTCCCGTTGCGTCAAACTCTTCCAGCGCGACGCCCCAAGGATCAAACCGCTGGTGACAATCGTAGCAGCGCCCCGGCTTGCGATGGAGTTCTAGCCGTTGTTTGAGTGTCAAACCTCGGAAGTCAGGGTCTTTTTCATCGATCAATGGGATGTCCGGGGGAGGGGGCGGAGGCGGATTTCCCAGCAAGCGGTCAACGAGCCACACGCCCCGGCGGATTGGGTGCGAATCAACACCATCACTGTTCATCGTCAGCAGCGAAGCTTGGGTCAACAAACCACCGCGAACGCTGCCGCTTGGTAGTGTGACCGACCGCAGTCGACCGCCGACGACGGGAGGCAACCCATAGTGCTCTGCCAGACGGTCGTTCAGCATGATAGTTGGCGAATCAATCAATTCCATCGCGCTACGACCTTCGCGAAACAGACGCCGGAATTCTCTAAGAGTCTGCTCGATCGTCATTTCCGCGAGGTCTTCATCGTACTTTGGATAATGTTCAGGGTTGATCGCCACCAGTGAGAAGCGATCCAATCGCAACCACTGTCGGCAGAAGGCTTCGATAAAGGCATCGCCGCGTGAGTCATCCAACAATCGCTCTGCCTCGCTACGCCAAACAGAGCCATCCGCGAGTCGCCCGGAATTGGCCGCATGCTGCAGGGAAGAATCCGGCATCGCCGACCAGAAGAGGTAGGAAAGCCGTGAGGCACGTTGCGGCAAGTCGAACAGTTTAGCCTTAACATTCGCGTTGGAAGATGGCGCGTCGACTAGTAAGAAATGAGGCGACACGAGGACGGAAGTCAACACCGATTGCAAAGCGTCGCGTCCAGTGGCACCGTCGCTTGCGCCCGCAAGGCGTCGATACAGATCTAGCTTGTCTTGAAGTTCTACATCGTTCACCGGTCGTCGGTAGGCTTCCTGCATGAATCGGCGCAAGAAACGACGAACCTGTCCCGACGAATCGGTAGACGATAGTTGCTTATCGGCAATTCGCCAACGTTTTGAATGCACCTGTGGAAGAAATTCAATGTGCACCGAATCGATGTGCAGCAAGTTCACTCCATTTTCACGCAGCTCGTCAATCTGTTGGACCAGTTTGTTGTCCCGATTGCTTGCGAGAGGGTACTTGGGCTGTTCAGAACGCTTGAGGCTTCCGGGCCCCAAACGGTAAACGGCTCGTTTGTCCCTGGCGACGTTTGATATGAAAATCTGCGTGATGTCGTAGAGCGTGCTGACCTTGTCACCCGGTCGTGGCTTGGGGACGTCTTCCAGGCGGCCACGAAACTCGAAGACGCCAGGCGAACCCGTCGGCGATGCAACATCGACTTCACCAACTCGCCAGGCATCCACGTTATCGCCATCTCCATAGGCAACTCCAGCTTCAATCCGCATGCGTGGAATTGTCCCTTGCCGACCTGCTGTCGCAGCGGCACGGACACGAATGACGTACTCACCCACCTGCGGAATTTTGTGAATAGGCAAATACAGCTGATGAAGTTTCGGCTGTGACTCCCGCAGCGCCTCGGTGGCCGGTAACTCACCGGGAGGCATCGCTGGCAACGGAAAAGCGAAACGACCATTCCCCTCGCCGATGTCTCGCGACTTTTCGGACGCCGCAAGGGTCTTGGGGCGGGGAGCTTTTTTCTTGGTGCCAACCCGATCTTTCGTCGTGTAGTAAACCTCTTCGGGTTCGATGTCGTACCGCAAGACAGACTCTCTTCCGGAATCCGAAGCCACGTAGCGCTCGACCGAGGTTTTCGCAATCTCCAAGTAGTACTCTAACTGGAGCGGCGAGAAAGAAAGTAACTTGCGGTCGTTCTGGTAACCCGTATGAGCAATCGGGTCTGGAGGCAACGAACTACTGAAACAGCATTCGACCCCAAACAGGGCTTGCATGGTGCGGTTGTACTCATCGACGGTCAACCGCCGGTCTCCAAGCCGACCGCGACGGGCACGTTGAACCGGTGCCGCTTGACGCATCCAGTCCTTGGCCCAGTCGATGATTCGCTTTCGCTCGTCAGCGGTAAGCTCGGAACTGTCTGGTGGCGGCATCATCTCTGACTCGACTGCCACCAACGCTTGCCACAACAGTTCGCCTTGCCCTGGGTGCTTCAAGCTGCCGACAAGCTGGTCCAATCGAAGCCCACGCTCTTGAGTATCCGCGCCATGGCAGTCAATGCAGTGTTCCTCCATCAACGGGCGGACCGTTTGCTCGAACCGATCCGCGAGCCCGGATGGTTCATCGCACCGACCGAAACGACTGGTTCCGCAAATCAGCAAGACGAGTATTACTGCGTCCCATCTCACTTTGCTAATCAGCCAGTTTGGGTCGCTCCTGCCGCCAAAACTCACTTGCATACATGCGTCCTACTTTTGCCTGTTCAGATTCGGTAGTTGCTGCTTCTTTTTTCGCGGATCGGGCAACGGGTGCGATTCTTCAAAATTTAAATGATGTGCTGCCTCGTTCTCAACTTATTGTAACCAACCGACTGACTACGTGATGTCGTCATTCTGAGCAGGGCAATCGGGGCGTTAAGTGGCAAAATCCACTACGGCATGTATTCGTTTCAGCTTTGACGAAGGGCAGGTGCTCGATCTGAAGCACCCATTGGTACTTCAGTTAGATAAAGTGTTTTCTTTTTGGCACTCAGGCGACATTCCCATGAAAACAGTTGATTGTCTGTCGTCTCAAGCTCTGGCTGATTTGTTGTGGGTGTTGGGGACCCCAGCGTTGGCCTGCGGAGACAACGTCGTCGCTCCGATGCAATTGGATGTGGGCTCGGTAGATGTAGAGCATCTCGAAGACTTTATTTCCAAACGACCCGATCGCAGGGTTGGGCATTACTTCGAATCGCTTATTCTCTATTGGCTCACCCACATCGTAAAAGTTGAGCTGATCGCCAACGGCCAGCAAATTATGGACGGGAAACGAACCGTCGGTGAGCTCGATTTTCTATTCAGAGACAAAGACGGCGTACTCAACCACTGGGAAGCCGCCGTGAAGTTCTTCCTGCATTATCCGCGGCAAGGAGAATCTCACTTTCCTGGTCCAAACGCACGTGACAATTTTGAGCGAAAGACGGATCAGTTGTTTGGTAAACAACTTCGACTTGGTGCGTTGCACTATCCCGACGTGCACATTCGCAAGGCGTTTGTGCGCGGCCGGATATTCAGTCGGTGGAACCAAGCGGAACCGACCGAGTTGCCTACGCGAATGAACCCAGATTGTTTGAAAGGTCAGTGGCTACGTCGATCCGAGTTGGCAGAATTGAAAGAGATTTACGATTCCGGCTTGGGCCACATCGTGGCGAAGCCGCTTTGGCTTGCCCCAGTATTCGAACCTCAACTGGTGTCGGTCGAGCGTCTTTGCACTACGCTAAAATCGCATTTCGAAGAGGCGGATCAACCGAGGATGATCTCAATGAGAGACGCGGATGGCTCCGAACTCCAACGTGTGTTTGTGGTTTCCGATCATTGGCCGACCGTCGACAAATCAAAATGAATGCAAGGGGCGGCGAAGAGCGTCGCCGCGTAGGCACCGTGTTGCAGGACATATGGAAATATTGCCTGGTCCGCTGCGCTTAGTTAGCCGTTAAGAGACAGAATCACGAGAAATTCCTCGACAAATAGAAGTGTGTCGTGCGACACCATTGACGCACGACGGTTTTGTCGTATTATTTCAGCGGGGGGCTTTTGCGGTTTTGCGGAGAGAATGTGATGTCAAAGGCGAATCCAGGCGGACAGATAGCACCGGACGACGTGATTGGTCGAGATGAATTGATCGAACAGATCTGGGACCGATTGGAGCAGCAGTGTGTGCTTATAAATGCCGAGCGACGAATCGGTAAAACGAGTGTCCTCAAGAAGATGCTTGAAGAGCCGAGGGACGGATGGATGCCAGTGTTTCAAGATCTCGAAAGAATTCACTCCGCCGAGGACTTTGCCGTTGAGGTGCATCGCATTGTTCAGACATATCTTGATGCGCTAAAGAAGGGCGTCAACTTAGTCCAACGTCTTCTTGAAACCTCGTCGACCGAAACCATCGACTTCAAGGGGCGCTCTTGGCAGCACCTTCTTGAGGATGCAATTCGAGATCTTGTCCGCGAAAAGAGTGACACAAAACTCGTCTGGTTTTGGGACGAGGTTCCATACATGGTCGAGAACATTCGCAAGAGTCAGGGTGAAGCAAAAGCCGCCCAAGTTCTTGATACGCTTCGCTCGCTTCGGCAACAGTACCCGGAGATTCGCATGGTGTTTACTGGCTCAATCGGGCTTCACCACGTTTTGGCGAGCATCAAGTCCGGTCACGTTGCAACCGAACCGGTTAATGACATGTATGCGTTGGAGGTTCTGCCTCTCAGTGGAGAGCACGCTGCGCTCCTAGCTGAACGCCTCGTGCTCGGAGAGGAGCTAGAGTGTCACAACCTCGAAGAGGCTTGCGCAGCTATCGCAGATGAGTCCGATTGCTTCCCGTTCTACATACACCACATTGTGTGTGCCCTCAAAATCCAGTCCAAAGCCGCTTCCGCAGAGTCTGTCAAAGAGCTAGTCCAAGATCAGCTCGTAGCGGCTGGTGATCCATGGGAGTTAGCGCACTACCGCACGCGAATCCCTGATTACTACAAGTTGGAAGGCGACTCGGAAATCGTCACGATCGTACTCGACTACCTTGCGGATGGGACGGAAAGAAACGTTGGCGACCTTCTTAATGACATTGCGTCGCAGACGAAGGTGGACTGTTCGCGGGAACGGTTGTTGCCGTTACTACGCCTGATGGAAAGAGATCACTATCTACGGCGCAGCCGGGAGAACGTTTACGGATTTCGTTTTCCATTGGTCCGACGATGGTGGAAGCTGGATCGGGGGCTCTAGCGATGGATGAGTCACGTTTACTTTGGCGATTCACTCCGAGTCGTACAGACCCCGAAGTGTTAGAGAAAATTTTCGTGCAAAGGCACGACCTTCTCGAGGATCTTCTAGCAAAAGTCCTCGAGAGCGCGACTTCAAAGAACAAGCACCATGTTTTGCTGATCGGTCCCAGAGGCATTGGGAAAACGCACCTAGTGTCGTTGGTCTTTAACCATGTAGGTGCGCGCCCTGAGCTATACAAAGCGATTCGTGTGGCATGGTTGAATGAGGATGAGACTACTACGTCCTTTGTTCAGCTGTTGGTTCGGATATACAAGGCTCTTTCGTTTGACTATCCCGAAGAGTTTCCGTTGAATCGACTAGAAGAGTTATTGGAAGAAGATCCTAAGAAGGTGGAGAAAGAGTTAGGGCGTCTCTTTATTGAACAATTCCGAAGAATGTCTCTATTGCTCCTCGTCGAAAATCTGGATTTCCTCTTTGAAGGGCTGGGTGACAAAGGCCAAAAGAAGTGGCGTGCCTATCTGCAAGAAAACCCATTCGTAACGACTGTTGCGACGACGCAACAACTGTTCAAGGCCGTTAAGAACCGCAAGGAAGCGTTTTATGG
This sequence comes from uncultured Pirellulaceae bacterium, assembly GCA_964397295.1. Classification (GTDB taxonomy): domain Bacteria; phylum Planctomycetota; class Planctomycetia; order Pirellulales; family Pirellulaceae; genus CAYNJG01. The sequence continues at coordinate 19,467 of CAYNJG010000089.1, forward strand.
CTTTTTCACACCGATACATCTGAAGCCATTGACGGTGCGTGATGCCGTGGATCTACTCAAAAAGATTGCCGCGGCGAAGCATCAGTCGTCACTTGTGAACTTCCTTGGGTCTCCAGCTGGTAGATCCCGGGTTCGCGCTCTCCATCACATATCAGGAGGGAACCATAGAATCTTTATCGTTCTTTCCGAGTTTCTGAACCGAACAACGCTGGACAATCTTGTAGAGCCATTCGAAAGAATGGCAGACGACTTAACTCCATATTATCAGGAGCGGCTGCGATGGTTGTCGCCGCAGCAGAGGCAGATCATAGAAACTCTGTGCACCGAGGAAATGCCGGTAACCCCATCGGGAATTGCTCGCAAATTGCTCGTTCCCGAGAATTCGATCTCGAAGCAACTCAAGCGTTTGAGCGATCTGGGATACGTTATCCGAAACCAACAAGGGCGCTCATCAAAGTACGAGCTTGCGGAGCCTTTGATGAGGCTTGCCAACGAAGTAAAGGACCGGAAACCACTAAGGATGTTGGTTCTGTTTCTTAGGGTTTGGTATCAAGTTGAACAGCTTGCATCAATGCTGAAGGCTGCTCAAACACTTCAGCTAAAGCGTCATTTGGAAGCGGCAATTGAGGCGGCGAAGTCTGAACCTGATCCTCGTGTAGCAGCTCTCAGCGCGGATATTGCTTCCGCGAAAGAAAAAGGGCGGCGAGACGAGATCATTGAGGCGCTTGAGGAGATGGCTCACACAACGAATGAATCCAAAGATTGGTTGAAGTTTGCGAACCAGTTGCTGGAGCGTGGCCAATATTCAGAAGTCATAGAAAAATGCGAGGAAGCCTTAAAGAACAGCAATGACTTGCCAGACGCATACGCTGTGCTAACGGTCGCCCGGCTTCATTTAGGAGAACCAGAGTCAGCTTATGAGGAAATAAAGAAGGCTACAGTCGCGAACCCGAGCGTGCACGCTCTTTGGTTTTTCAGGGCCGTTATCGAATTAGCTAGTCAAGACCACGAAGGTGCGTTTAAATCGATTTCCTTGGCGGTAAAAAACGAGCCTAACAGACCTTACTTGTGGATGATGTTCGGCCGGATCCAACACAGACGAGGAGAATTGGAAGAAGCAGTTTCTTGCTTCTCAAAGTACCTTGAAAGTGAACCTGAAGACTCTCGTGCCTGGACATATTTGGGGGATGTTTACTATGAGTTGGGAGACCTTGAGGATAGCCTCGATGCTCAGACAAAAGCGATCGCGTTCGCGCCAGATTTCGCGGACGCGTACACCTCTAAGTCCTTTGTTTTGAGCACACTGCACAGATTCGAAGAAGCGGCGGAGTTTGCTGAAAGAGCGATCAGTCTTGAGCCCACTACTTCGGGTCACTACATCGCAAAATCCCTTGCGATGTCTGGTTTGGACCGAACTGAAGATGAGATCCAGTGTTATGATCGAGCTTTGGAGATTGATCCTGAAAGCGCTTATCTGTGGAAGCTAAAAGGTGCTCGTCTGGGGCACTTAAAGCGAGTCGCAGAAGGGCTGATTTGCCTGAATCAGTCGCTTCGATTGAATCCAAAGGATTCGACGTGCTGGGCAGCAAAGGCATCACTCTTGGATTTCGAAAAGAACCAGGCAGAAGCCATCGAGTGCCTGGACAAGATTACAAAACTTCGACCACAGGCCGAAGGTCGGGACGAATTTCATAAACTCGCGGCAATTAGGTACGCAAACGGCGACTATGAGGCTGCACTCCAGCTTAGCGACAAATGTCTGTCGTATGGAGAACCTTCCGCTGAGCACTACGGTATTAGGGCAGACATATATGTGGGACTCGAGATGGTTGAAGAGGCTATATCCGCGTACGACCTCGCGATCAAAATTGAACCGTCGAGTAGTCTATGGGGCGACAAAGGATGGTTGCTGTATGAAAACGGTCATTCCAAAGAAGGGTTGGAATGCTTCGAGCAAGCGATCGAATTGGACCCTGACAATGTCGAGCACTTGAATCGAAAAGCTCTAGCAATCAGGAATTTGGGTGACTATCACACTTCTCTCGAACTCTTTGATAGAGTTGTCAAATGTTCGGAGGGTGTGACCCATGATTTTGCAATCTTCAATAAGACGTATCCACTCTTCAAAATGAATCGATGGGAAGAGGCCTTTTTGTGTTTGGATCGCAGCTTAAAGAATTATCGCGATGAATATGAGTGTGAGCTATTCGGGAAAGAATCTTCGATGCTGGTATTTGCCATACTGCAAACCAAGGAGCCCCCGCACTTGGAGGAACGCCTAAGTAAGCTCGCAGGGATCTATGAGGCAGCGAAATTGACCCACTGGTTGGGGCAAGGCATCGTCAGCTGTTTGAAATACGTTCGGGTAGAAGATTTTTCAAGTACTCAGCTGCAAACAATTCAAGGTGTCGTACACGATCTAGCTGCATCGCACGAAGCTCTGCAGATGCCGTCGCGTATTTTCCGAACCGGATTGAAGTATCTTGCAACAGGGGATGAATCAACATTCTACGATTTGCTTAAGTCGGAGAGAGACATCCTACTTCAGGCACTCCGTTTGGAAAACAATGAAGCGTAGATCGGTTATTGTCCTTGCGATGGGTATAAAACCCTCGCCTTCAGGCGAAACCTGAGCGATCGATCTGATCGTTGACGGAGATTAACACACCAGCTCGAAACCGAGGCAGCTTCCAATGAGGGATACGTCTTCAAAGTGGTTGGCGAAGCGGGTCGGCTTCGCGCTCTCATTGCATCTGTGGCAGATGTTGGGCTCAGACGGACGATGTCTACGACGTTGGCGTGGCCGTTGTGGATATCACGCCGGATTATCCGATTCGACTGAACGGATTTGGTGTTCGGCGGAAGGAATCGGAATGCGTCTCGCAGCGAATCCATGCCCGAGCACTCGCCGTCTCGCAGGGCGGTCAGCCGCCGCTGGTCTCGGCGTGCGGACGCCGATGGTGGACGAAATCGGCCAACGGCTCAAACAGTCTCACAATCTTCCGAGACGAAACCTCGCGGTGACGTTTACGCATTCGCACTGTGCGCCGAAGGTCAACGGAGCATCCGACAACATCTTCAGTTCAGCGATCTCGGTCGACCACCAGAAACACATCGACCGCTACACGATGGAACTGGCCGACAACATCACCACGGCGGTTCGTAACGCAATGGATGCACGAAAACCGGCGCGGTTGGAATGGGCTGTCGGCAAGGTCGGCTTTGCGGAGAATCGGCGTATGGTCGGAGGACCCGTCGACCATGATCTGCCGACGTTGGTCGTCCGCTATCCCAAAACGCGGAAACCACGAGCCATTTGCGTTTCCTATGCGTGTCACTGTGTGACCTTGTCCTTCAACAAGATCAGCGGCGACTGGGCCGGTTACGCGGCCACGATGATTGAGCGGCGAGTCAGATGTCAACCTGTCTCGGATGCCGATGGTGAAGTGCGATATCCCGTCTGACTGGATCAAACGAGTCTTAGACTCGCGCGAATTGCCCGATCAATTCAGCAGCCCGCGCTTGCGGAGCGAACTTTTCAAATGGTTCAGCGTCGGGTGTTTCGTTGCGAGGTGTGCAGCGTGCTTTCGCGCAATCTTGTCGCCTTTCGCGCCTCCAATGGCCTCACGAAGATCAAACAAGATATCTGCAGCTGCCTTGTAGTTTTCTGTCCCTCGTTCATCTGCGAGCTTCTAAGCAGCACGGAGCCATTTTTTGGGCGACTTTACCATCTCTGCCATTCGGGCCTGGCGCTGCTTCTCATTGCCGCTTTCCTTTTTGTGCTGCGGATAGACAATCACTTGCGAGCCTTCTTCCCCTTTTTGTTCTTTGCTCGTAGCTTGCGTTTTTTGTCGCGTTCACGTTTCGACCGATCGCGTTCCCAGGTTGCAAATCGGGTGAACATCCATTCCACGAAGCCTTCCGTTTCGGTCCATGATTCCAGCTGCTCTTCGATCACGATGGCGGCTTCCTCTGGACTTCCCAACGCATAGTGTTCGGCCATCATGGGTGGCTCATCAGACATAAGGAGTTCTACGACATGGGGATTAAATCTAATCGCGGCGGCCATGGCCTTTTGGACGGCGCGGCCTTTCGGGCCCTCATGACGGAATTCGACTTGAGCTTTGAGGTACAGCCAATTCGCCGTTTCTTCGGGGTATTGATTGAGTACGGCGACCGCTTCCTTCTCTCGATTCTGGCTAAGGAGCAACGGGATAATCTCGTAGCGAACTCCCAAGTTATCGTTTGTATTCAGTCGAAGGATGTCGAGCATTTCGGCAATCGCTTCGTTTGCTTGCCCATCCCGCGCGAGTGACCTAGCAAGCCCGTATTTGGCTCGCATCAAAGGTCTCGTTTCGGATATACCCCAAAAGTGGCCAACTTCGCTTTTGAGCAGCTCGGCCTGTTGACTCCTTCCAAGCTCGACGGCTTTTCGAAACAACTCGATCTTCCGAGTCGTATCATGTGTCGATTCCGCCAACAACACGTTCGCTTCGACGTGCGTCGGGTCTTCCTGTAGTGCTTGCCGAGCAAGTTGAATCCTGCGCCGGCCATACGTGTCGATCGCGGCGAAGCAGAGGTTTTCTGCTTGATCGAATGGCGTGGCTGACGGGTAATCAAAGTCGTCGATGGAACCCGTAAACTGGCTGTTCAACAATTCGTTGAGTTGCTCCGGCTCCATTCCTTCGTTTTGTGCCGCTACGGCTTGAATCATTCGGAAGTGTCGCTCGTTGCCTCTCGGCTCTGGCATCATGCCTCGGTCCAGCCATGCCTTTCTATCGGGTGGAGCGAGCAAGTCGGGAATCGAAATCTTGCATCGTTTGTTCTTGCCCTGGATTGATACTTGTTTTGACCATTCACCTGAGTCAATCTCCGCTTCGCTTGTTTCGGCCAACGCTGCCAACACGATGGTGACGTATTCGAGCTCTTTGGGTTTGGGGGCACGCGTGTTTTGGCGCGAGTAAAATAGAAACTGTGGAAACGCGTCGCCGGTTTCCAGCGCAAGGTCGTGCTCTTTCCACAACGCGACGTCTTTTGGCATCGCTTCGCTAATGGGATTGAAGGTCAAACTAAACACTTCAAGTGAGCTTATATCCAGTCGCTGTGCACGGACGTCCCAATGCATATCGGCTGAGTCATAAAACCCAAGCCCGAATTCGCGACGACCGGCACCCAACGCGGTTGCATGCTGCAGAAACTTTGGCGGCTTCGGTGTTTGAATTCTCAGTAAGTCGGTGTCGCTCAGGAATTGCCAAGGGCGAGCGCGGTAAAACGCCGCCGCAGCTTCCGCGTACGCCCGTATTTGCGGCACGGAGCAACTGGAATCCGCAAGTGCGGGCGCGGCTGAAACATCGGCCATATGTTCAGCCATATCAGTTTTGACAAGGCACCAGAATTCAGGGTCCGTATTCCACGTAACTGTCGTTCCAGATCCAGCCAACTGCTCACTCAGTTGGCTTGCCAGTGCCTCATCTGTCACGCAGATTCGAGCGGGGCGATATCCCAGATTCTGAGTTTCTACAAAATCGAGCAGGCCCGACACCAAGAGGTCCCAAGGCGTTTCGTCCATAACGGGATTGGCGTGAATGAGCTCACGCTCACAGCAAACCCATAGCACCATTTTCGCTTCAGCCATTGGCGAATCAGCGAAAGCATCGCCTCCAAGTTCACCGAAGTCAAAGACACCGCCTTGCCATTCTGCTTCGCGTTCAATTGGGCATCTCAAAAAACGCTCGATACATTCATCCATGGCTTCTCACTTTCTCGGTGCTGATTACGCACTCAGAATAATAGCGAAAAGCAAGACACAGCATAGAAGTGAGCCGAACTCACTTCGTGTGTAGCGAGTGTGGGGTTCGTTGGCCGAAAGATGAGCCGTGAGTGTTGCCGGGAATTGAACGCGAATGCTCATCGCCAGAGATTGCGCACTTTCGGAGAAAAGTTGCGAACCTGCCAACAGCCCGGTCTCAAGACGATTGGGGTCATTAGTCGGGCCGAAAGGATTTGAACCTTCGATCTCTGCACCCCCAGTGCAGCGCCTTACCAGCCTAGGCCACGGCCCGAAGCCACATTATGTCTGATCATGTGGCTTCGAGCAACGCCGTATCCTGCCTGTTTAGGACTAGCGTTTTGTTGGCTGTTCGTTGATGGCCCAGTCATATTCGAGGTAAGAGACGCTCGCTCTGCCAGATTGCGCGAGTCTTTGAGCTTGCTTGGTTGGAAGCCAACGGGCATACGACTGTAGTTGTTCCGACTGATTTCTACCGAAGTCGTCACCGTACCATTTTAAGATCGAAGACAAGCCCAATTGTGAACCCTTATTTCGGAAGTTTGCCGGGCGAGAGAAAAAGTCTCTCGCGTTAAGTTCTAACTGCTCTTCTACTTTTTCACCGACGTAGGCTTCGTTCAGCAATCGAGGACAGCCAATTGATGCACAGACAACCGCAAAATGGATACGAGGTTCACTCATTTTGCGGAGAACCTTGTGTTCCATATCGTCGAGCGAGTACGGCTTACCTCCAACGTACAGTAGAAGGTCTTTCCAGATGTTGTAGCTTAGCTTCGTATGGTTCTTAATGCTCTTTGTCGGATACTCATGCAACATGCCACGCAACGTTACGGCGTTGTATGCGTTGATCCAAAACGCAAGTGTTCCTTCCTTTGTCGCCTTCACTTCGGGAGCAGCGCTGGAAAGTTGTTGTAAGTACTGATCGAGTACT
>CAYNJG010000090.1:0-25761 GCA_964397295.1 uncultured Pirellulaceae bacterium
CTTACCAGCACCTTCGATGATCGTGGTGTTGTCTTTGTCGATGATGACTTTCTTCGCACGACCAAGGTCGGTCAGCTTGAGCGAATCAAGCTTCACACCCAACGCTTCGAAGATCGCCGTGCCACCGGTCAAGATCGCGATGTCTTCCATCATGGCCTTGCGTCGATCGCCGTAGCCAGGTGCTTTCACTGCAGCACACTTGAACGTGCCACGAAGACGGTTGATCACGAGCGTTGCCAACGCTTCGCCGTCAACATCTTCAGCAACGATCAACAACGGTTTGCTTTGCTGTACGACAGCTTCAAGCAGTGGGACAAGGTCTTTGATGTTCGAGATCTTCTTTTCGAAGACCAAAACGTAGGCGTCTTCGAGAACGGCTTCCATCGAGTTTGGATCCGTCACGAAGTACGGCGAAAGGTATCCGCGATCGAACTGCATGCCTTCAACCCACTCGACTTCAGTTTCGAGCGACTTGCCTTCGTCGACTGTGATAACGCCATCTTTACCAACTTTTTCCATTGCGTCAGCAAGGAGGCCACCGATTTCACGGTCGTTGTTGGAAGCAATCGAACCAACGTTTGCCATGTCAGCCTTGTCTTTGACTTTGATCGACATGTTTTTCAACTTGTCGGTAATGTCAGAAACAGCGGCTTCGATACCCTGCTTCATTTGAATAGGGTTCACGCCAGCAACAACAGCTTTGAGACCCTCGTTGAAGATCGCTTCGGCCATTACGGTTGCCGTTGTGGTTCCATCACCAGCGACGTCACTCGTCTTGCTGGCAACTTCACGGACCATGCGGGCGCCCATGTTTTCGTAGACGTCTTCGAGGTCAATTTCTTTCGCAACAGAAACACCGTCCTTAGTGACAGTGGGCGATCCGAAGCTCTTTTGAAGAATAACGTTGCGACCTTTTGGACCTAGCGTGACCTTTACGGCCTTGGCCAATTTCCCAACGCCGCGGCGAATTGCTTCGCGAGCTTCTTGATCAAATGCAATAATTTTTGGCATGAGTTACTCCTGATTGGCCTTCGGCCGTAGATTGATCCCCGAAGTGCGGGGCGTTTGATTCGTTGTTGGATCTGTGGCTAGCTTATAAAAAGAACTAGTCAATGATCGCTAGGATGTCTTCTTCTCGCATCAGCAGAACTTCGTCATCGCCGACCTTAAAGGTCTCGCCTGCGTAGCTGCTGAAGATTACGTGATCGCCAACCTTGACCTGAAAATCACCTCGAGATCCATCATCGAGCATTTTGCCGTCGCCAACACTCACGATTTTGCCGCGAGCTGGCTTGTCCTGAGCACTTCCTGGTAGCACGATACCGCCAGTGGTCACCTCTTCTTGCGAGTCGCGTTCTACGACAACACGCTCACCGAGGGGTTGAAGTTTGATCTTGGACTTTTTCTTGGTCGCCGTCGCCATCTAAAACATCTCCTACGACTTCGTTGTGTACTGCTATTTTCTGATATAGATAAGAATCTGAAACCGCCGAGCGATCAATAAGATTCGTTTCGCGTCGAAACAGAATACCGCGTGGCCCGCGTCTCATAGCAACCCGCGCGCCAAACCTAGGTGTGTAAGCCTAAACACCACTCTATCGGGCACTTAAGCGAATCCATGATTCTACCGGAACTTCGCCGCTCCGCCACTGTGGCAGAGTCAGTATTTTGCCGGTGGCAAGCCCTGCCAATATGACACGCTACTACTGCGATTTTGTAGCAGCTGAGGACGCTTTGGCTCGCTTCGGAGGATCGACCGAAATCCCACGAAGTTCGAAATCGTCAAAATTTCCGTTATCGTCAAACGTGCCGATTCCGACCTCGCCCCAGGCAAAGGTCGTGTCTTTTGCGGTCATATGCGGCTTCTTCATGTCATCGAAGAAAACCTTGATCATTCCGTCTTCGACCGAGCGTTCGACCCGAAGTGTGTGCCACTCGACACCTTCTCCCCAATCCGTGCCTGCCACCTCGTCAACCGTGATCTTGGTTCGAGGCTTGCCGTCCACGATGAAAACCTGGCAGGAATGCGGATCGGCTTTCGCACCTAAGTGCACGTAGTAAAAGTGGCTCGCGTCCTGCCGACCCCAAAACAGACAAAGGTCGCGGTGGCCGCCAGCTTTGTAGTTCGTGTTCTCGCCCTTCACGGTGAGTACGAAATCGCCAACAAATTTATCTTTTAGCCAAGCGATACTATGAGGGCTTCTTACGGGCGGTTGGTATTTGCTCTTGCCGGTGACTCTCAATGCGCGAGACGTCTCGCCGTCACGCTTTGCCTCAACGATTTTCCAGACGTCGTCTTTGGTTGTTCGCCACGACTTCATTCCGTCTTCGAAGTCGTCTTTGTGGATGAGTGGCATTTCTTCGGTGACTACTGCCGTTGTATCGCCAGCAATTTGGTTGTCGCCTAGAAAACCGAGACCAAACATGCTGACAAGAAAACACAACACGAAAACATTCAACTTGTGCGATACCATCGTCGTTCTTCGTCCTTTTTGTCACACCAAACCATTCGACTCCGTCGCCGTAAGACGAGTTTAGTTTGGGTATCTGAACACACGGAATAATGATTTGCAAATGTCAGGAAAACCAAGCCTAGCTGGTTGAGTGGCCGCGTTTTTTTCCGTTATGGTACTGTGCTACTTGCCCAACGCTACTTGCCCAACGCTACCTGCCCAACTTTGATCTATACATCCGGAGTGTACTGTCTTGAAACCTTTCCTCCTAACGGTTGCTATCGTCTTTAGCATCCTGAGTTCGCTCGCATCTGGGCAGCTTCTGGTTGGCGATCGCGCTACGAATCAGATCACGCAGTACGATTCACTCACGGGCGAGTTTCAAGGAATTTTGGTTAGCGGCGACCAAGCGGTGAACGGCGGACTCGCTGGGCCAAGTGCGATGACGATCGGACCTAACAACGAACTATTCGTCGCCAGTCTGGGCGGTTCCGTTCTTCGCTACGACGTTGAAACGGGAGACTTTTTGGGAACATTCGTTGACGGGCTTCAGTTTGTCGGCCCGTCCGGGCTGGCTTACAACGCCGAACAGGACGAGTTGCTAGTTAGCACGCTCGGGAATTTTGATTCCGATGTGATTTTGCGCTATCGAGCGTCGACGGGTGAATTTCTATCCAACGTTGGGGAAGGAACCGGAATGAGCGGCCGTACGGCGTTGGGATACGGACCGGACGGAGATCTGTATGCCAGCAGTTTTGCAAACGGTGAATTCTTCACAGGCGCCGTGCTGAGGTTCGACGGCGAGTCGTTAGCTCCTGAAGGTTCGTTTGCGTTGGAGCCGTTTCTTTCTGGAGCGAGCGGTTTTCAGTTTCGGCCCGCAGAAGGTGACGGAGCTTACCAGCTTGATCTTGTTGGGCTCTTTAGCAGTAACGTGGCTCGCTTCAATCTCGAGACGATCGATGGTGAGCTTGCCGTAGAAAGCCAAAGTTTGTTGATCTCAGAAGGTCTTGTCTTCCCATCTGACATTACGGACTTGGGTGACGGCACGTTGATTGTCACGAACATTGGTAACGACGACCCGGCCATGGGCGCATTGGTGTCTGGATCGATCGGACGTTTCGACGTTGCCAGCGGCGACTTTATCGATACGTTCATCGCGTCGGGCGGCGAAGGAAACATTACTCAGCCAAGTAGCATCTTGCTTTTGTCGTCATCAAGCGATGAAGTTAACTGCAGCGACGGTATCGACGCGAAGAACTCGATGCTCGCGGAATTGAATCTTATCGATGGTGACTTCGATGCCGATGGCGAAGTTGGATTCACGGATTTCTTATTGCTCTCAAAATCGTTCGGATTGGAAGCTGACTACACATCAGGCGACATCGATTGCAATGGAACGGTGGAATTTGCTGACTTTCTAGCGTTCTCGAATAACTTCGGCCAAACGTCGGCGGCCGCTGCTTCGGTGCCGGAACCCGATTCAATCTCACTTTTGCTACTCGGCATGCTGGTTTTGCGCCGAAAGCGTCGTCGATAGTCGGGGTCGCATCCATCGAGGCGAGGCGATACTTGGTAGACTATTACAGGCGTGCAACGTTACATCACTTGCACACTTGATTCGTTTCGGAACTGAGGTAGCCGCGTGAAGTCTCGCCGCGCTTTTACACTTGTCGAACTGCTGGTGGTCATTGCCATCATCGGGATGCTGGTTGCCATGCTTTTACCGGCTGTTGGAGCGGCTCGTGAAAGCGCACGAAAAATACAATGCGCGAATCACTTGCGTCAGCTCGGGTTGGCCATGCAAAGCTATGCGTCAACACACCAGCACTTTCCTCCAGGTACGATTGCCAAAGAGTATGCAGCAGATCCATCGACGCCGCACAATTATTATCGCTGGTCTGCACTAGCACACATGCTTCCGTATCTGGAAAGCGGAAGCACATTCGACGCGCTGGATATGAACTTACCGTTGTTCGGTAGAGATTTTCAGATCACGGAAGTGAATCGAGACGTGGTGGCGGTTAGCATCGCAGAATTCCTATGTCCTTCTGACCAAGGTACCAGCGAGAATCCACGTGTTGGACCGACGAACTACGCGGCTTGCACGGGAACCGGCATCAACGGCGGCACGCCTTTAGCAACGGATGGCATGTTTTTTACGAACTCGGAAGTTTCCACCGCCGCAGTGAAAGACGGTTTGAGCCACACTGTTGCGTTTTCGGAAAGTGTTTTGGGTCGAACTCCGACAGAAGAACTCGTGCCTCGCAGCGACGCAGATCCGCGATACGTCTACGGTTTCGCAAGATCGGCACCGCTAACGGAAGCATCCTGTCGCGGAACGGCGAAATGGAACTTCACTCAAGCACGTGGTTTTTCGTGGGCCAACGGCGAATACCGTTCAGCGCTTTACAATCATTATTGGACGCCGAACTCGTCTGAATTCGATTGCATCTCCGCAAAACTGTTCGATCCGATCGAGACACGGCACACAGGATTCGGCTGGAAGACGGCACGAAGTTTCCACCCTGGCGGCGTCAACGCCTGCATGGGCGACGGTTCGATGCGTTTCCTCACGGATGATATCGACGCGGAGATTTGGAACGCAGTAGGCAGTATCGCCGGAAAAGAAATCGGTACTGAATAGTACGGGGTTCCAACCGCCCATTTGCTGCCGGCGGAAGCTACCACTACGGGGATCTGCCCGAGAACGATAGAATCAGTTCGTTCGACATGGAAAGAGTACCGGCCTAGCCAAGCCGGCAAATGGAATGATGACCACCGCGACGCAGCGCATCATGCGCGGATTCTTGTTGCTCGCCGTTGTGTTTGTGACTGCTGTCATAGGCTATCACTCGTTGCACGGTATGGATTGGCTCGAAGCGACCTGGATGGCGGTCGTCAGTATCACCAACACAGGCAACGAGAGCAGCACCCGCTCACCATCGTTTCAGCTGTTTACGATAGCAATCATAGTGTTTGGCTTCTTCGCGTCGGCCTATGCGTTCACGGGTCTCATCCACCTGCTGTTGGCTGGCGAGATCGACAAATATTTTGGAAGGAAGAAAATGGAACGCGAAATTGGCAAGCTAACCAATCACGTCGTCGTTTGTGGCTATGGACGGTTGGGAAATAATCTGGCATCGGACTTGGCTCATGAAAATGAATCGATTGTCATTATTGAAATCGATCCAGTGCACGCACAGCAGGCGGTGGATGAGGGTTTCCTCACGATTGAAGGTGACGCAACCGAAGAAGACATCCTGCAATCAGCCGGTGTGCAAACAGCGCGATCGCTGGTGACAACGTTGCCATCAGATGCAGCGAATGTTTTCATCTCGCTTACGACTCGGGATATCAGCAAGACAATTCAAATCATCGCTCGGGCGGAATCACCAAAAACAGAACGCAAACTTGCTCGCGCTGGTGCCGATAAGGTCGTCATGCCCACGAACACCAGTGCCAAGCAAATGCTGCGGATGATCACGCGCCCTTCGACGGCGCACTTGATCGATTTGATTGCGGAGCGCACGTTTTTAGAGTTCGAAATGGACGAACTTCTGATTGCGCCAGAAAGTCGACTTGTGGGAAAGTCAGTGGGTGAAAGCGAAGTGAACTACAAACACAAACTACTGGTAGTTGCGGTCAAGCAGAAAGATAGCTCAATGGTTTTCAATCCCGGTGGAAGCTATGAATTCAACTCGGGAGACGTGGCGATCGTAATGGGCAAGCGACAGGATATTCGAGGCTTTTGTAGTTTGCATCGCCTCGCGAGATGAGTGTGGTTTCAGTACCTGAAATCAGTCTTTCGCGATCGAGTTGAACGATCTAGTACGCGGGCTCTGCCGTAAGAATGGGCCAGACACGAAAGAGTGCGAACGAACAGGCGAAGGCAACCAGTAATAGCGAGATCAAAGCGGTCGGCATCTCTTTTCGAGTGAAGAAGCTTGCGATCCAGACTAACAGAGGCGAGCACACGATCACGGCGAACGCGTCTAGCGGTACGTCGCCATAGTCATTGAAGTAGCCGCTGAAGAGAATCGACGGAATCAATGTCGATACAACGGGAACGCAAGCGCCAAGGAACTGAGTTCGCGATACAAAGAGCCAAAACAAAAAGCAGGCACCAGAAGCAGCAGCGATGGATGTCGCGAAGAATCCAAACTTTGCGTTGGCTGACGCGATCAGTACCGGTAGCCCGAACGAGCAAGTGACGACCCAAACAAGTGCCGTGGGACGCCACCAACTTTGCGCCACTACCAACGTGAAAACGGTGACGGCGAGTACGGCTCTCCATAGCCACGGTGACGCTTGGAAGCTCGGCACCAAAAACCAACCCACGGTCAATGACAGCGCTAAATAAAGTGCGATGTGCAGATACTTGCGAGTTGGTCCAAGCCACGCACTGATTCCCCCGACGACAGCGGCGATCGGAACCAACAGCAACAGCCACTCCCACGCTTCAGGTTGATTGCCCGCAGGTTTACCATGAAGCCCAAAATGACACACCGTGTAGGACGCACTAATACCAACTGCAGCGGCGATTGAGATCCACGGATTGGATTCCGTTTCAGGCTTCGGTACGCGACGTGAGATTTGCCAGCCTATCAACAAAACGCTGCCGGTGATGACCATCGGCAGCGCTATCGCGTACAGGATAATGTCGAACAAGGATTACTTCTTCTTTCCTTGCAGGCTCACCATGATGGTAACTTCATCGCCAAGTCCCGGCCCACCTAATTTGAAGTCGCTTCGCTTCACAGTGAAGCTGCCTTCTAGCCCGGCAATGGGTCCGCCGTCACGTCCTTTTCCTTTGGCCATTTTCATCTTGGCGACGATCGGCTTTGTTATGCCACGCATCGTGACTTCACCTTGAATTTCAACGCCGCCTTCAATTGACTTTGCCGACTTACTTTTGAATTGTACGCGAGGATACTGTTTTGCACTGAAGAAATCGGGGCTCTTCAAATGCTTGTCACGACCTTCGTTGCCACTGTTGATGCTGTCGACACCGACCGAGACATCAAACGTACCTTTGTCATCCGCGGAAAAGTGCCCCTTGATATCTGAGAAAAGCCCGTGAACCGAATTGACGTTGGAATGCTTCACTCCGAAGACAACCGACGAATGAACCGGATCGACTTCGTACTTATCCGATTGGGCGATCGCGGAAGTGGCGGTCAAACATACAAGCACACTCGACAGGATGAAAAAACGGTTCATGGTGGACTCCGGTGGAAACGTGTGAAAGAGCCAACAGACATTTTGGCTCGTGGAAATAGCTGTACGACGTAGGCTGCCAAGAGGTTCTCGGTAAAGATGGCGCGTTGAGAAGTTTCTTCAGCCGTCGCTACTACAAAAGAGGTGGCGCACTGTTGGGCGGCGCACAAGCCAGCCTCGCAACCACCTTTAAAAAAGCGAGTTTGCGACAGAATCGGAAGCGCCCTCGCTGTTGATCATCGACATGTGAGAATCGGCAAAACGCGGTTGCCTAGCCTTCTTCCCACTCTTCATCGTCTTCCCACTCCCCGTCGTCCTCTTCTGCACCGTCCTCTTCTTCCTCGTCTTCATAGACCCATTCTTCATCGTCACCGAGCTCTTCTTCTTCGTCTTCAGCTCCTTCTACCTCTTCCCACTCGGTGTCATCTTCTTCTACTTCTTCGCCGTCCTCGTCTTCGTAGACCCATTCTTCATCGTCACCGAGCTCTTCTTCTTCGTCTTCAGCGTCGTCGCCTTCTACTTCTTCGCCGTCCTCGTCTTCGTAGACCCATTCTTCATCGTCGCCGAGTTCTTCGTCTTCAGCGTCGTCGCCTTCTACTTCTTCGCCGTCTTCGTCTTCATAGACCCATTCTTCATCGTCACCGAGTTCTTCGTCTTCAGCGTCTTCGTCGTCCACACTGAATTCGTCGTCATCGCCTTCAGCAACAATCTGGCTCCAACGCTCCAAAGAAGGCAGCGCAGGAGTTAGCACCAAGTCCTTGTCGAACTCGGGAAGGCTCAGGGTTTCCGATAGGGTTTCCACAGTCACTTCACTTCTCCTCACTTGATCCTTCGTTGGTTGCCTCAATATTATCTTCATCATGTTGCGAGTCTGAGGCAATCACATCTTCGTACTCTTCTTCGTCATCTAGTTCGATTTCCTCGAGAGTGTTTTGTTCCGGCTCGGTTTCACGAAACAAATCTGCTCGCGGCAGTTCTTCCAGACTTCGAAGACCGAAGATCATCAAGAACCGTTTGGTCGTACTATAAAGATAAGGTCGTCCTAGTTCCGAACTACGTCCACTAATTCGAACCAAATCTCGCTCCAAAAGCTGCGACAACATCTCACCACAAGCAACACCACGAACGGCTTCAACGTCCGCTCGCAGCACTGGCTGCCGATAGGCGACAACTGCCAATGTTTCCATCGCCGGAGCTGACAACCGGATGTTACCCGGAACATGCTCAAGACGACGAAGCCATTTTGCAAATTGTGGTCGTGTTACCAACTGAAAACCACCAGCCACGGGCTCCGCGCGAAACGCTCGGCCATTGGCATCTAGTTCTCGGTTCAATCGGGTCACCAGTGTACGTGCTTCGGTACCGTCCGCCAAGTTGGAATATTGGCTGAGTTTGCGGCTGGAAAGAGGCTCTTTCGCGAGGAACAAAACGGCACGTAAACGGGCCATCTTTTCTTCTGGCGAATCGGGGATCTCGGGCGAAGTTGACCGTGTTGAGCCATCGCTTGAATCTTGGAGACACTTTGCAGGATGGTTCGGATTTGGTGGCCTTGAGGCAAGGTGAAAACCGCTCCAGGTCGAAGAGGCGGAGAGCGTGCGATATTTCCAGGCGATTGAGGGAAAATGTGGCATTACATATCACCTGCCCGAAGCCGCTGTTTGTGCTGAACGCCTCCACAAACTAGCGCCTTAGCCCGAAGAAGCGACTTTCGTGGTGTTGTCATCTGCGACACCCTCACGCACCGCGTGCAGAACATCTTCCATTGCGTCCACTGCGGACTCTCGCGTCGCCTCGTAGCAACACTTCACACGCTCGGTTTCCCCCGCTAGATCACAGCGCACTCGAAAACGTTCGTCAGTGCCCGTCGTAAGCTTTTCGAGCCGAAGATACGTGGCGCCCAATTCCCTTAACGTTTGCGACGCCAATTTGATCCGCTGTTCGTCGTTCAGATTCGGGCTGATCGCCGGTTGCACCGACTCAAGCCTCGCTACGGAGTTTCGTGGAGTTGCTGCAGGTGGCACGGCAAAGTTTTGCAGTGATGGCTTGGGTTTGGCCTGTGTTGGCGTTACTTCGACATTTGGCAAAGTGGCGGGTATTTCAGCCGGGCTAAATGCTGGTTCAACAAAAGGCGTAAGTGCTGGTTCCTCGAACGGTTCTTCGCCCAACATTGCTGTATCTGACGACGAAGTTTGACCAAAAAAATGGCGTGCTAGTTGCTCGATTTGCGGATTGGTCATCGTCGCGTACGACAATGCCATCCCGATCAAAACCGTCACGCACTTTCCAAAAAACGATGTCGTTGGATTTGTAGTTGAATTCATAGTTTTTCCTTTGCGGCAAATCCTAGGGTCGAACGACAGCAGGGGAAAGACGAATCGCAAATCGGTTATAGTGAAATCCACGAGAACTAACCGAGAAGCATTGCTAGCGATGTTCTTAAGCGTCGAATACCGGGCTCGAGCGGCTATGCCATTCCAACATATCATCAGGAATTGAGATGACGAAGAAGCGAATCAGCGGTCTCAAGATCATTCTAACGCTCGTTCTTGGGTGTGGCGTCATTTGGGTGTTCATCTGGTTGTTCGGTACAGTTCGCGGTCAAGAGTTCTCGCCGAATCGATTTGTCAGGCGAGATTTTTCTTATTGCCAGATTCCCTTTTTTGGAAAACAAATCACGCCAGTTTCGTTTTCAAAACCCTGGCGAGGCACTACTGCATTGGAAACTCACCTTCGTACAAGTGGCTACCTTTCGTCAGTACGATCGAAAGCCGTTCGTTGGGATATTATCACCATCAGCGAACCGGGGCGGCCAAATGATAAAGGTGACGCGGAGATTTTGACGAAGTATCTGGATCAGCCTGGCGCGGTCGGTGGTGAGAGTTGGTTGGACTGGTCGAAAAACAAACAACACGCAGAGATCGCCGCAACGTTCTGGCCGCTCGTGGCTGAGTTGGCATACCATGAACTCTATATTCTGTTGCCGGACGTGTTCGACATGGCGAGACGCAGTTCCAGCGTCGACGAATTCTTGGCAACCGTTCATCGGCAAATCCCGCAAGCGATCCGCAAGGTTGCCGAGGCTGAAAAACTGAGCGGTGAACCGGAACGGTCCGAGCTATTAGAGACTTTCGCATCGAACGTCGAGGTGCTCGAAGCGACACCTTATGAACCTGCCGAGAAAGATAAAGATGGAGTGGCAGAGCCGAACGCTGACGAGGTGGAAGCTGAGGCCGACCCGGAACAAGAAGACGCTTTGATGTAGCAACGGTTGTGGGACTTTTTCTCCTGCTTTGAAAGGAAGATCGAGAACACTGCGGGAAACTAGGGCAGCTTCGCTAGATACTCTTCCGCGTTTGTCAGGTGCTGCTCTCGCTTTTCGGCTTCCATGCGTTTAGCCGCCGCGCACATCATTGCCCAGCGTGGGTTTTTGGCCAGCTCATCGACGTGGTTCCAAATCCAACGCCAGTAAAGTCCGTCCCATATGTCGCACCATGGAGCTTTTTTGTGGTGGCTCAATCTTTTGATGTAAGCGGATCCCGAGAAGTAAGGCTTCGTTGTGATGAGTCCGCCGTCCGCGTTTTGGCTCATCGCATAAGCGTTTGGCACCATCACCCAATCATAACTATCCACGAACATCTCCATGAACCAGCGGTAGATGTCGTCCGGGTCGATCTCACAGAGGAACATAAATCCACCCAATACCATCAGTCGCTCGATATGGTGGCAGTATCCCGTACGCAAGATGCGTTTGATTGTGTCATCAATGGGTGGAATACCAGTGGTCGCGTCGTAGAAGCTGTTTGGAATTGGCCGATGGTGTTGCCAATGATTTGTTGTTCGCATCGGTACACCCAGGTCATCGTACGTCGCTCGCATGAATTCTCGCCAGCCAATGATCTGACGAATGAATCCTTCTAACGAGTTCAGCGGTACTTCTTGGTTTGCGGCGTACTTGAGCGTTCGATCAACGATTTGTTGTGGTGTCAACAAACCCACATTTAACATTGGCGTCAAAACGCTGTGCCACAACCAGCACTCGCCTTCAACGATCGCATCTTCGTAGTCACCGAACAACTCAAATCGCTGACTCAGGAATTTGTCTAGCCAACTTGCTGCTGCTTTGTGCGTTGTTGGATAGATCAGTTCCTCGATGCTGCCTGGATGATTTGCGAAGTGCTTTTCCACGTAGTCGCGTGCTTCTTCGTCCACTTCTTCTCGTTTTACCTTTGGCAAGGCCGGGCACTCACCAAGCAATTTCTTCGGCACTTTTTTTCGATTGTCACCATCGAAACTCCATTTGCCACCGAATGGCTCATCGCCATCCATCAGGATGTTAAGTCGTTTGCGTTGGAACTTGTAGAACTCCGCCATGAACCAACGTTTTTTGCCACCACGGTACTCCGCGTTCAATTCTCGTGTGTTTAAGAAATTCGGCGTGGGCAACATCTCGATTTCCACATCGTGTTCGTTTGCGAATCGGTGTAGTCGCTTTTCCAAAATGAAGTCGGTGGGTTCGCATAGTAAGATTTTCGACGTCTTGCCCAGCTTCTTCAGTTGCGTACCCAGATCCGCGTCAGCCTTGTAGGCGACGTATCGCGTGGAGAAGCCCTGGTCTCCGAGACTCAACTCGAAACCTTTCATGGTAGCGCGATGCAGCCAAAGCTTCTGTTTGTGGAACTTAGCAAGGTATCGCGCGTCGCCGAAGAAGAGGCTGTCTTCCAGTAGCACGACTTCGTCGGGTGCGCGATCGAGTCCAGGGTGCTTAGCGAACAGCTGGTGCGGAAAGACAAGCAGGCGAGATTTCAACGTGGAAACTTTCGGCGAAGAAGAAATACGAGCCAGCACGAGCCCGCGCCGCTGGTTAAACTCTAGCCAATGACGAACATTTGAGGAGTTCTCCGTGAATCGAATCGGCTACATTTTTTCTACATGGCTTTTTTTACTAGCGACGTTCGGCGTCGTGAATGCAGCCGACAAACCGAACATCATTTTCATCCTGGCGGATGATTTGGGGTACGGTGATCTTGGTTGTTATGGCCAGGAAAAAATAAAAACGCCGAATCTGGATCGCATGGCAGCCGAGGGCTTGAAGTTCCGAAACTTCTATGCGGGATGCACGGTGTGCGCTTCATCGCGAAGCGTATTGATGACGGGTCAACACATGGGACACACGTGGGTCCGAGGCAATGGCGCGGGCGTAGCACAAGCGTTGCGCGATGAAGACGTGACGGTCGCTGAAGTTTTGAAGTCGGCGGGCTATGCGACTTCGCTATGCGGGAAATGGGGACTTGGTGACGCGCAGTCGGGGGCTCAGTCGGGTTTACCCAACAAGCAAGGCTTCGACCATTTCTACGGCTACCTCAATCAAGTTCACGCGCACAATTACTATCCAACCTTCCTTTGGCGTAACGAATATCGCGAGCCACTCCGCAACGTGGTGAAAGAATCCGAACGACGTTATTCGGGGTTTGCTGGCGGATATGCGACGGAGAAAACCGACTATACCCATGATCTGGTCATGGCTGAATCTTTGAGATTCATTGATCAGCACAAAGACGAGCCTTTCTTTTTGTATGTTGCGCTTACGATTCCGCATGCGAACAACGAAGGCACTCGAATGTCGCCCGACAAGAACGGCCAAGAAGTACCGCACTACGGAATCTACGCGCAAGAAGATTGGCCCGATCCGGACAAAGGTCAAGCCGCGATGATCAGCAGAATGGACTATGGCATCGGCGTCCTCATAAAGCATCTCAAAGAAGCTGGTATCGAAGACAACACGCTAGTCATGTTCTCCAGCGATAACGGTCACCATGACGAGGGCGGACACGATACCGACCGCTTTGACCCGAACGGACCACTACGCGGTATGAAACGCGATCTTTACGAGGGTGGTATTCGAGTGCCGCTAATCGCCCGATGGCCCAACACGATCAAGCCAGGCGGAGTCACAAATCACATTGCGTATTTTGGTGATCTTATGGCAACCGCGTCTGAACTATCCGGCGCTAAAGCTCCGGAGAACACGGACTCGATCAGTTTTGCGCCAACGTTGCGAGGCGAAGCGTCTCAGCGAGAACATGAGTATCTTTACTGGGAGTTCTACGAACAGGGCAGCAAGCAAGCGGTTCGCTTTGGTCCATGGAAAGCGGTTCGCCAGCCCATGTTCGATGGACCGGTCGAACTTTACAACTTGGACTCCGATTTGGGGGAAGCGACCAACGTTGCAAGCAGCAACCCTGAATTGGTCGTGAAAGCCAAAGAGATGATGAAGGAAGCACATTCGCCCAGCGAAAATTGGAAGCCACGGGGAGGCGGACGACGAAAACAACCGGAACCCGGAGATGGCCGACCTAGGTTTTAACCGCTGTTTTGCCGTATGATGCCGCGGGTCATCCGCCAGCCAGCGAACGCAGAACATCATGAACTTTTCCATCTCGCTACCCGAATGGGCTCAGAAAGAGCTAAGCCAACTTCCGGAGCGAATTGAAACTGTGGAAGAACGAATGCAACACGTCATTCGTTTTTCACGATTGAATTTCGAGCACAATACTGGCGGACCATTCGCAGCGGGTGTGTTCGAAGAAGAAACGGGCAAGCTCGTCGTCATTGGCGTCAATCGTGTCGTACCCATGAGTTGCTCGTCTGCACATGCGGAAGTGGTCGCCCTGTCACTAGCGCAGAAGATGCTTAAAACGTTTGATCTCGGCAGCACCGAGATGCCACGACACCAATTGGTTGTTAATTGGCGACCGTGTGCGATGTGTTACGGAGCCGTGATTTGGTCGGGAGTTCGTTCGTTGATCATCGCGGGTAGCACGAGTGAACTCGAGGAAATTACAGGCTTCGACGAAGGCCCCATTCATCCACAATGGCAGACGGAACTTGAAAAACGTGGCGTTGTGCTGACGGATGGTTTGCTGAAAAAAGAAGCCTGTGAAGTCTTTCGTGCGTTCCGAGCGAGCGGCAACTTGGTCTACAACGGTCGTGGTGGGGACGACTAACCAACAGACGGGTTGTTCTATTTCAACATCTCTAGCCAGTGTTTGATCAGAATCTCACCGGTTTCTTCGCCCAACGATGTCTGCGAGATGTATTCGTAGCGAGGGAAGCTTGCGAAGTCGACACGCGTCAGGATGTAACCGAATGCGTCGTTCGTCAGTCCAAATAAGAAGTCGTGGTCGCCTTTCATCTTTCGCTTCAAGAAGAAGCCGATATTGGGCAACGCCTCGCCAGGAATCGTAAGAATGCTGGCTGAGCCTAACTTCACGAAGTTGATTTGTGTGGTGACTGTTCGATCGTCGTTGTGTGGGTAGTTGAGCGGCGAGTGCTGCACGACCTGCCAAAGTGTTTCGGACTCGACGGGAATCCGCACATCCTTCGCTGTGCAAACGAGCCTGGGATCTTCCTGCACTGGTGTGTCTTTGATGATGCGAAGACTTTCGTCCGCCAAAAGATTCCCAATACGCTCGCACTCACTCCAGACGCGATCGTCTTCCCAGTAGCCACGCCGCGGATCACTCGGCTTTTCGAGGTCGCGGTTGTCTGCCGTAATCATGCCACCGAGTGCTCCGTTCATGAACAGTGCGACGCCGCCAACTTTTTGCTCGATACGATCACGCAATGGACCAATCAAGTCGGGGCTACAGATTCCAACGCCAGCACCGAGCACTTCGGGGTGAACGGCGTAGTTCACAAGCGTCGCGATAACTTTTTCGTCACGGCCAATTGCCTGCATCACGCTCGCTCGCCGATCGTACAGATCTGGAGCGTAATAGTTGTACGCAACTTTGCCTCGAACCTCACCCGTAGCCACTCGCAAACTGGCGGGCTGTAGATTGTCTATAGCTTCGTTGATAGCCGCTGCCGCACGCTTGCACATCGAATCGATATGTTTCAAGTCGCCCGTGTGCCCGCCCTTCCCGTCTGGAAACGCATAGCAATCCGGCGCGCTGTGGGTGTGCGATGCACCGATCAGGATATTCTTCGCCGGTATGCGCGGGACTTTATCCCGGACGCGATCGCAGAGGACTGATGGAAATCCCAGTGAATCGATAGCCACGATCGCGAGACGTGTTTTATCTTTCTCGAAAACGATTGCGCTGACCGTCAGCTCGCCCTTTTTCTCGTTCGCCAGCGCAGTGGGACCCATACCGCCGGAGATCGGCAACAACGGATCCGGCGTGATCGTTCGCCTAGCTACACCTACTCGAAACTCGGCCACGCTTTCGCTGCATATGAAGAGCAATGCGACCACTATCAAACAAAGGCTGTTTTTTATCATTGCATCTGTGCCTCGGTTGAGGTGAATCCACGAAGCTGTCATTGTAGTAGCCACTTGGGTTGCCACTACCGCGAACTTTGAAAGAACCACTTGCAACTTTACTTGATACGCCACGCTCAATCGCAAAACAATGCGTTACCCGAATCGCAACGCGTCCCTGATCCGGGGATTACTGAGTTGGGCGTTCAGCAATCTCGAGCACTGGCAGAAAGATTGCGCGACGCGAAGATCGATGTACTGCTAACGAGCGCTTTTCGTCGTGCGTTGCAGACGACGCAATGCGTCGCGGAGGTTCGAGATCAACCGGTTTCGATCTGGACGGAACTTTTTGAACAAGGCGGTTGTTACTCGGGACATGTCGACCTGCTAGGTGCTCCCGGCATGACGAGGGAGGAAATCGAATGCGATTTCCCAAACTTCTCCGTTCCCAACGATATAGACGAAGACGGTTGGTGGCGAAGTAAACCGTACGAGTCGTGGGAAGCAGCAACTGACCGCGCGCAACGAATTACTCAACGTTTGAAAGCCGAATTCGGACACACCGACCAGACGATTGCATGCGTTATCCATGCCGACTTCAAAGCACTACTGCTGACCGAAATGCTTGGCACCCGGCACCCGCAATGGACGGGCTACTACGATCTCTCGAACACTGGCGTCACGGTTTTGCGATTCGAAGCGGATCAGTTCGATGTAGAGATGCTCAACGATACATCGCATTTAACGGACGTCTTGCGAAGCTAGTTTGTTAATTTCGACTCATTCCTTTGAGCTTCGAAATTGCAGCATCTGTGCCACGATGCTAATCGCAATCTCCGCCGGTTGATTCGTACCGATCGGCAATCCAATCGGACAATGAAATGCGCCGATCGCTTCTTCCGGTAATCCGCAGGCAACCAAATCGCGAAGAAGTACCTTGCGTTTCGATCGACTACCAATCGCTCCGAGATATGCTGGCGTAAGTTTGCGACGAAAGATTTCTTCAAGGATTGGTAGATCCGTGTTGTGACCCATCGTCATGCAAACGACGAAATCCGACTCGCGTAGATCGGACACATGTTCAGCGGGCGAATTCGACTCGATCACTTTTAGGCGAGTATCGATTGGTAGTTTCTCGAGCCATTCCGAACGTCCGTCAATACAAGTGATGCGACAATCGAGCTGAAGCAAGCAGCTAACAAGCGCTTGAGCAACATGTCCTGCGCCGAAAACGACCACGTGCCAATCGTCGACGTTGTAGGCTTCAAAGAACAGTTTCACGACACCGCCACACGTCATGCCAACGTCGCGTTGTAGATTCCACTCGACGAACGTGCGGCACTCTAAACCCACCGCCGTCAACATTTGTTGGGCTTGCTCGATGGCTTTGAACTCAATGCGTCCGCCGCCGACCGTACCGAACGCAAGGCCCGATTCTGTCACGAGCATCTTCGTGCCCATGTCTTGGGGCGTGCTCCCAATTGCCTCGACCATCGTCACAGCAACAAACGGCTTTCCGGTCGCCACCAGTTTCGCGAGCTGTTCGATATAGGGCAAAGGATCTGACAACGCGTAAGCTCCGAAGAAGTTGCGGACTGTTTTGGCTCGAATTATAGGGAAAAAAGGCCCCAGCTGTCGTTTTCGCTGGGTTTCGTGCAATATGTCGGCCAAAACAGAGAATAGGTAAATGGCGTGATTCACGAAAATCACGCTCGTCACTCAAATGCTCTCGGGATCTCCTTCATGCATATGCGAAAACCACTCGCCCTATTTTGCGTCTCAGCACTCACTAGCTTTTTAGCACTTCAAGCGACCGACCTATTCGGCCAAGTTGCCACACCAGAGAAGAAATCTGATCGCAACGATTTTATTCGACTTACGCGAGACAACGCGAACGAGCCGGTTGCATTGCAAACGGCGATTCGATCGTACAAACCGCGTGAGGGGTTCAACTCACTTCGCGTAGATCTGATTGGAGCTGTCCACGTCGGCGACAAAGAATACTACGAACTATTGAATAAACGATTCGAGGACTATGACGTAGTGCTCTATGAATTGGTAGCACCTAAAGGCACCGTTATTCCCAAGGGAGGCGGCGCGAAGAAACGCAGCAGCAATCCGATTTCGATGTTGCAAGGCATGACGAAAGACATGTTGAATCTCGCATCCCAAATGGAGGAGGTGGACTATACGAAATCCAACTTCGTGCACGCCGATATGTCGCCGACCGAAATGACGGACGCGATGAAAAAACGCGGTGATACCCCGATGACCGTTGCCATGAGTGCGATGGCGGAAATGATGCGGCAGTCGAATTTGAAACAACAGCAAGCCGAAGCGTTGCCGGGCAACGAGCTTGCGGCGAACCCTTTATCTTTGTTGTTCGACAAGCAACGTGATACCAAGATGAAATTGATGATGGCCGAGCAGTTTGCTGACCTTGGAACGGATGCGATGGGATCCACGATTAACAAGTTACTCGTGGAAGACCGAAACGCTGCGGCAATGAAGGTCTTTCAAAAGGAACTCGCCAAAGGGCACAAACGCATTGGTATCTTCTACGGCGCCGCTCACCTGCCAGACTTCGAAGATCGACTCGAACAAGAATTCGACCTGGTCCGTGACAAAACAGATTGGTTGTCCGCTTGGGACTTGAAAAAGCCATCGAAGAATGAAGGCAAAGAAGACGATGCGTTGGATCGTCTGTTGAATACTTTACTTAATCCACGAGTTCAGTAGAACGTTCGAGCCACCAGTAGAAAGTGCTCTTAAGCAACGATCTCGTTGAGCACGTTTCCATGGACGTCGGTCAGGCGTACATCCCGACCGGCGTAACGATAGGTGAGTCGTTCGTGATCGATGCCCAACTGGTGTAGAACGGTGGCCCACATGTCATAGATCGTGCATTTGTTCTCGACGACGTGATAGCCAAGTTCGTCCGTTGCGCCGTAAACGGTGCCGCCCTTGATACCTCCGCCAGCAAGGAAAACGCTGAAGCCGAACGGATTATGGTCGCGTCCGTTGCTACCTTGCGAGAAAGGCGTCCGACCGAATTCACCGGCCCAAACGATCAGCGTTTCGTCGAGCAGTCCTCGGTTCTTTAGGTCTTGGATGAGTGCCGCGATTGGTTGGTCGATTTGATAGGCTTGCGCACCGTGACCTTTTTCCAGGTCGCCGTGTTGGTCCCACGGATTCGCGGCGCCTCCGGCGCCAATGCCTTTGGTGATGCAGCTAAGCTCGATGAAACGTACTCCGCGTTCAACAAGTCGACGCGCGAGCAAACACTGTCGCGCGTAGGCTGATCGGCGGTTTTCGTCATCATTCAAACCGTACATCTCTTTTGTTGCTTCTGTTTCATCCGAGAGATCACAGACTTCCGGCACGGCCATCTGCATGCGATACGCTGTCTCGTAGTTTCGAATCGCAGCTTCAACATCGGCGTTGGCGACCTTCTGTGAAAAGCCCTTGTCGAGTTTGGCGATTAAGTCCAAGTGTTGTCGTTGTTCTTTGTCTCGGAAGCCGGCTTTGATGTCGCGGATGGCTGGATCAGAATCGGCTTTGATGATTGAACCTTGATGTTGCGCTGGCAAGAAACCACTGCTGTAAAGTCCAACGCCGCCATGTGGTGGAACCGCGCCGCCACTTTGCAGGACAACGAAGCCTGGCAAGTTTTCATTTTCTGTGCCGAGTCCGTAGGTGCTCCATGCGCCAGCGCTAGGATGTCCCATAAATGGAAAGCCCGTGTGCATCGCGTAGTTGCCCTGCGCGTGTTCGTTGACGGCGGTGGTCATTGACCGAACGACCGCGATCTCGTCAATCATCTCGCCTATCTTCGGGAACATCGAGCTAACTGGCGTCCCACTCTCGCCATAGTTCTTGTACTCAAACGGGCTGGCCATGATGTTGCCATTGTTGTTGAACTGTGTGCGTTCAACCTTCACTGGCATTGGTTTGCCGTGAAGTTCCTTGAGTTTGGGCTTCGGATCGAACGAATCGACTTGAGAAACGCCACCTGACATGTAGCAAAAGATCACATGCTTTGCTTTTGCCATGTGATGTAGCCCGCCGTTAAGGTTCGTTGCGGACTTCGCAACAGCATCGCGGGTCATCATGGCCGAAAGTGACATCATGCCGAATCCGGTAGATACTCGGTTCAGCATATCACGTCGTGTAAACATAGAAGTCACCATTACTTCAAGTAAATGAGCTCTTTTGAATTAAATAACGCGTGACCAACTCGAGCCCACAGTTCATCTTGGCTGATAGGCTCGCCCAAATTGTCGCGTTGGTTTTCTAGGTTCGCAGTTTCTTTTCGCAAAGCAAACACTTTCTCGCGGTCAGCTTCGGATAGCTGGCCCAAGACTTCTTTGTCGCTGACGAAGACGCCGCCTTTTGATAGTGCCAATATTTCATCGCTAGATAGTGCTCGGTCAAACAGTTGCGCAGCAAAAATTCTTCCCTTTAACGAACGACTATCAGCCGCTTCGCCATGTCGGATTCCCAGCACGACGTGGGCTTCACCCTTCTTGTATTTGTTCAGGCCACTCTTGCGAATCGGTTTTCCGTACGTTTTACCGTTTCGATAACCTCGAATCGTACCGTCCGCGTCGTAAGCGATCGCCATGTGAACGGGTTCTTCTTTCGCTTGCTTTTCCTGCTCGCCGTTGAAATCATCGGTACGTCTGAAGCCATCCGAACCCGCCATCCAGTGTCCTTTCTTTCGTTCGGCAAACACGATCGAATCGAAAACGCCGCCGCCCAAGGTTTGGATGGTCATGGCTCCGCCACCTTGCTGTTGCAGATTGCTTAACTGGACGGTAGCGACGAGTGTTTTCTCACCAAGATCGCGATCGATTGGTGGCGTTGCGAGGAACCCGCCATCAACGACTAGCGCGGCGTCTTGGAGTTTGGCGTTGCCTTTGAGCGTCCCGTTAAGATCGCCGATAGAGTCCGAGAGACCGTTTTCAAAATCCCAGGCTGCAATCGGTGCGAGGCTTTCCGTTTTTTTGCCGTTTGATTTTTCCTGTAGCAACTTCTCCCGAACTGGCGTGATCATGTCTGCAAGCTGTTTTCGATTCGTTTCGAGTTTAGCAGTGAGTTCTTTGGCCTTGCTTTCGAATTCGATTGCCTGTTGTTGCAGTTGCCCAGCATACTCGGCGAAAGCGGTTTCTTCTTCCGAGGTTGGTTGGCGTCCAATTGCAGTCTCGAACATTTCCGCTATTCGTTTGCTGGCATCAAGCTGCTTGTTGTTCCTAG
The DNA here is from genome assembly GCA_964397295.1 of uncultured Pirellulaceae bacterium. Taxonomy (GTDB): domain Bacteria; phylum Planctomycetota; class Planctomycetia; order Pirellulales; family Pirellulaceae; genus CAYNJG01. The sequence goes on from CAYNJG010000090.1 coordinate 21,190, forward strand.
ACCAAACGCGAGCTGTTTCCATCACAAATGGAGAATTCAACATCGTCAAAGACTGAGCCGGCACGTTTGTTTGGCTACGACGACCAGTTGTGGAGAATGGAATCGGCGAGTTGAATGTTTCGAGGAACTGATCCATCGAGTTTCGACGACTGCGAACATAGATTGCACGACGCGGTGTGTCTCCGTTGGCGTTAAAGCCGGGTCCATACATTGCGTCGTCCATCTGTCCGGAGACAAAGATCAACGTATCGCGAATTGATTCGGCATCTAACCGCCGGACGTTCGCGTGCGAAAGCAAACGATTTGTTGGATCAATATCGGTTGCTTTGTCGCTGGCGGTTGATGCTCGTTGGAAAGACTCGGAAGTCACGAGTAGTCTAACTGTATCTTTGATCGACCAACCGCCTTTCGTGAAACGCGTAGCGAGATAGTCCAGCAGTTTGCTGTGGGAAGGACGCTCGCCGAGCTGACCGAAATTGTCTGGCGTGGCAACGATGCCTTGTCCGAATACATAGTGCCAAATTCGATTCACCATGACCCGCGAGACCAACGGATTGTCAGGGGCGACGAGATTGTCCGCGAGTTCAAGCCGACCGCTTTGTTTGGCTTCGAATGGCTCTGGGTTGATTGCTTCTAGGAATCGGCGTGGAATCGCATCGCTGGGCTTACGATGGTCGCCTCTTTCCAAGAGCGGTTGATCAAATATGTCGGCTTCTTGCAGGCCCGGTACGCGCGTTGGCGTTGGAATGTCGTTCTCGAGTTTGCGATATTTTTCGACGAGATTCTTGGCGGTTCCCAGCGTTTCCACTTCGTTGTTTAACAAGCCTTCAAGAATACACTCGTGAAGCAAATTCGACTGCGCGTCGGAAATTGAATCTGATTTCCAAGCTTCAAGTGCTTCTTCAATAGTAGCAACGTAAGCGTTGGCAACTTCTTCGGCAGACGTTGGATCTGTTTCGGTAGCAAAAAGCGGTGCGACAAACTGTCGATCGTTTGAGACGGGTTTAGGATCGTCTACGCCGCGAACGAAGACTTCGCGGACGCTAAACCAACTTCGTTCGGCACCTCGCGTTTGCAACGGCGCATCGCGTGCGGTGTTGACCTCGAGGTGGACGTAATCGCCGTTCCAGTACTTCAAATTGTATTCTTGTAGGAACCAGCGATTGTTGTTGATATCTCGAATCGGATAAACGGTTCCATTTCGAGGATAGTGTTCGACGGAATAGCGGCTCATTGATTGTCCGCCGCCGGTTAGCTCGAACCAGAGTTTGTATTCACCATCCAGATTGAATCGTGGTGAGCTAAGAAACGCTCGGTGTTTCGAAGACAGCGTGTTTGCGTGGACTCCGCTTGGCAGAATTGCTGCGATCGCGCGATCAGCCGAATCGATTCGGAAGTCGCCTGCTTTGCTGGGCGCATCGGGTAGTCCGTTTCCGTCTCGGAACCATGACTCATAGTCTTCGGCGTTCGTCAGATCCCAGTGCCAACGGTTCTCGTGTGCTCGATCTTCAGTGACCTTCGCTTGATGTTGCTTCCAATCGGTGCGGAGTTGTTTCCACGTAGATTCTACGGTCACGTCTTTTTCTGTCGTTCTTCGTTCGATTTCCGACAGCAGGTAGAAGAGCTGATTGGGATTCTTGTGTTTCGACCGCTTTTCTTTCCACTCACCGTCGGCGAGCAACTTTTCTTTGACCGAGCTCAAATCGTTTTGCCAGTGATCCGCAACTGCGACACGTATTTCGTTTTTCAGATCGGAAAGTTCTTGTTTGTGTTGAACTTGCTTGTCCATGACGTTGATATCGCGCAATGTTGGTCGACAGGAAGCCAGTACGCCGAACAAAGCGTAGTAGTCTGCCTGACTGATCGCATCGAATTTGTGATCATGGCAACGAGCACATGAAACTGTCATCCCCAGAAACGCTTTGCTGAATACGTTGATTTGGTCGTCCGTAAAGCGAACTTTTTCGTCGAGCGCATCCGTAGGTGCAAAACCGTGGAAGACGAGGCGCCAATGAGCTGGGCCGATGAGCGACTCGTTGATTCCCAGTTCTTCGTTGATGCGAGGGTTGTCGATCAAATCGCCTGCCACGTGCTCGCGCAGCAGTTGGTCGTACGGCACGTCTTGGTTGAACGCACGAATAAGGTAGTCGCGATAGCGATAGATTTCAGGTATTGCAGGATCGCCTTCGGACCCATGCGAGTCGGCGTATCGCACCACGTCCATCCAGTGCCTTGCCCATCGTTCGCCGAACCGATCAGAGCTCAGCATGTCGTCCACGATTGTTTCGTATGCATCGTCCCGTTTGTCGTTCACGAATGCTTGAACTTGTTCGGCTGTTGGCGGCAAACCAAGCAGCACATACGACAATCGACGTATGAGAGTTTGGCGATCGGCTTTTTCGGCCGGTTTGAGTCCCACTTCTTTATGTTTCTCTGCGAGGAAGCGATCGACGGGATGCTTGACTCCCTCAATTGTTGGCGGGTCCATCGATTGAACGGGTTGCAAGCTCCACCACTTTTTTCGTTTGGCGAGCGTGGATTCCCAAGATGTCGCTTTTTCAAGCTCTTCTTTCGTGGGTGGATCGTCGCGAGGATCCGCAGCACCCATCGCAATCCATCGTTCGAAATTCGCGATCGTTTCTTCGTCGAGCTTGCCGCTGTCTTCCGGCATTTCCAAATCGTCGATTTCGTGCCGAATGACTTTCAGTAGCACACTCTCGTCTGGCTTGTTGGGAACGACAACTTGCCCATGCTCAGTCTCGCTGCGGATGCCCTCGCGGAAATCGACGGCTAGCCCAGCTTCATCGTTGTCGATGCTGTTGTGGCACTTGTAGCACTTTTCAACGAGTACCGGTCGAATGTGTTGTTCGAAGAACTCGGTCTGTTCAGGCGCAGACTGGGCGAACGCAAATGGCAAGCCAACGAAGCAGATGAGGACTGATAGAAACGAATTTCGTACCATGATGTGGTATCCCGGGCACGGTCGAGGTAGGAAGGAAGGTAACCGCGACTAATAGGATACCGCGAGCAAAGTCCAAACGGAAATCTGCCTACAATTCGTAACGAATGGTCAGTTTCCTTGGATTGGCCGTTTCTTGCCGAGTCCCGGATGCATTGCCAAATTCAACTTAGCGTCGTGTTCGGATAGCCATTCTGCTACCTGGACTACGACGTTTGCATTGACAGGAAATTCATTGACATCTGCGATCAATTGCGACTTCACAATATGTCGAACTTCGTCCATCCAACTCGAAGCGACGGATAAGAACTCTTGCGACTCCTCGTCGCTAAGCGGCGTGCGCCCCAGGCGAATCCTGCCTTCGGACTTTTGTAGCCAGTGAAGTTTGTGCTTGTAGCAGGCCAACATTTGGTTTTTCCAAAACGCACGACGTAGCTCGCCGTCCACGTTGAATTGCAAAACATCGGCCTGCTTCCAGTAAAGGCTAAACGCACCGCATTCTCGGAAGCCGCAGAATACGGGTTCTTCTCGCTCGGCAATCGTGAACTCCACGCGCCGTACATAGCCCGTTGCTTCACGCATTAGGTCTTCGCGGTCGTGTGAGTCTTTGGCCACGACTCGTTACCCTTGGACGACACGATTCGTAAGCGTACCGATGCCATCGATTTCGATATGCACGTCGTCGTCTACGCGGAGCGTAAAATCGCTATCTGGCACGATGCCGGTTCCCGTTAGCAGAAAAACGCCCGTCGGAAATTCGTTGTCGCGACGAAGGTAGCCGATCAAGTGCTCGAAACTCCGTGCCATTTGCGATGTGGACGTGCTTTCGTCGAAGACCGTTTCTCCGCCGCGCAGGACGCGCAGTTGGATGCCAATCTTGTCCGGCGCCGGCATTGCTTCAGCCAATGTGATCCACGGGCCAAGACCACAACATTGGCTGTACGTTTTCGCTTGCGGCAAATAGAGCGGGTTTTCACCCTCGATGTCTCGGCTGCTCATATCGTTACCGACCGTGAAGCCAACCAACTCTGTACGCGAGTTCATGACGAGTGTTACTTCTGGTTCGGGAACGTTCCATGTCGCATCGTTTCGGATTCGAATGGGTTGTCCTGGTCCAACGACGCGGTGGGGTGTGGCTTTGAAAAACAACTCGGGTCGGTCTGCTTGATAGACTCGGTCGTAGCACGACGCAGCTGCTTCGGATTCTTCCATTCGAGCCGTTTGGCTTCGCTTGTACGTGACGCCTGCCGCCCAAACTTCTTGTTCGTCGAGAGGTGGAAGCAATGTTACTTGGTTGAGCGCAACCGGATCACCTTTGCTGGCCGCGTTGACGGAGGCGGCCACGTTTTCCGATTCAAGTAACTGTGTAAGCGTCGTTCCGGTCAACGGTGTGATCTGATTCGCGTCCACCAACCCGACCACTGACTTGCCATCGGCGTTTTGGAATTTGCAGAGCTTCATCCGATTCTCGATTCAGTGTGGCACCAAAAAAGAAGCCCGAGTGATGGATCGACGTCGTGTCGTTTCACTCGGGCCTTCAATGTTTCGAGGGTGGATAAGGGGATTCGAACCCCCGACTTTCGGAATCACAATCCGACGCTCTAACCAACTGA
>CAYNJG010000091.1:0-25612 GCA_964397295.1 uncultured Pirellulaceae bacterium
GTTTGCAACCGCAAGACGCTGCCGATGTGATGCAAGAAGTCTTCCAAGCGTTGACGAAGAACGTTGGAAAATTCAGTCAAAGTCCCGGGGGCACGTTTCGAGGTTGGCTTTGGACGGTGACCCGAAACAAGATCTTTGACTTTCATCGCCGCAAAGACAATCAAGCTCAAGCTACTGGCGGAACCGAGGCCCTTGCAGGTTTCATGCAGATTTCCGAACAGCCACCCTTGCCCGATAGCGATGTCGGCAAGGACGAGGCTAGTGGTATTCACCAGCGAGCGCTGGACTTAATGAAGACCGACTTCGAACCCCAAACCTGGCAGGCTTTTTGGCGCACGACGATCGATGGTGTTGCACCAGCGGAAGTGGCCACGGAACTTGGGCTGTCGAAGTGGAGCGTCTACAAAGCAAAATCGCGAGTCTTGCAACGCTTGCGTGAAGAATTCGCAGATTTACTCTGATTTCGCAGCCTTTGTTGCGAACGCAAATCGTTTCTGTTTTTCTGTCCAACGTTTTCGTTGTCTTTAGTAGGGGCTCTTCTTCTGCAATTGGCCCCATCCATCGCACGTTCCTACTGGAGTTTGGCCATGCCTCAACAAGACTGCGTTCCAGAACCTGAACTCGCGCTATTTGTACAGGGAGACCTCGATGCAAATCGCTTGCGAGACGTTGCTCAGCACGTGGATCAGTGTGAACCCTGCCAAGATACCGTGGTCGCGTTGGGGGAACAAAGCGACACGTTCGTGCAGACGATGCGAGCAGCCGCGGACCGCAAACCGGCTCCTCAGGACAACGCGTTGAACCTGGGACTCAAGCGAATGCTGGCATCGCTTCGCACTTCGAGTTCGAGCAGCGATTCCGTTCCGTTGGGAGGTGAATCGAAGCAACTAGGTCCCTATCGCATCGAAGAACAGCTCGGCGCCGGAGGCATGGGACACGTCTATCGAGCCACGCATACCAAGCTAAAGCGCACTGTCGCGTTGAAAGTACTGCCGTCAAATCGCTGGTCCAATGCGTTGGCCGTTTCGCGTTTCGAAAGAGAGATAGAAGCCATCGGCGCACTCGATCATCCCAACATCGTTCGCGCAAGCGACGCTGGAGAACACGAAGGCATGCACTACTTGGTCATGGAGTATATCGATGGACTGGATTTATCTCGTGTGGCTAGTCGGCTTGGTCCGTTACCCATCTCGGACGCATGCGAAATCGCCAGGCAATGTGCTGTAGGCCTACATGACGCCCACGAAAACGGGCTCGTCCATCGAGACATCAAACCGTCGAACGTAATGTTGGCTTTTGGCCGCGGGCGAAAGGACACGAACGTGAAAATCCTAGATTTAGGCCTCGCGCGATTCGGCGACGAGCATCTACAAGCCGGCAACGAGATAACCACGGTGGGCACGCTGATGGGTACCCTTGACTACATGTCCCCAGAGCAAGGAGTCGACAGCCATTCCGTAGATCAGCGTTCCGATATCTATGGTCTCGGAGCAACGCTCTTCAAACTGCTGACTGGCCGAGCTCCCTACGCTGATCCGAAGTACAGCACATTGATGAAAAAGATGACCGCTTTAGCAACGAAAACAGCGCCATCGATTCGCGAAGTACGCAGCGACTTGCCCGGTGGTGTGGTAGCTATCGTTGATCGAATGCTCGCGCGAGATCCGGACGAACGGTTTGCATCCGCGCAAGAAGTGGCCAATGCGTTGGCGAAATTCTCATGCGATGCCGATCTGGGAACGCTGCTGCGTCGCGCTGCTTCAACCGAAGACCCAGCCGATACGTCTACACCCAACGTCGCCGTATCGGCGCTAGTTGGAACAGCCTCAAAACCCAAGCCAGCAGCAAGCCATGAGCACGGGAAAAAGGGCTGGGGTATTCCTCTACTGATGGGAGGATTATTGGCGACGATAGCAGGGATCTTGTTTTATTTCGCAACGGATCACGGCACGCTACGAATTTCGTCGGACGACAAAAACGCAACCGTATTGGTCAAAAAGGGTTCGAAAACGATCAAGGAACTCATTGTCGAAAACGGCAAGGGAGAAATTCGATTGCGCACCGGTGATTACGATCTACTCGTAAAAGGCGATGCAAAGATCGCCATCGAACCCAAGCAAGTTTCAATACAACGTGGCGTGCAAGAGTCCGCTGAAGTTACTTCGGTGCAATCCGGTAGGATTGCGGATGATCGTGAACCACACTCGCCAATTGCAACCAAAAACAGGTCCGCAAACTTAAAAGCGCGAAACGCGAAGATTGCCCGACTTGGTCGAGAAGTCATTGTAAAACGACGCGAACTACGTCGTGTGCGAGATACCAGAGCAGGCTTTAACTCCCATATAAGGGGTATCGATGAAGCGGCGATGGTAGTCGAGCGATTGACTGCGCAAACAGAAAAGATGGAAAAGGAACTCAAAGGGTTTGGAGAACAAGCAGGCCTCGAAGAGGCAGCCAAAGCGGATGTTGACCCAAAGCCCAACGTCCTACGTGAACAACAGCTTAAGCTCAGCCAACTAAATTCCGTCCAGCGCCAACTAACGGAGGCGATGAGCATACTAGACCGCGACTTGGATGCCCTCGGCCTAAAGAGCGTAGACGAACTTCGTAGTAAACAACGCAAATTCGATGAGGACTATGAGCGAGCGACACTAGCGTTGGAAGAGAAATTTGCGGAATACAAGCAAGAGCTAGATGAAGCTCGGAAACAACGACTTTCCCAGCCTCAATCGAACGACTCATACGTTATCCGACGCGATTCCCAGTTGAAAATCAAAGTGCTGGGAACACCGCCCGAACGTCCAATCGCAGGTCTTTTCGTTGTTGAATCGCCTGGAACAATTGCTCTCGGGCCCGGCTATGGGCGCGCCGATGTGCTCGGTCTGACGCCGATCGAAGCGGAAATGGTAATCGAACAAAAGCTCAGCGAAGAAGTAAGCAACCCCGAAGTCATGGTAAAACTCGGGAGCTTTGTAACCGCGTTGCAAACGCGACAGCCAATCCAAGTGAATTCCCATGATACGTTTCCTAGCCTAGAAGAATTTGGGATTTCCTACGACGAAGAGCCTGATTACGAAACGCTGGCTTTCTTCAAGGAACAGAACCAATTGGCTCAGTCATTCGCCGATAAAGAAGAATATCAGGAAGCTTTGAAAGCCTACAACAAGGCGCTCGTTCTGGGGCCCGACTTTGATTCGCTGGTAGGCAAAGCTCGAATGCTCACGCAACTGGGTTGGTACGACTCGGCGATCAGCGCCTACCAACAAGCATTTGAAGTCGAGTCCACTGCACCAATCGACCAGAAACTCATTTTCGAGTACGCGGACGCTTGTTCCCAGGAGAAGCAGTACAACCAAGCACTCCAAGTTCTCGGATCACTGTTAGACGAGCACGGCTCAAGCCTGGACGCAGAACTTTGGTATCGAATTGGAAAAGCGCAAAAAGAGTTCGCTCTTTCGCAGCAGTTTTCGACTGAGCAAACAAAGAACGAAGACTTGAAAAGAGCCAGTCAGTCACATCAGCGTGCTTTGCAGTTGGAACCAACACACGAAGAAGCACAGAAAGAATACGACGCACTCCAAGCGTACTTCGAAAACCAACTGAAAGAGCAAGAAAACTATCAACAAGCCGAAGCCGCACTTGCGGAAAAGATTAAGCCGCTGAATCAGATCTACAAAATCGAAGATAGCGACGCGTTCGCGAAATCGGTGGATGAGTACTTCGAAATCTTGAAGGATGTTTTGCCAAAACGTCCTGAAAAAGCGGGGCAGTACTTGCGTCCAAACGACGCTATCTATCTATCGACGCCCGGTGCATTAACCGATGCTCCCATCGAAGGCTCTTTTGGCGTTCAACCGCAAGGGACCGTTTCGCTTGGCGCTCCCTACGGTCATGTGCAAGTGAAGGGAATGACCATCGACGAGGCCCGACTTGCAATCACACATCATTTGCAGGACTACTTGAAGCAACCTGGAGTCTCCATTTCGTTTTCAGATTTCGCGAGCGAAAAAAAGCAAACGAGCCCCGGTAGTTCGTCCCGCATGAAACCCTATGACCCGTTTATCGCTCCGAATCAGCGCTGAAAATATTTGTGTCAATAGGTAAGTCGAGATGTTACTATCATTTGAGATACTACCTTGCACTTTCTTGATCTTCTTAGGAAATAACTTCAATGTTGCTAATCGTTCAATGCTTGTTGGGTGCTTGCCTTATGGCTAACGAAGTAGATGTTCACGAACTGACCATGAAGGGTAGCAAGCTTTCCGCGCAAGCCGCTACGGCACTGGAGGCAAAACTAAAAGACAACCCGCAAGATACAGATACGCGAACCATCTTGCTTGGTTATTATTTTGGTGCACAGTTCCACGATAAGAAGTTGGAAAAGTCCCATCAGCAGCATGTATTGTGGCTGGTTGAAAACGCACCCGAAGCAAAAGTGCTGAGTCTTCCATACGGTGCATTGGATCAAATTCGAGGCGCCGCGGCATACAAAAAAGCAAAATTGCTGTGGTTAAAACACTTAGAGCTTCAGCCGAAAAATCTGGCGATCCTAGAAAACACTTCAGAGTTCTTCAGAAGAGGTGACCCTGGCAGAACGAAGGAGCTTCTGGAGCGCGCCCACAAGATTGCTCCCAAAGATCCGGCATGGCCAGAAAAGTTGGGGCAGCACTATTCGTTGAATATGATGCGACTAAGAGGAGCTAAGCGCCGCGAGGCGGCAGCTGAAGCCCTAAAGCAATTTGAACTTGCCTATGAGCTGTCAGATGAGCTTCAACGTAGTTCAATTCTACCTAGGTTGGGAAAAGTCGCGTTTGCCGCCAAAGACATCGAAAAAGCCAAATCGTTCGCCGCCTTGATGCTAAAGGTTTCCAATGACAAAGCTGAAGATTGGAACTACGGCAATAGAATTCACCACGGCAACAATCTGTTGGGGAGGATTGCGTTGGCGAGCGGTGATGTCGAAGAAGCAAAAAAGCGGTTGCTCAAAGCGGCCCAAACTCCCGGCTCTCCTCAACTCGGCTCTTTTGGACCAAACATGCAACTGGCGGACGAACTTCTCAAAGCTGGTGAAACTGAAGTGGTGCTAGAGTGTTTTGATCTATGCGAGAAATTTTGGGAGATGGGAGAGGAAAAATTGGGAGATTGGCGAACGTCAGTGAAGGCCGGTAAGCAGCCCAATTTCGGGCCGAACTTACGGTACTAACGGCGTCTTACATCTTGATCTTGGATGTGTGCCACTGCTGGCTTGTCGGCTCGTCCAGCAGTGGCAATGTTGTTAGGAGTAGTCTGGGTTTCGCGGACAAGCCAGCAGTGGCACCCAATTTTCAAGCTGAAAAGCACTACATTGCGCCAGGCATCTACGCGTACGGCAACAGCTTCGGTGTTTTGATTTTCGCGCCGATGATGGGGCCTTTTAGTCGAGCAAGTTCGTCGAAGCGATACTCCATGAACGCGTAGATCGATCGCGGCGGTTTTGTTGCCAGCCATCGCTCCGCCATGATGTCCATTTCTGCGTCGTATTCTTTCTGGCTGGACGAGTGCGCGTAGCATCGACCAGGAAAACGCCGAATGTCGCCGTTGAAATCGGGGCTGATATGCCACAACTCGTGGATGACGGTGGAAAGTTTTTCTACGAGGTCCACGTCCATGAATCGCGGCATATAAAACGTAAGAATGTACAAGAATTCTTCGCCGTCCGAGTCGTACAGTCGCTGAACCGTGTAGCGACGACCACGTTTCGACGTAAAGAGCGAGCCACCTTCGAAACGCATCGGCGTCAACGATGCATACATGCCGTACTTCGACCGATTGCGAGCCTGGGCGAAAGCCACTGCCACGCGGGACATATCGATGTGTTGCAATTCGGGAAGCCTTGCAATCAGCTCCTCACACACCGTGCGCATCTTCGCTGTGAAGTCGAATCCATTCATTTCAACGCGACCAAAAAACAAGACCTTTACTGGCATCGCAGCAAAGGCCTTCGATTCAAATCAGTGCTTTGCGGCCCTGTTACTTGGCGTCGCCATCCGCGTCAGCGACTTTGCCGCCATCCAGTTCGTCTTGCCAAGCTTTCAGTCCATCCCAATCGGCATCGACAGCCATCTTCGCTTGCTTTGGCCAAGTCGTAGGGTCTTGTCCTGCGAAGTTACCGTCAGCTTCGGTGAGGATTTCCTTGAGCTTGTCCGCGTCAGCTTCAGCCAACTCGGTCCAACCAGCAATGCCAGCGGCTTTCAACGCTTCTTCGACTTTCGGCCCAATGCCTTCGACAACTTTCAAGTCATCTGGTCCCTTGCCGTCGGGTGATTTCGCGGCTGTGGCCGGTGCAGCTTCCGCTGCCTTAGGCTCTTCTTTCGTTTCCTCAGCGGCATCAGAGTCAAACGCTGGCTTCTCCGATTTCTTGGAGACTCGGTCGTTCTCGCCAACGAATTCCAAAATCACTCGTTGACCTGCATCGCCCAAACGAGGCTTTGCGAGTCGCATGATTCGTGTGTATCCACCTGGTCGATCGACAAACCGTGGTGCCACCTCATCAAAGACGATGGAAACCGCTTGTTTGTCACCAAGCATTTGCAACACGCGACGGCGAGCTGCAATAGCGGGCGCCATTTTTGCATTCCACTGCTTGTAATTATCGCTCTTGCGCCATGTCTTATACGCGTCGCTGCCGCGATCGGCGTCAGTCGCAAATTCGCTTGCTGCTTCACTGTGCTGAAGCGATTTCTTCGCGATCGTGATGCAACGCTCGACGACTGGACGTACTTCCTTCGCCTTCGGCATGGTCGTGACAATGCGTCCCTTTACTTTGGGTTCATTGTCATCCAGCTCGGCATCCCGTTCCGTTAGAAACAGACTGCTCGCCATGTTGCGCATTAAAGCCTTCCGATGGCTTGCAGATCTTCCTAACCGTCGACCTTTTCTTCGATGTCGCATGATTCACTAACTATTTCTCGTTATCAACCTAGCTGGTAGCGGGAACTCGCATACCAAGGTGTAGGTTCATTTCAGTCAAACGCTCACGCACTTCCGTAAGCGTTGTATCTCCAAAGTTTCGCAGTTCGAGCAGCTGGTCTTCCGTCAGTTGGACCAACTCGCGAACCGTATTGATTCCTTCCGACTCTAAGCAATTGCTTGCTCGAACCGAAAGTCGCAGTTCGGCGATCGTCGTATTCAACTTTGCTTCCAACACAGCGTCGCCAGTACCGCCACGTGATGGTGCGTGTACCTGTGAACCCAACTCGTTCAATTGCACGAATGGATTGAGGTGTTTCCGCATAATCTTCGCAGCTTCGACCAAAGCCATTTCTGGAGCAACCGAACCATTCGTCCAAATCTCCATCGTCAGCTTGTCGTAGTTCGTCTTTTGGCCAACACGAGTATCTTCCGCTTCGTACCGTACGCGCGTCACTGGGCTGTAGACGGCATCGATCGGGATCACGCCAATCTCATGCTCAACAGCGCTGTGCTCGGTTGCAGGAACGTAGCCACGACCATTCTCAACAACCATCTCAACAAAGAATGGCTTGTCTTCCGAAAGAGTCGCGATCACGTGATCTTTGTTGATGACTTCCACATCGGCGTCCGTCTGCACATCGGCCCCAGTGACGGGACCAGCAGTCGACTTGTCGATCGTAATAACCCGAGTCTCGGCCGTGTGTTTCTTCACAACCAGCGACTTCACATTCAGGACGATGTCCGTTACATCCTCCACGACACCTTCAACCGAAGTGAATTCGTGTTGAGCGCCGCGGATTTTGATTTGCGTGACGGCACTGCCTTCCAAGCTCGACAGCAGAATACGCCGCAAGCTATTGCCGATTGTTGTTCCGAAACCACGCTCGAACGGCTCGGCGTAAAACCGGCCGAATGTCGGCGTAAGTGCTTCTTGATCACAGTGAACGACGCTTGGTAATTCGAGACCACGCCAGCGAATATGCATAAATGCTTCCCTCGTGCGAACCAACTCAAAGATGTGTTGAAGACGACCTGGTCAACGATGACCAAAGCCATCAAACAATGATGGGCTGAAACTCCGCGAATGTCCTTAGACGCGTCGTTTCTTACGGGGACGGCAACCGTTGTGCGGAATCGGCGTGCAGTCCTCAAGTGATTTCACATTGATCCCGGCACTTTGCAATGCAGTGATCGCACTCTCGCGACCGGAGCCTGGCCCTTTGACGCGAACCTCAACGTCCTTCACACCGAACTTAATCGCCTTTTCAGCCGCTTGCTGTGCAGCACACTGACCTGCGAACGGTGTACTCTTTCGAGAGCCTTTAAAGCCACATGTTCCGGCACTTGCCCAACACAACGTATCACCACGAGTATCTGTCATTGTGACAGTTGTATTGTTGAATGTCGCCTTAATGTGGGCGATTGCAACCGTCACATTGCGCCGGACTTTTCGTTTCTTCGTTTTTGCCATTTCACTTCCTCAGTGCGGACCGCCAACCAAAAAGGGCTCCGCTTGCAACTTGTATTGGTAACCTACTTGAGGTCTTTAACGCCCTTCTTACCGGCGACAGTTTTCTTCGGTCCCTTGCGAGTTCTCGCATTGGTTTTCGTTCGCTGTCCTCGGCATGGCAAGCCACGTCGGTGACGGATTCCGCGGTAGCAACCAATGTCACGCAAACGCGAGATACTCTGGTTCACTTGACGGCGAAGCGGACCCTCGACCGTATAGTCACGCTCGAGAAGAGCAGCCAATCGACCGAGTTCATCCTCTGCCAACTCGCGAGCACGTTTTTTTGGATCGACACCTGCCTTGTGGCACAGTTCACGCGATACCTTGGAACCTACTCCATACAAGTAAGTCAACGATATCGCTGTAGGACGATCATTCGGAATATCAACACCGAGAAGACGTGGCATACTTCTTAACCTTGACGCTGCTTATGACGTGGATTTGTGCAGATGACGTAGACACGTCCCTTGCGCCGAACAACCTTGCAGTTGTCGCAAATACGTTTGACGCTGGCCCGAACCTTCATCGCCTTACTCCGCAATGTTTACGTTAGTGGAACCGCACATCTTAGCCCTTCCCCAAATGGGTTCACAAGTCCTCTTAAGGGACTGAAAGGCGGTTTGTCGGCTAGTTTTGGAAAACCGGATAAATCCTGACGAATTTGAGCCCAAATCTCAGGCTCGACCCCGCTATCCGTTGCGTGGCCCACCCGCGCAATGGCGGGAAACTTGTTTTCAATTAGGCTTCTAGCAGCCCTGGGTAACCTCGCATCACCAAGTGACTATCAATTTTCTGCACCAAGTCGAAAGCGACGCTCACCGCAATCAGCAAGCCGGTGCCACCATAAAAACTAGCGACCATGAAGCTCACACCCAGTGATCCAGCGATGACGGATGGAATAATCGCCACCAACGCTAAGAAGCCAGCACCAACATAGGTGATCCTGACCATTACTTGCTCAAGGTAGTCACCTGTTCGCTTACCCGGACGATAGCCAGGAATGAACGTACCCATATTCTTGAGGTTTTCAGACATGTCCTTCGGATTGAACATGATGGCCGTCCAGAAGTAACAGAAGAAGTAAATCAGGACGACGTACATCAGGTTGTAGACCAGCGAAACCGGACTGCCCAGGACGTCTGCAAAACTGGTGAGGATCGGGATATTCATCCACTGGCCCAGAGACTGCAAGATAATCTGAGGAAACATCAGCAAACTACCCGCGAAAATAATCGGCATAACGCCAGCTTGGTTAATTCGCATCGGCAAGTGCTGTCGACCGCCGCCGTGTACTTTTCGACCACGCACATGCTTGGCACTTTGTGTGGGAATTCGGCGCTGACCGAGCGTGATAAACACAACTCCGACCACCACCAGAACGAAGGATATCGCCAGAATCAAAAGGGCTTCGATTCCAATGTCGCCGCCGAGGCCAACCAGCCCCATCTCCGCATCTCGCAGCAATTCGTAGCCTGCACTTGGCATCTGAGCGAGAATACCTGCCATGATTAGCAAACTAATGCCGTTGCCGATTCCAAACTCATCGATTTGCTCGCCGAGCCACATGAGGAATACGGTTCCGCAAGTCATCATCAGAATCGACGTAATAATCCAGCCGAACGACAAGTTACCGGCGGAGTTCTGGAATGACTCGTGAACAAGACTTCCGTCACTCCCCATGATGTAGAACTTCACATAGGCCGCACTCTGTATGAGACACAACACCACAGTTGCGTAGCGTGTGTACTCGTTGATCTTTTTTCGGCCTGACTCGCCTTCTTTTTGCAAGTCCTCGAGCGGCTTCCAAACGCTACCGAGCAACTGAAAAACAATCGACGCGGAAATGTAAGGCATAATGCCTAGGCCGAAGATCGTAATCTGGCTAAGCCGGCTAGCGCTAAACACTGCCGCATATTCGACGAAGCGACTGAAGCCGCCACCTTCAGATGACTGAGCCTGAGCCTGAACTGCCGCTTGATCGATCACAGGCAATTGGATCTGCCAACCAATGCGATAGATTGCAAGCAGGAACAGCGTCAGGAAAATCTTTTGACGCAGTTCAGGGATAGTGAAAATGACGCGAATTTGGTTCCACATAACAGACCCGTCCGTAGCGCAAGCCTAAGAAAATTCCGCCAGTCCAGGTTGGACCAGACAGACTCAGTTACTTCTTCTTTTTGGCTGCTGCTTCCTTTGCAGCCTTCTTCTTCTCTTCAACAGGAACAGGACCAGGAATGATGACAATTTCGCCACCAGCCTTCTTGATCTTCTCTTCCGCTGATTTGCTGAATCGATGAGCAGAAACCTTCAGCTTCTTGGTGATTTCACCGTCGCCCAAAATCTTGAGAACATCGTAACGATGACCCATGAGAGGCGTTGGCTTAATCGTCTCGGGATTCACTTCGTCGCCGGCTGTGAAAGTACGCTCGAGGTCTCCGACATTCAGAACCGCAACCTTGAGTGCGAAACTGTTCGTGAATCCACGTTTGGGGATTCGACGAACCATCGGCATGGTGCCGCCTTGGAACGTGACCTGGCGCGACCAACCCGCGCGAGACCCTTGGCCCTTGTGTCCGCGACCCGACGTCTTACCGTGACCCGATCCAGGTCCACGGCCAATTCGTCGACGTTTCTTGAACTTCTTAATTCCGGTGTGGACGTCGTTTAAATTCATGATAAAGCCACGCCTCGTAGTCGCTCAACTTCTGATTTCGTTCGCAATTGCTCAAGAGCATTCACAGTTGCCTTCACTAAGACGACTGGATTGTTTGACCCGAAACTTTTGGTCAAAATGTTTTCAATTCCGGTAGACTCGCAAACCGCACGAACGGCATCGCCGGCGATGACACCGGTACCGGGACCGGCTGGGACTAGCAAAACTTTGGCAGCACCAAAACGACCCTTCACGGTATGTGCGATCGTTGCACCCTCTTCTAGCGGCACATTGATCATGCTGCGAGTCGCTTGCTTTACAGCTTTCTCTACGCTCGGCGGAACTTCGTTCGCTTTGCCGTATCCAAAACCAACACGGCCTTTTTTATCGCCAACGACAACCATGGCCGCAAAACTAAATCGACGACCACCTTTTACAACGGCTGCACAACGCTTGATCTTGACGACCCGTTCTTCAAAGCCACCCTGGTTGTGCGACTGCTTGTCGTTGCCGCCTTGTTTTCTGCCTCGATTCATATTTTACCTACTTATGTATGAGCCATCAGTGTGGCCTTCTTAGCACTAGTTTGAAACTAGAAAGAAATGCCACCTTCTCGAACGGCGTCAGCCAAAGCGGCGACTCGTCCATGGTATTTGTATTGTCCGCGATCAAAACAGATCGACTTAACCCCAACCGCAGATGCTTTTTCGGCAACGGCTTTGCCAATTGCGATCGCTGCGTCTTTGTTTCCGCCATTCTTCATTTGGGCTCGCAGTTCTTTATCCATCGTGCTGGCCGATGCTAGCGTTTTTCCCGCCACGTCATCCACCAACTGACAGTACAGATGCTTGTGAGTTCGTTTGATCGTCAAACGCGGGCGTTCCGCGGTTCCAGACAAGCTTTTGCGAACGCGAAATCGTCGTCGCTTTCGCTGTCGTCCAACTTTTTTGTTGTGGTCCATCGTTCTAACTCTTTACTGACGGTTTGACCCGAAGTCTCGCTACAAAAATCACGAATTACGTCGCAGCCTTACCTGGCTTGATCTTCACGTGTTCGCCGTCATAGCGAACGCCCTTACCTTTGTATGGCTCTGGTGGACGAGCCGAGCGAACCTCTGCTGCGAACTGGCCGACCATCTGCTTGTCACAACCTTGCACCACAATATGGTTCTGGTCAGGACAAGTTACCGTCAATCCTTCCGGGATCTTCTTTTTGATCTCATTGGCAAAGCCGACACGCATCTGCAACTCTTTGCCGCTAACGGCCGCCAAGTAACCAACGCCGACGACCTCTAGTTTCTTTTCGAAACCTTCCTTCACACCAATCACCATGTTTTGCAACAAAGCACGCGTCAGGCCGTGCAGGGCCCGGGCAACTCGGTCTTGGCTATCTGCAGAAACGACCATTTGCTTACTGTCGTCGTCCATCTTCACAGCCACCTCGGGGCGAAACTCCCGCTCGAGCTTTCCCTTCGGACCTTCGACCGTAACTTTCGTGCCAGCAATCGCGACTTTTACATCGCCTGGTACATCGATTGGTTTTTTACCGATTCGTGACATTGTTTCACCTAGTCGCAAAGGGCGCCGAAAATGGCTCCCCGCTCGCAATTAATCTCGCTACCAAATTTCGCAAAGAATTTCGCCGCCGAGATTCTTCTGACGTGCTTCGCGATCGCTCAGCACTCCACCACTTGTACTTACGACCGAAATACCAAGTCCATTCAAAACCGGCGCCAACTCTTTAGCGCGAGAATAAACTCGTCGACCTGGTTTACTGACGCGTCGGATCTTCCGAATAACTCTTTCGCCGTTTGGTCCATACTTAAGATCGAGCCGAAGCGAATTGCTCTGTTCGCCTTCCACTTCTTGCCAATCCCAAATATATCCTTCACGCTTGAGCACTTCCGCAAGTCCGCGCTTGACCTTCGACAACGGAACTTCCACGAACGGTCGCTCAACGCTCACGCCGTTTCGGATCCGAGTCAACATATCTGCGATGGGGTCGGTCATCATGGTTGCAGTTCTCCTACCAACTCGCTTTTCGTACACCTGGAATCAATCCGTTGTCCGCTAACTTTCGAAAGCAGATACGGCAGACACCAAACTTGCGATAAACAGCACGAGGCCGACCGCATATGCCACATCGATGTTCTATTCTCGATGAGAATTTCGGCACTCGCTTGGCCTTTGCGATTTTTGATTTACTCGCCACGAAATGTCACCTAACTTGGAATTGAATTATCAATTGTTTGGGCGACCCAAAAGATCGCCAGCGAACGCTGCTATCAGGCCGCGTCCTTTTCCTTGTCATCCTGCTTGTAAGGCAGCCCGAACAAATCGAGCATTAACTTCGCCTCTTCATTGCTTTTGGTCGAAGTTACGAACGTAATGTTCATACCCTGAACCCGCAAAAACTTATCTGGGTTCAGTTCGGGAAAGACCAACTGCTCAGTTAGGCCCATCGTGTAGTTTCCATTGCCATCAAAACCCTTCGGGTTGAGACCACGAAAGTCACGCACACGTGGCAATGCAACCGAAATCAATCGATCGACAAACTGAAACATCCGCTGGCGACGAAGTGTGACCTTGCAGCCAATCGGCATGCCTTCACGCAACTTAAAACCAGCAATCGATTTTCGAGCAATGGTAGTGAGCGGCTTTTGACCAGTGATCAAACTGAGCGAATTCACCGAATCCTCGATGTGCTTCTTCTCTGAGATCGCTGACCCAACACCCATATTCACAACCACCTTATTCAGGCGTGGCAACGAAAGACGATTCTTGCGACCTAGCTGCTTTTGCAACTCAGGAAGAATCTCTTTCTCATACTTTTCTTGTAAGCGAGGTACAGCCATTGTTCTTTTTCCGTCTAACTGCGGCCCAAGGCCACTCTTCTTCTATTTCTTTGCGTAGGAACTGCGAGCCGGAGCGACGACACCAGCCGACTTGCCACATCGCTTGCAGTAACGCTCTTTACTACCATCATCACCGTAGCGCGAACCCGTTCGACTTGGCTTGCTACACGACGGACAGCACCATAATACATTCGATGCCTGAACCGGCATTTCTTTCGACAGTCGCCCGCCCTGCGGATTCCGCTGGCTACGTCGCACGTGCTTGTAAACCAAGTTCACGCCCTCGACCAAAACCTTTCTCGATTGGTGGTCGACGGACAAGACCTTGCCCTGCACACCCTTGTCGTCGCCAGTCATGATCTGCACTGTGTCATTAACTTTGATATGCATCAGACCACCTCACTTGCGAGACTGACAATCTTCATGAAATTATGCTCTCGCAACTCTCGAGCGACGGCACCAAAAATACGCGTACCACGTGGATTGCGATCATTGTCGATCAACACCACGGCGTTACTGTCGAAGCGAATGTAACTACCATCTGTACGCCGCGTTGGCGCCTTCACGCGAACAACAACCGCTCGCACAACAGCCTTTTTCTTGACATCACTGCCTGGCACGACGCTTTTGACACTGCAGACAATTACGTCTCCCAGTCCGGCGAATCGACGACGCGAACCGCCCAACACCTTGATGCACATCACTTCCTTTGCACCCGTGTTATCAGCGACCGTTAGTCGTGTCTCTTGCTGAATCATTGTCTTACCTTAATTTGTGGAGAAGCAGTTTCGAAAGAACCAAGTCGGCCCTTAGCTACTCCGCACTCTCACTCGATTCTGTTTTCTCTTCTGCAGCAGCTGGCGTTGGCTCCGACTTGGACTTCGGAGCATTTTCAGCTTCCGCAACCGCTGCCAACTGTTTTGCAGCTCGCAACGCCGCAACATCTACCGCTCGGCTCTTCTCGACGATTCGAACAAGCGCCCACCGTTTTGTCTTTGACATCGGTCGCGATTCGACGATCTCAACCGTATCGCCAATACCCGATTCTTCCTGCTCATCATGCACATAACAAACCGTTTTCTTACGGATGATTTTTCCGTACTTCGGATGCTTTACCTTGCGTGCAATTTCGACTCGGCGAGTTTTCGCCATCTTGTCGCTGGTAACTACGCCAACGGCTACTTTCTTTGGCATCGTTTTCTACTCGCTTGCTTCTGTAGTTACTGTCGCTGGCTGCTTAGCTTCCGATGCCATGGCACGCTCTCGCTGTAATGTTTTAATTCGAGCAATCAATTGCTTACCCTTGCGAAGTTCGCTTGGAGCATCAAGCCGCTCAGTTTGTGCTTGCGTTCGGAGACGAAAGAAGTTGTCTGCTGTCTCTTTCAGAGTCAGCACCAACTGCTCGTCGCTCATCTCGCGTAGCTCTTTCGCTTTCATCGTTCAAATCACCCGTTATTCGGAAACAACCTAAAAAGGTCGCTTGCGTACAAATCGAACTGGAATTGGCATCTTGTGAGCCAGTCGAGCAAAACACACTCGAGCCTGCTCTTCGGTTACACCGCTTAGTTCGTACATGACCGTTCCCGGCTTCACGACTGCCACCCAGTAGTCCGGCTCCCCTTTACCCTTACCCATTCGAGTTTCCAAAGGCGTGGAGGTTACGGATTTGTGTGGGAACATGCGAATATAAAGCCGACCCTGGCCACGAATGTATTGCTGTGCAGCAATACGCCCTGCCTCGATCGTTGCCGCTTTGATCCAACCGCCCTGCATGGCCTGCAAACCGAATTCACCAAAGACGACAGTGTTACCGCGAGTCGCGTTACCTTTTATACGACCGCGTTGGCTTTTTCGATGCTTTACTCTCTTCGGCATCATCGCCATTTTTGTCGTCTCCCGTAGCTGAATAAAAACCTTGGTTTACCCAAACCTGGACACCAATGTGCCCCTGCGCCGTCATGGCTTCTGCAAATCCATAGTCGATTTTCGCCCGCAACGTGCTAAGCGGAATCGAACCCGAAATCTGTTTCTCGCGACGAGCCATCTCTGCACCACCCAGCCGTCCAGCCAACTGAACCTTGATGCCTTTCGCCCCTGCTTCCATCGTTGTCTCCATTGCACGCTTCATCGTGCGACGGAAACTCGAACGCTTTGCAAGCTGCTCGCCAATCTCTTCCGCAACCAATTGCGCCTGAAGCTCTGGTCGCGATATTTCGTTGATCTTCAAGTTGACACGACGACCGATCAGATCCTGCAACTCACCCTGCAAGAACTCGATCTCCTGACCCTTCTTGCCGATAATGAGACCCGGTCGAGCACAATGCAAAACGACCTTCACCTCATCGCGAGTTCGCTCGACCTCAATCTTGTCGATGCCCGCCTGACGATACTGCGTCTTCTTCGGATGCTTCTTGATGAACTTACGAATCTTGAAGTCCTCAAGCAGCAATTCCGAATAGTCTTGCTTGGACGCATACCAGCGACTTTTCCAACCGACCATCACGCCAGTTCGATATGCGATTGGATTTACTTTTTGACCCATTGCTTACAAGCTCCCCAGTCAAGAACTGATCTTGAACTAGAGCTCCTCCAGCGTGACATGAATATGTGAAAAACGCTTCTTGATGATGTGGGCCATGCCACGCGAACCTGGTCGCATTCGCTTGAACATTGGGCCACCGTCCACCATCGCTTTCGACACGACCAAGCTTTCAAGCTGAACCGTTCGACCTTTGTTTTTTGGATTCTCTGGATCTTGTGCGTTCCCGAGTGCACTCTTGATCACCTTCTCCAGCATCCGAGCACCACGCTGGGGCTGGAAACGAAGTATCTCTAACGCCTCGTCCGCAAACTTGCCACGAATCATGTCAGCCAACGGCCGAACTTTCATCGGACTGATTCGAGCGTATCTGTGTGTTGATGGATACATAATCTTCTAAAGCCTAAATCGAGACTACCGTTTCTTGCCGCCGTGACCGCGGAAGGTTCGCGTCGGCGCAAACTCACCCAACTTGTGACCGACCATGTCTTCGGAAACCAATACTTTCAAGTGCTGCTTCCCGTTGTGAACCATAAAAGTAACTCCGACAAACTCAGGCACAATCGTGCACGCCCGAGCCCACGTCGTAATTGGCGACGAACCACCGCCCTCTTGCTGCTTGACCACTTTGGCATACAGCTTCGGATCGACGTATGGACCTTTTTTTAGCGAACGACTCATCTCTCACTAACCTTTCTTGAGAACACCGTAACGCTTCGAACGACGACGGCGAACAATCGACGCATTTGATGGCTTACGCTTCTTACGCGTTCCTCCACCCTTCGCCGAAAGACCTGTTGGACTCACTGGATGACGACCACCCTTCGTCCGACCTTCACCACCACCGTGCGGGTGATCGATTGGATTCATTGCCGTACCACGAACATGTGGCCGACGACCAAGCCAGCGAGCACGACCAGCTTTACCCAAAACAACGTTCATATGATCGGAGTTACCGACCTTACCAATCGTCGCTTTGCATGCAGAAGGAATTCGACGAATCTCTCCGCTTGGCAAGGAGATCTGAGCCCAGCCTGCCTCACGAGCCATCAATGTAGCACTCGTTCCGGCACTTCGGCACATAACTGCACCGCGACCTGCCTGCAATTCGACATTATGAATCACAGTGGCAATTGGAATATTTCGTAGAGGCATTGCGTTACCAACGTTGGGCGGCGAGTTTTCGCCTGACACAACGACCATACCAGCCTTCAAACCATCGGGAGCGACAATGTAACGCTTCTCGCCATCGACGTAATGCAACAAGGCAATACGGGCACTACGGTTTGGATCGTACTGAATCGAATCCACCTTCGCCTGCACGCCGTCCTTGTTTCGCAGAAAGTCGATCACGCGATAGCGACGCTTGTGACCACCACCACGATGCCGAGCCGTAATACGCCCCTGATTATTTCGACCACCAGTTTTCTTGATCGGACGCAACAATGACTTCTCAGGCTTCGCACCCGGCGTCAAGTCCGCAAAGTCACTCACCGTCGCATTGCGACGACCAGCGGAGGTCGGCTTGTATTTTCGAATTCCCATGAATCTTATCTTTGCACTATGCGATCAAACTTCGTACGACACTGCTGCAACACGAACACTATCCGTTAAAAGAAGTCGATACGATCTTCAGCGTCCAACGTAACGATCGCCTTCTTCCAAGATTTCGTCATGCCGTAACGAAAACGATAACGACGAGGCTTACCCTTGCGACTCTGCGTTCGAACTTTCAAAACCGTCACATCGAAAAGCGACTCAATCGAACTCTTGATCAACGCCTTATCAGCCAATGGATTCACTTCGAAGGCATACTGGTTCAATCGCTCTGCGCGATGAACACCCTTCTCCGTCACCAAAGGTCGCAACACGACCTGATGCGGCGCCAACTCCAAACGAGTCTTCTTTACTTCTGGTACCTTAATCGCCATACCACTAACCCCTAACTAGCCTTCGCCGCAGCACGCTCTTTAATAGCGTCCAACGCAGCCTTCGTTACCAACATGCGTCGGGGCGAAAGAACACCCAAGGCATTCAAGTCCGAAACAGGCGACATCGAAACACCTGGAATATTCCGGGCACTCTTGTACGCATTCGTATTTGGTGCATCGACCGCGATCAAAGTAGTCGTGCCACCAAGACCCAACGCCTTCAACGTGCCGACCATTTGCTTCGTAGCCGGCTTCTCAAACTTCAGATCGTCGACCACCACCACTTCGCTATCTGCAATTTTCGAGGCGATCGCCATGCGAGTCGCCAACCGTATAGCCTTCTTCGGCATCCGATACGAGTAGTCGCGATTCCGACGAGCGAAAATATGACCACCACCCCGACGAACACCACTGCGTTTGCTACCAGCACGAGCATTACCCGTACCCTTCTGGCGATACATCTTCTTGCTAGTACCCGCCACCTCAGAACGCGACTTGGTCTTATGCGAACCCTGACGCTGACTGGCTTGATACATCACAACAACATCATGCAACAACTGCTTGCTAATGCGCGGAGCGATATCATTCGGGTCAATCTCATATTTCCCGACTTCGCTTCCCGACTGATCGTATACCGTCAAACTGGCCATCTGTCTTATCTCCCCAATCTCTATCGCAGCATGTTGGTTTCGCGAACAAATACACAACTGCCATTCGGACCAGGCACTGCACCTCGAACAATCAGCAAACCATTCTCTGCATCAACCTTCACAACCTTAAGATTGCGAACCGTCGATCGCGTATTCCCGTACTGCCCGCTCATCCGACGCCCCTTCCAAGTTCGACTTGGAGACGCACTGCAACCAGTACCACCTGCGTGGCGATGAACCTTCTTCACACCGTGAGTCGCTCGCTGACCGGCGAAATTATGCCGCTTCATCACACCAGCGAAACCACGACCCTTACTTGTACCAACAACATCAACAGCCGCGACTTCAGCCAGAACGTCAACGCCGACCTCTTGACCCAACTCATAACCTTCCGCAGAACCACGAATCTCACGCACATGACGCTTAGGCTCGCAACCTGGCTTCTCAACCAACTCAACACCCGCATTCGCACGAGCCTTGGATCGCTTACTACTTAGCTTGGCGACATGGCCTCTCTCACTTCGACTAGCGAGACGGCGAGGCTTATCAAGAAAGCCGAGCTGAACAGCTTCATAGCCATCACGCTCGAGCGTACGAATCTGAAGAACATGACAAGGGCCAGCTTGAATCACCGTGACAGGCACAACGGCACCACTCTCATCGTACAACTGAGTCATACCGACCTTTTGGCCGAGAACACCTTTTGCCATCACAATACCCTTGAAATGCTTGCCAACCAGGAGACATCAGGCTTCGCCCAAAGCTTACCCAGCTAACTTCCAGCCATATCAATCCTGTTGAGGAACCTAAACTCCGCCGCAATCTTATCGCGAGGAGGCCTTAATCTTAATATCAACGCCCGCTGGTAAACTCAGCTTATTAAGGGCTTCAATCGTCTTCGCTGTCGCCTGCACGATATCAATCAGACGCTTGTGCGTCCGAATCTCGAACTGCTGCCGAGCCTTCTTATTTACGTGAGGACTAGACAAAACCGTATAACGTTCAATCCGAGTCGGCAATGGAATCGGTCCATGAACTTCGGAGTTCGTACGCTTCGCGGTATCCACGATCTCTTTAGCACTCTGATCCAAGATCAGATGATCGTAAGCTTCCATGCGGATACGAATTACTTCGTGAGCCTGAGCCACTTGAGTTCCCGCTTGCTATCAGCACTAAGACAATTGAGTTCCATAGGCCAACTACTCAGCCTTATGGGGAAGCAGGATAGATTAGAGTTACCCGCCAACGTCGTCAACACCTGGTGACGCAGTCTTTGCTTTTTTTCCATCGCGAACTGAATCGCGAACTACCTAGAACGCAAAACCCTCTCCAACACTCGCTGGCGCGGGTGCGTATCGCAATGGTTCCATTGAGCAACCGGCCAGACCTTTGCTCAGACTTCGCATTGCCGAACTGTAGCCGAACAACTCCGCCAACGGGGCTTCCGCCTCGATAATAAAGCCATTTCCGCGGCTTTCCGTATTAGAAACAATGCCTCGCCGCTGCTGCAGATCTCCAACGAGGTCGCCCATATGGTCTTCTGGCGTGGATATTTCGAGCTTCATAATCGGCTCGAGCAGCACGGGTCCGCCATCCTGCAAAGCTCTCTCAAATGCGTCGCCCGCCGCGATTCGGAAGGCAACTTCGGTGGAATTTTCGTCCGCAGAACCACTCAAAATCGTGACCTTTAGCTGAGAAAGCGGATACCCCCCAATAGCCCCGCCGCCTTCGCCGCGGCCCGTCAGTTCATCGAGTGCTGCCATCAGGAACTCGCCGGGAATCTCGTCCGGAGAACATCGACTAGTAACAACCACCGCCGCTGATTTGGGATTGGGCTCAACCTTCAAACGAAGTGACGCGGACAGCTGCTGACCGCCCATTTGCCGGTTGCAGACACCTTCCGCCTCGACAGGATTTTCGATCGTCTCGCGGTAGTTAACACGCTGCTTGTGAAACTTAACTTTCAAGGCAAAATCTCGGAGCAGACGGTTCTTGATCACCTCCAGGTGAAGTTCGCCCATCCCGCTAATCAACGTTTGCCCAGACTCCTCACTCTCCAGCGCGTTGAATGTTGGATCCTGACGCTTCATCAGCTCCAACACTTCGCCCAGTTTTTTTCGCTCGTTCGTGGTCTCAGGCTCGATGGCCATAGAGATCACAGTCTCGGGAAAGTCAATCGACTCCAGCAGGATTGGCTTTTGGGCATCGCAAAGCGTGTCACCGGTCACAGAATGCCGAAGCCCGATTATGCCAACAATGTCACCAGCTTCGACGAGCGGCGTCTGCTCCTTTCGCGACGCTTGGATCCGCCAAAGCTGTGCAACGTTCTCCTTCTTATCCTTTCCGGGATTGAAAACACGTGAGTTCGCTTTCAACGCCCCCGAATAGACACGAATGAACGAAAGGTCGCCGGTCTTGGAAGCAACGACCTTGAAAACCAATCCACAAAAAGGCTCTTTCGCATTCGGCTTGCGAGTACCCTCTTTTTCTTCTTTCTTCTTGCTGATTTCCACTCCCGAAACAGGCGGCTTATCGGCAGGACTCGGCAAGTAACTGGCAGCGGCATCCAAGACAGGAGGCACGCCGATATAGTCGAGCGCAGACCCGCACAGCACCGGTTGGATCTCGCGAGCCAACGTCGCCGTACGAAGAGCTCGGTGCATCAGCTTTTCAGGTATTGGCTTCTCCTCCATAGCCAACTCCATAAGCTCGTCGTCGAAGTTGGTCACCACTTCAAGCAATTCTTCGCGAGCAATCTCCGCATCCGTCTGCATGTCTTCAGGAACATCCTGCTCGACGACCTTTTTTCCGTCATCTTCAAAGGTCAACATCTTCATCTTGATCACATCAATCACGCCTCGAAAAGCGTTGTCGATGTGCGGCGGGCCTTGCCCAACCGGTATCTGCAAAGCGACCGGATGAGCATTCAACCGATCCTTGATATCTGCAAACGTCCGCGCAAAGTCAGCGCCCTCTCGGTCCATCTTGTTAATGAACGCAACGCGAGGCACACCATACTTGTCCGCTTGCCGCCAAACTGTTTCGCTCTGAGCCTCGACGCCCTCACGAGCACTAAAGACGACTACGCCGCCATCAAGCACCCTTAAACAACGCTCGACTTCGGCGGTAAAATCTACGTGACCAGGCGTATCGATAAGATTGAAAGTGTTATTTCGCCACGGGAAAGTGACACACGCGGAATAGATCGTGATACCGCGCTTCTGCTCTTCTTCGTCGAAGTCTGTCTCGGTGGTTCCCTTGTCCACCTCGCCCGAGCGATGCGTCGCTCCGGCGCAGAACAACATCCGCTCGGTCATCGTTGTCTTTCCAGCGTCGATGTGAGCAATAATGCCGATGTTGCGGATGTCCTCGAGCTTACGTGACATGATGCTATTCCGAGAGCGTTTAACTTAGGGCGACGGCTGAATGATAGTGATTTTCACGGGATTTCTGAACCGGTCCCGCACCGAACGCTTGAGCGCACGAAAAAAGCCACGACAAACCTGTCGTGGCTCTAAATTGAACGCTAGGCGACCTGTACTACCAGGCGAAGTGGGCAAACGCTTTGTTTGCGTCGGCCATTCGATGCACGTTCTCACGCTTTGAAATCGCCGCACCTTCTTTTCGATAAGCTGCCATCAACTCCTCGGAAAGCTTCTCCGCTGTGGGTCGTCCTTTTTTATCTCGTATCGCACCAAGCAACCAGCGAAAAGCCAAGGATTGCTGGCGAGCTTTATTGACTTGCATCGGAACCTGGTAGGCGGCACCACCAACACGGCGACTCCGAACTTCGATGTGCGGCTTCACGTTCTCGATCGCTTGATTGAAAACCTCGACAGGCTCCTGATCCGGAATCTTTGCCTTGATCAAGTCCAGCGAATCGTAAAACACTTTTTGAGCCGTCGTCTTTTTACCGTCATTCATCAAGCAGTTGATGAATTTGCTGATCAGTAGCGAATCGTGGCGAGGATCGCCCTTGAGTTGCTTTCGACTAGCTGTGATTCGACCCATGTTTGTCTCTTATCTCGACGTAAAACAAAATGCTTTCTAATGTGTGGCTCGCTCGAAGCGATTAGCCACCTCTCTTGGCACCGTAGCGACTTCTCGATCGCTTTCGACCATCGACACCCAACGTGTCGAGTGCTCCACGCACAACCTGATACCGAACACCGGGCAAGTCGCGAACTCGACCACCACGAACAAGAACAATCGAGTGCTCTTGCAGGCTGTGACCTTCACCAGGAATGTAAACGGTGACTTCTTTCCCGTTGGAAAGTCGAACACGCGTAATCTTCCGAAGTGCTGAGTTTGGTTTCTTCGGCGTCATGGTCCGCACTTGTAAGCAGACCCCACGTTTTTGCGGACAGCGATCCAGTACGGGAGCCTTACTCTGACTCCGCTTAGATTTACGCTTTTTCCGAACTAACTGATTAATCGTTGGCATTGCTGTCCCTTAGGATGTTCCACTGAAGCCAGAGGAACTCATCAAATTAACTCTTTTGGCTTTCCTGTCAATACACCACTGATCGCCAGCCGTGGGTTTGCCAACATCGGCCCCATCTAGCCAACGCCTAATCGCCAAATCCACGACATTTTAACACTTATCTATTCTTGTGGTGGTGGATCCTGCTGCTGAGGAGGATCGAGTTCAATCGGGCCCTCCGATGCAAACGGGTTCGTATCCTCCGGTGGCTTTGGTGCCGGAGTTGGCTCGATTGGGTTCGGACTCGGGGTCATGAACGGATCGGTCGCTGGAGCCACCGGTTGAGCTGGAGGAGCTGCTTGTTGCTCGAATGGATTTGGAATCGGATCCGTTGAAGGACTTGGCGTTGCCCAAGGATCTTGCGGAGCCGGGGCTGGTGCAACCGGTGGCGGACTTGGCTCCATTCCGATCGTCCCTGGTGCAGGCGGCGTCGATGGAGCACCCATCAACTGATCCAAGCTACTTGGCACAGCCGGATCCATCGAACTGGTCGACGGAGTAGCAAACGGCGAAGGAGCCATTCCTGGTACGGCCGAGGCAGGACTGCCATCTTCGTTTTGCAGAAGCGGGAATTCTTCTTCCAGCGATCGCACTTTCTGAGCCGCTAAGGCTTCGAGTGCTTCTGGATTGATTCGAACTTCCGACTCTTGGAAGGAACGGAATCCAGTACCAGCCGGAATCAGGTGCCCGAGAATTACATTCTCTTTTAGACCAACCAAGTCGTCCGTCTTACCGGCCAACGCAGCTTCCGTCAGAACCTTGGTCGTTTCCTGGAAGGAAGCAGCCGAGATAAAGCTTGAACTTTGGACGGCCGCTTTTGTGATTCCCAGCAACTGCGTACTCGCTGTCGAGAACTTGGGACGCTTGCCCTTCGCAGGATCACCACCCAATGCTTCGATTTGCGTATTCGCCTGTTCGATCACGTCCTTCGGAACGATATCGCCGACATTGAAGTCACTGTCGCCCTTATGCGAGATCTTGAGACACTTCGATAGGTTCTCGTTTACACCACGGAAATCAAACTTATCCATGATCGCACCCGGCAACAGATTTGTGTCGCCAGGGTTTTCGATTTTCACTTTACGAAGCATTCGTGCAATGATTGTTTCGATGTGCTTGTCGTTGATTTCAACACGTTGGCTGCGATAAACGCTTTGCACTTCACGAACGAGATACTGCTGCACGGCTTCTTCACCAGAGATGCGAAGAATATCGTGAGGAACTAGCGGGCCCTCAATCAGTGACTGACCAGCTTTCACCATATCGCCCGAGTGAACCAAGAATCGCTTACCTTGCGGTACTAGATGCTCTCGTTCGATACCTGTTTCGCTGCGAACAATAATAGTTCGCTTTCCACGTTTCTTTTCGGTCGTTAGCTCAACAACACCGTCAACTTCTGCGATCACCGAAGGCTCTTTTGGCTTTCGAGCTTCGAAAATTTCGGTCACTCGAGGCAGACCACCCGTGATGTCAGAAGTACCCGAAGCCTCGCGTGGTGTCTTCGCCACGATCGCACCAGCAGTAATGGTGTCACCTTCGACGACACCAACGTGTGCACGCTCGGGAAGATAGTAAACGTCCAATGGTTTTCCATCCGCGTCTTCAATGACAACGTTTGGCTGACGCTCACCTTTGTGGTCGGTGATAATCATACTCTCGTGACCACCAGCATCTTTTTCGATACGCATCGTCTCGCCTTCGACGATATCTTCGTAACGAACCTTACCGGCGACTTCCGAAAGAATCGGAATACTGTGCGGATCCCACTCGCAAAGGACAGTTCCGCTTTTGACTTCTTGGCCCTCGGCAACGTTGAGCGTCGCACCTGTTGGCACGTCGAACTTTTCGATCTCGCGACCTTTTGCGTCGGTAATCGAGATCTCGCCGTTCCGAGTAAGAACGATTTCCTGCCCTTCGGCATTTTTCACCGAACGCATTCGTGTGAAGTGAACGATGCCGTCTTTCTTACACTTGGTCTCGTGCTCTTCGACGTGACCCTGAGCAACACCACCGATGTGGAACGTACGCATGGTCAGCTGAG
>CAYNJG010000092.1:0-24983 GCA_964397295.1 uncultured Pirellulaceae bacterium
ACTCTTGGGCCTTCGGTGACAGATCGTCGTGGCTGTTGCTGAACTGTCGTCGCTCGACTCCGGGTGGCACTGGAGCTTCTTCGGACCGTCGTTCGCGGAATGATTGAATGTTTGGGGTGGATGGATTTGAGTTCGATGGATTGGTCATCACGGGCTCCGGGGATTGAGTCGGTACGGAGAATTGCCCAGTACCGCGAAGAGCCTCCTCTCGGAGTCTTTCCAAGGAAAAGTTACGCTATGAGATAACCTTGTCAAAGAAAGGTAGTATCATCGTCCTGCTACTTGGTCTGCCTGTGCGGGTCGTAGGGATTGCTTTCCCGGGGTAGCTGGAAAACCCGTTGAACAGAATTCCTGAGCGGTGCACTTCGCTATCGCCACAAGGCGTTTGGCGATTGAGCCTCGACATGCTGCTGGAGCTCTGCCAATCTTGATTGGTCTTTTGGCTGCACGATCGCGTGCGCATCGTTGAGCGTGGCGCGGGCCTGAAGCAACTCACCCTCTTCGATCTGCATCTCAGCCAGCGAGAACAAAAGGTCCGTATCTTGGTAGCCCGCCGCTCTTGCGTCCCGCAAGGCGAGGATGGCGTCTGCCGGTCGCTGGAGATCACGCAATAGTTGCCCGCGAAGATAGCATGACTCGGCGTAGTGTGGGCATTGTTCAGGTGACTCGACGTGGGGTGCTTCAAGAATCGAAAGTGCTCGCTGCGACTGTCCCGTTTGTTGGTATATCAATGCAATCTGCAAACGCGTCTGGGGATCACCGTTTCGAATCGACAGCGAACGAAAGAAGGCACTAAGAGCTTCTTCTGGTTTTCCCTGATTCCGTAGTGCGAATCCTTTCAGCGTCCACGCATCGGCAAGCATCGGATCGACGGCGATCGCCTCGTCGGCGCGAAGAAGTGCAGACTGATTGTCGCCAGTCGTCAGTAGCATCTGCCCCAGACTGGCCACTTGCTGCGGATCACGGCGGCCCGATAGCTGGATGGACTTTGCCATTTGTTCGATCGCAGCTGCTGGCTCATCGCGTTCCCACAGTAAGTCCGCGAGTACGGCACGAGCGTGGCCATCCGTCGGATCTCGCTCGATAGCCGCGAGCAATTTTGATTCAGCACGGTCTAGGTCCGCGTCGTGAATGGCCGCTTCGGCCTCCTGCGTCAATCGTCGTGACTCGAGCGATTTCGATTCAAGCGGATTGAACTTTCTAATGGTCGCGCAACCGTTACCGGCGACTAGTATCGCGATGAAAAACAGGTGCATCCAGCGCCTGCAAAGCAACGTTTTCAGGTTCAGTAACATTGAGAAAGTTCGGGGTCGAAATTTACTCCGCGAAGTTAACCGATCACGCCGAAACGCGGTATATCACCACGTTTTTGCTAGCGTCCTGTGCGAGCGGGTAAGACTTCGTATATTCATGGTTTGCAAAGCTGACTTGTGTGCTGGCGCGAAGGGGAAGTGATGACAGCAGTTTATGACCGAGAAGAACTTCGATTTCGTTATCCGGAAAATTGGCTGATCGACGAAGATCCGTCTTCGGGCGTGCCTCGCACAATTTCGGTCACGGCGAACAATGGTGCTTTTTGGTCGGCGACGATCTACGATGAAAGTTCTTCGGCGCAGGAGTTGCAAAAGGAATATCTCGAAACGTTTCAGGCCGAATACGAAGACCTTGAAATGGACCCGGTGGAAATCAAGGTCGGCGATCAGGACATTTCAGCTTTAGATTTGCAGTTTTATTGCCTCGACTTTTTGGTTCACAGCCGATTGATCGTTCGCGAAATAGGTAGCTACCGAGTCCTGATTGCTTGGCAGGCAGAAGATCGTGACTTCGACGAGTTGGAGCCGATTTTCGAGGCGATAACGTTCAGTGCAATGATTCCACAATAGCAGAAGACCTACCTACTCGCTCTTGATCTGACCTGCGTCAAAACAGGCGACTGCGGAGCATTTCAAGGTCGATTACCGTTAGGCGGCCAGCTTGGTTGATCGAATGCGTGCCGATGACTAACGGGTCCCAGTCGGGAGTTATTTCTGCAACGGTCTTTTCTTCATATTGAAGCTCGTTCAGTGTAACTACTTCGTTGATTTTCATTCCCACGCCGTAGCGTTCGGCGCAATCTTGTGCGGGGCGATAGAGTTTTCCGTAGCGAGTGAAAAGGTTTCCGGCCATGCGCGAGTTGGTGATGTCGCGTTTTATAGGATTCTGCGGATGAGGGGTCCATGGGCCACGAGGATTATCGGCGGAGAAAAGGAAGCACGAGTCACGGTTGAGCAGTCCTTTCTCGACGATGCTGGTAAACATCCACCACGTGCCGTCCTGCAAGTAGAGTGTTGTATCTGCTGCATCGATGTTGGTGAACAATTCCGTGTCGAGTTCCCAGTTGTCCGGAAATTCTGTGCAGCGATACATCTCGATGGTTTTGTTTTCGCCCGTTTCGGGAATCATGAAAACGTCGCCTTCGTATTCGAATACAAAGGGATAAGACAAATGATAGGGGCGTTGCAGGATCGTTCGAGGAGACGACCAATTCCCTTTCTGATCAATTTCTAGAACCGACAAATGTGCGCGGTCCGTCGCGTAGAAATACTCTTCGAAGAACACGTAATAAGTGTCGTTTCGTTCGATGACGAAAGGGTCAGCCCAGAATCGTTCTTTGGGTGGCATGATCTTTTTGTACTGATAGAACGACTCGTTCGATTGACCTTCTTTCTTGCTAAGATGGTAGGCAAGTAACCATTGGTCATAGCGAAGAATGTGTTTGGCTTTTTCGCCGATATAGTAACCCGCCATTTTTGTGAGCCCCGCGACGACGCCAGTGTTGGTTGGCCACGATCGCATCGGGTGGCAATAGGGTGCCGGTCCATTTTTTTGCGGACCGCACTGGGAGTAAGCTTCCGGGTCCGCTTGCAGACGCCGCAGGTTATTCAACAGCATCGGAGCGCTCTTCCAATACAGGTTGTGTTGGTTTGCCGTTACGGAAAGGCGTTCGGTGGCTCCGAGGTGTCGGTCGAGAATCCTCCCGTCATCCAGTTTTTCGGATAACACTTGCAGCACAGCGCCTGTCGTGACGTCTCCTTGCATGACTTCCCAGAAACCAGGAAGCGAGCCGCGGTTTACTCGGCTGTCGCCATGGTGGTAAGACCAGATTCCGTACTTGGCCGCAGACAGAATGCCTCCACGCAGAATGCGGAAACCACAGCGAAGCAAAACATCCAGGTTCATGTCCCGGATTTTTTGAAGGTCAGCCTCTTCGATGTAATCCGAGAATTTCGTTTGCCGAGGCGTCACGCGCAGACGCGGTACATCTTTGACTAACGGTGTATAGTTCTTTGACTCGAATGCGTACGGGGTGCACTTGGGCGCTACAAAGCGTTGTTCGAGGCGAGTGTAGACGGCGTAAGCGAAATTGCGTCTTGCACTTGCAAGTCTTTGAAAGAAGGTTCGCTTGTCGACTTTGGCGGCAGCATTTTCAACGATGAGGGAAACGTTGGCCCAGCTTGCATTTGTCAGCTGCTCGAGCTGTTCGTAATTCCAAGCCTCGAGTTCTGGGCCATTGACGAGCAACCCAATTCGAAGCGGAGGATGCGAAACATCCGAACTGAGGGTCGGCAGAAGTCGTTGATCCATTTGGGTCCGTACGTCCGTGTAGTGAGCCTACGAAATGATCTGATTGATAGGCTCAGCTCCTTCTACACCGACAAGCTTTTGTTCCAGACCTGCGTGGAAATACGTCAGTCGATTAGGGTCGAGTCCCATTTGGTTTAGGACGGTAGCGTGGAGGTTCTTTACATGCAAGCGATCTTCTACGGCATTGTTACCCAGTTCATCGGTGGCACCCACCGTTTGGCCCCCTTTAATGCCGCCGCCCGCCATCCACATTGTGAATCCGAACGAGTTGTGATCGCGACCGGTGCCCTTTGCGTATTCGGCTGTGGGCTGGCGACCAAATTCTCCGCCCCAAACCACAAGGGTGGAATCGAGCAAACCTCGTTGCTTGAGATCTTTCAATAGACCGGCAATTGGTTTGTCGGTACGACCGCAATGGTGCGTGTGATTTTTCACGAGGTCACCGTGCGCATCCCAGTTATCGTCGTTATGGGCGCCGCCCGCATAGATTTGGATGAAGCGAACGCCGCGTTCTACAAGTCGTCGCGCAAGCAAGCACCGTTTGCCGAAGTTCTCTGTCTTAGCGTCGTTCAGGCCATACATCTCTTGAGTTTTCACTGTCTCACTAGAAAGATCCACGGCTTCCGGTGCGTGCATCTGCATCTTGTAAGCTAGTTCGTAGCTCGCGATCCTCGCAGCGAGATTGGAATTGTCCGTTCGCATTGCGTAGTGCTCGTCGTTGTATTGCTTGAGCGTGTCGAGCATCTTGCGTTGCATCGGTTTGGTTACACCGTCGGGACGATCCAAGTCGATGATAGGCGCACCAGCGGAGCGGAAGATGGTTCCCTGGTAGCTCGCTGGCATGTAGCCACTGCTCCAGTTCTTCGCGCCGGAAATCGGTCCACCTTTCGGATCAAGCATTACGACGAAGCCTGGTAAGTTTTCGTTCTCGCTGCCCAAGCCGTAGTTGACCCACGAGCCGAGGGCAGGGCTGCCGCTTTGGATTTTACCGCTGTTCATTTGCAGCATGGCGGAGCCGTGAATTGGGGAGTCGGCTGTCATGGATTTCAAGAACGCGATGTCGTCGACGCATGTGGCAACGTTTGGGAATAGCTCTGATACCCAAGCGCCTGATTCGCCGTACTGTTTGAACTTCCATTTTGGGCCAACAACTCGGCCTTTGCTTTTAGATCCGCCACGGCCTTTGGTTTTAATGTCGATGGTTTGGCCGTCGAGCGGATAAAGTTTCGGCTTGTAGTCAAACGTGTCGACTTGGCTTGGTCCGCCGTACATGAACAAGAAGATCACGCTCTTTGCTGGTCCGCCGAAGTGCGGGTTGCGCGGCGCAAGCGGGTTAACGAACGGCGTTACTCCATCGGCGGCGACAGCTTGTTTGCCGAAGAACGATTCGCTTTCAAGCAATCCGGTTAGCCCTAGCCCTGTAAAGCCAGCGCCCGTTTGCCAAAGCATCTCGCGTCGTGTGCGACCACAGAAATTTCGTACCGGTTTCTTGGACATGTTATTTCTCGGCTGAGCTTTGTCAGTCTAGGTAAATGAATTCGTTCAGGTTCAGCACCATCAAACAGAACTGATTCAGTGCTTCTTCTTTCGATAGTTCGTTTTCTTTGCGTAGTTCACGTACGAACTTAACACCGCGTGCAACTTCGTCTTTGCTGGGTTCTCGCGATGTTGCGATTGCCAAGGCTTCGGCGACTTGTTTCTTCAGCCCTTTTTTTGATTCGCTGATTCGTTTGGCGAATATATCTGCTTGTTCATTCAGGAACTCGCTGTTCAGCATGCCGAGTGCTTGCGTGGGTTGCGTTGTAGCAAAGCGAACCGGGCAGCTTGAGTCAGTATCGGCAAAATCGAAGCTCGCCAATATTGGAGTTATCAAAGATCGTTTTACATGAATGTAGATGCTTCGGCGGGCGGCTTCTTCCGGTGAGGAGTTCCCCCAGCCAGCACCGGGGCGCGACTGGCCAGCTAGGACCGACTTTGGAATAACCGGATAGATACTCGGTCCACCGGACTTCAGATTCAAAGTGCCGTTGGCTGCCAAGATCGAGTCACGAATTTCCTCGGCCGATAGGCGACGCATGTTCATACGCCAAAGCAGATTGTTGCCTGGGTCCTTCGCGTAGGCCTCGTCGTTGGATTGCGATGACATCTGGTAGGTGTTGGAAAGCATGAGCAGTTTGTGCATGCGTTTGATTTTCCATCCGCCGGAAACTAGTTCATGTGCGAGCCAATCGAGCAGCTTCGGATGGGTGGGACGCGAACCTTGAAAACCGAAATCGTTCGGTGAAGCGACAATGCCACGACCAAAATGATGTTGCCAGATTCGGTTCGCCATCACGCGCGCGGTCAGCGGGTTTCGCGAGCTAGTAATCCAATTTGCAAGTCGCATTCGGCGACCGCTGGTGCCGTAGTTGGTGGGTTCGATGTTTTTGGGTGCGTCAAACGCAAGCACGCTCGGAAAGCCCGGTTGTACTTCATCACCCAATGCGTGGGCGTTGCCACGGATCATAACGTTCGTTTTCGGGGGCTCACTTCCAACTTCGCTAACGCCAAAGATCGTGACGATTCTGGCCTGTAGCGTTTCGTCTTCCAGGCGAATCTGCTTGAGGTCTTTCCTTGCCTTCTCGTATTCCTTCAGCTTGGGTGCTGGGATAGTCTCAGGCCGTTTGCGAATCATCTCGAGACGGTTGTCTTCAAACGCGAAGTCTTCTCGCTCCGGATTGCTCAGATTCCTTCGTACCCTGTTTTCGATTTGGGTAACGATTTTCTCCAAACGTTGGCGCTCATTGACGAGCTTTTTAGCAATCGATTTTTCGACCTGCTCGTTCGTGTTTTTGTCGAAGATCCGTGTGTTGGCCTCGTCCAAGCGGCGATGACCGTACGGTTTAACCCCGCGAAAGAACGAGAGCATCTGGTAGTAGTCTGTTTGCGGAATCGGATCGATCTTGTGGTCGTGACACCGTGCGCAATTGATCGTCATTCCCAGGAAGACTTGGCTTGTTGTTGCGACAATATCGTCGAGTGCATCAAAGTCCGCTTGGAGTTGGTCGGTGGGTTCGTCGTCCCACTGACCAATGCGGTAGAAACCCGTCGCGATGTAGGTGGCTGGAGTGACCTCGTCTACTTCGTCGCCGGCTAGTTGCTCGCGGATGAATTGGTCGTAAGGTTTGTCTTCGTTGAAGCTATCAATGACGTAGTCGCGGTATCGCCAGATATGTGGCTTCGCACCATCGCGTTCGAAGCTGTTGGATTCTGCATAGCGAACAACGTCCAGCCAATGCCTGCCCCATCGTTCCCCGTATTGTTTCGAATCGAGCAAGCGGTCAATGGCGTTTTCATAAGCCTCTGCAGATGTGTCTTCAGCGAACGTTTGCACTTCCTCCAGTGTTGGAGGAAGTCCGGTGAGGTCGTAGTAAGCCCGGCGCAACAGACTTGCTTTATCCGCTGGCGAATTCGGCTGGAGCTTATTTTCCTCGAGCTTATTCAGCACGAACGCGTCGATTGGATTTTTGATCCATTCCACGTTTTCAACACTGGGAGTCGCTGGGCGTGTTACTGGTTGGTAAGCCCAGAACTTTTTCGTTTCTTCGTTGACTTGAGGCGGGCCGTGCTCAACTTCTTGTTCGCCGTCGTATCCAAAATCTTCCGTAGTCTTGCTCCAGGGCGCGCCCATTTTCACCCACTTGGTGATGGTCGCGATATCATTGTCAGCCAACTTTCCACTTGGCGGCATTTCATAGCCTTCGTAGTTGATCGCGTCGACGAGCAATTCGGATTCAAGAACCTCACCCGAGTCACCACCTTTCAGAAGCGACGTTCGATTGGTCATTGTGAAGCTGCCTTTGACCTTCGCTTCCGCGCCGTGGCATTTGAAACAGTGCTGCGCCAGGATGGGCTGCACGTGTTGGTCAAAGAACTTGTCGGGAGTCAAATCGGCAGTCCGGTCCGCAGGTTGGTTCTCGGTCTGTTCGGCACCGAAGAGACAAGCGGCACCAAGCATGGCTACGAAGATTGCACTGTTGAAGCACCGCAACATTGCATTTTCCTTGAGGTTTGAAATCGACGAAAACTTGCGATTTGGAAGGACCTCTAGCTTAGCTGAAGATGAAATAGGTGTCCATTTCTACAGCCTAAATGCGGCTCACGCACGGCCCGATCGTAACCCGTCGTTACAATTCGGTACCGCTCGCCGACGATACGTATCAAACCTTCATTACTTTGCGTTGCGTCTCGATGTCCTCAAGTTGATAGAGTTTTCCTTTGCCGCTTCCGGGGCACGCTTCGCACGTTTCGGCCCACGTCTCTGGGCTCTTTAGGTTTGAATCCCAGAAGGGCCATGTCTTACATTGTCGCGGTCGATCTTCGTACACCGTGCAACATCGTTTTTTATTGTCGAAAAAAACGCAGTCTCCGTTTTCGAATTCCTTGAGTGATTTGCGAATACCGACTTTCATCACGTAGGTGGCTTCGAACGTTTCTTCGTCCGTGTTGAATCGTTTCGCGAGTGCAGTTATCTCGGCTTTGTTGAGCCAGACGAAACCGGGTGCACCCGTGCAGCAGTCGCCACATTGCGAACACTTGAATTTCAATCCGTCTTTGTACCACGGCTTGGAGTCGGCCATTGTTTGCTTCCTTGTGCTTGTGGTTGGTTGTGGGCTAGGACAATGGATTGGCGAGCAGAGTTTCGATGCAATCCAATAGTTTGGCGACTTCTTCTGGTTTTGAAAAGTGACCAAAACTCACGCGACAGGTGCCACCGGTGGCTTTCGTGCCCATCGATTCGTGCATGAGCGGTGCGCAGTGTAAGCCCGAGCGTACTTGGATGCCTGCCATGCTGTCCAGCGTTGTGGCAAGCTCACCCGGATGGAGGCCGTCCAAGTTAAAGCTAACGATTCCGTAACGATTAGCTTTCGAGTAGACGTTCGTGCCGGCAATGGCCGCGAGGCCGTCGATAAACTGACGACTAAGTTCCAGTAGGTGTCCTGACGAAACGTAATCGTTTTCAGCCAAGTGGTGAATGCCAGCCCCTAGGCCAATGATTCCGGGAACGTTGAGGTTGCCCGCCTCATACTTTGCCGGTGCCTTGCCGGGTTGGTTTGGCGATTCGCTTTCTGTTCCTGTGCCGCCCTGTCGTGTTGAGCGAAGATGTCCATGCAGTGACTCGTGTATGTACAGTACACCCGTTCCCAACGGGCCAAGTAAACCTTTGTGTCCTGGCGCAGCCAGTAATTGGGTGGGCAAGGATACAACGTCGATCGGTTCGTGCCCCAGCGTTTGTGCGGCATCAAGTAAGAACAAGATGTCGTGTTGCTTCGCGAGTTCGGCGATTTCTTCGATAGGTTGCCGCGTTCCGGTCACGTTGCTGGCGTGCGAGATTGCAATCAATCGTGTGTCGTCGCGGATTTCTTTCTCGATCGCTTTAGTTGTTAACTGCCCCATCGCATCCACCGTGACGGTAGTGACGTCGGCGCCACTGCTTCTAAGTTCGTGAAGCGGACGAAGGATTGAATTATGCTCTGCAGCCGAAGTGATGACGTGATCACCACTGTCGAGGAGACCGTGCAGAGCTATGTTGAGCGAGTCCGTGCAGTTCTGCGTGAAAATAATTTCGCTTGGCGAGTTAGCGTTGATCAGCTTCGCGATTGCAAGTCGTGTTTTCCCGATCAAGCGATCGACTTCTTCCGCATCCCGATAGCCTCCGCGTCCGGCCGCAACGCCAAGTTCTCGTTGGTAAGAATCGATTGCTGCGTAAACCGCTTCCGGTTTCGGCCAAGAGGTAGCGGCGTTATCCAGATAGACTCGTTGCATTGACCATCAATATTGGCGGCGAAACGTAAAGGGATGCGATGACGTTTCGCATCGACAGGTTGCTGCTGGTTAGCTACCCTGTGTGCTCTGCATTCTATCGGAAAAACAACGGATGGGCCTCGGTGAGTGCTCGCAATTATGGCTGAAACGAAAACAAACGGTTTCGAAGTCGATCTGCCCAGGATCGAGAAAGCGGTCCGAGAGATTCTGTTTGCGGTAGGGGAAGATCCTGATCGCGAAGGGCTCTTGGAGACGCCGGCTCGCGTAGCACGCATGTATCGCGAGTTGCTGAGTGGCTTGCATGCGGACCCGCGTCAGCATCTGCAAAAGTTCTTCACTGAAAAGTATGACGAAGTCGTCGTCGTGCGAGACATTAGCTTTAACAGCTTGTGTGAACATCACATGCTGCCTTTCATGGGAAAGGCACATATTGGTTATTTGCCTAACGGCAAAGTAATCGGGCTCAGCAAGTTGGCGCGATTGGTGGAAGTCATCTCGAAACGGCCGCAGGTACAAGAACGTATGACGGAAACGGTCGCGGACCTGTTGGAGGAAGAGTTGGACGTTCGCGGCGTGGCCGTAGTCGTCGAAGCAACTCACACTTGTATGACGATGCGTGGTGTTCGAAAGCCCGGCAGTCTTTGCGTTACGTCAGCGATGCGAGGTAAGTTTCGCGAAAGTCCAACGACTCGCGAAGAAGTCATGCGTTTGATGATGGACATTCGAAAGTAGCCAAAACGAACGATGCAAGACGGACCTTCATCGCAGACTGATTGGATTGCGCCGAATGACGGCGTTCCTGGGCTCGTTTCGGTCGTCATTCCGACTTGCAATCGTTCAGCGTTGGTGACGGAAACAATCGAGTCCGCATTTGCGCAAAACTACCGTCCAGTGGAAATTGTCGTGGTGGATGATGAATCGACCGACGATACGGAATCCGTTATTCAGGCATTGCAGCAAAGATCGCCTGAAGGCGTGGAACTGCGGTATTTCAGGCAAACCAAGTCAGGCGCGCCCGCTGCGCGAAATCGAGGCGTGCGAAATACGACGGGCGAATTCATTGT
This sequence comes from uncultured Pirellulaceae bacterium, assembly GCA_964397295.1. Taxonomy (GTDB): domain Bacteria; phylum Planctomycetota; class Planctomycetia; order Pirellulales; family Pirellulaceae; genus CAYNJG01. Next base: position 10,494 of record CAYNJG010000092.1, read on the forward strand.
CTTTATGGATGATGATGATGTGTTCTCGGAAAACTTCTTGGCAACGCATCTGCAAGCGTATGCTTCACAGCCGACGGCGAATCTAAGCTTCGGGCGTTGGAAGCGATTTCGGAAAGAAAGCGATCACTACGTGCTCATCGATTTCAAAGGAACTCGACCCTCGGCAAAGACACCGTTGGAATCGTTCTTGCTAGGGTGGGAAATCCTTTTGCAATCCTGCTTGGTGCGTCGTTCTTTGGTGAGTGAAGCTGGGCCTTGGCAGATAGAGCTAAAGAAGTCGCAAGACTTGGACTACAAAGTTCGACTACTCGGGCTACCGAGTTGCGAAGTCGTCGACAATAGCGAGGCGATTATCTTTTATCGAATGCATCGCGGGTCTATATCGGGCGTTTTGAACAATGAAAAACTGAAAAGCTACGTAGACGCGTTTGAGTACGTTGAGGAGATCGCGCGACGGCGCGACGATTTCCATTCCTTCCCGATGTTGTTTGCTGACTATCTTTGGAGACACTCTTTTTGGCTGACTGGCATTGGCAAGCACGCCGAGGCGATGAAGTTGATGCAGAAAGCAAAAGGCTACGACAAGAATGTTGCAAAGCGGAATGGGCCCGCACTGGCAAGATTCCTTGCTCAGCTTGGTTTGGAGTGGTTTGCGAGTCCGTTGCTTTATAACTTGTTCAAGCTGAAACAGCGATTTTGGAAGACACAATTCCCCGTGATCGGGAAGGTGAGTGAAATTCCGAGTTGCAATCCGCTAGACTAGGTTGCTTGCTTGGTTGCAAACTCGAGTTTCAGCCGTGCACTTCAACTAGACGATAGGAACTTCGCATGATTCGATTCACCTCGACGCTTCTTTTCTTAGTCGCGATTCCGCTAATCGGTTTTGCCCAAGGAACAGTAACTCCGGCAGTCGTTCCAAAAACGCCGGCCAACGAGGTGGCGGCCGCGCGGATAGATGGAACCGGTCCGGGCTGGCGAGCGTTGAGTGGTGATGATTTCGTCAACGTGAACTGCGACGAAAATACGTGGGCCTGGAGAGGCGGTCATGCGTTTTGTACCGGTAAGCCAGTCGGAGTGATTCGCTCGAAGCAGCCGATCAAGAATTTTGAGCTTGTCTGTGAATGGATGCACAAAGAGTCCGGGGGCAACTCGGGCGTCTTCGTTTGGGCAAGTCAAAAGTCGATCGACGAGTTGGCTGCGGGAAAGGGTCGGTTGCCGCACGGTATCGAAGTGCAGGTGTTGGATCTTGGGTATGAAGAAAAATACCTCGCTGGCGGAAAAGATCGCGTTGCCGATTGGTTTACTTCGCACGGAGATGTTTTTCCCACGGGCCCGGCGAAGATGAAACCGTTTCCGCCCGTCGCGCCCAATGGCAAACGCAGCTTTCCAAGTAAAGATCTAACGCTGGGGATCAACAAATGGAATCACTACTACATCCGCGCGATCAACGGAGAAGTGCGTTTGTGGGTAAATGGCGAAGAGGTTTCCGGCGGAAGTGAGTGCGATCCAAGCAGCGGTTATCTTTGTCTCGAATCGGAAGGTGCTCCAGTTGAGTTCCGCAACGTGCACATTCGTGAATTGCCTTAGATGCTTTTGTCTAACACAACGTCGCACGCTAGGCTGAATCTAGTTTTTGATTTGTTTCTGATGCTGCGTCGGAACTCGAATCTATTGGGATTGATTTGAATGGTTTTCCCTCGGATTCCTTTACGAGCTCTTTGAGCTCCCGTACATGAGTTGCGAGTGTTATGTGGGCCAGCTGTGCTGCACTGTGGATTACGCCAAGTACATTCCCGTTCCGATCGACTAGCGGAGAACCACTAGACCCGGGTTGGGTGGTCAAATCGGCGCTTATCGTGCTTTTTTCGCGCCTGAACCCAAACTGAGCAAGTTTCCCAGCTGTTAGTGCGAATGCGGTGTCCCTTGGTGAACCAACTGCAAATACAGATTCACCAATCGCATGTGTCCGTTTGGATGGTTGCAATCCGCCTTTGGGAAACCCCGCAGGAAGCGGAAGTATTGCTATGTCGGCAGCTTCGTCGATTGCGCGTAGTTGATTCAGTGAGACTTGCTGACCCCAGTAGGTTTCTACCACGATACGTTTAGCGTCTTCAATCACGTGGTGGTTCGTGACGAGTGTCTTCCCTGGATAGAGAATGAATCCAGTGCCTATTCCGTCGGATCCTTCTTGTCGTTGCACGTAAATGCGAACAACATACTGAACGACTTTGTCGTAGGTACCAACGCTCGGATCCCAGGTATTTGACTGCCAGTGATCTGCTTGCCAGGTAAACGGTTCTTCGGGGAACGGTTCTTCAGGGCTGTATTCAGCCAACCTGGGTTCGGCATTGTTCGCAATCATTACCGCTGCTGGTAAGAGGCCAACGAAAAGCCCAATCACACCACCGGCAAACAGTAACTTCCAGCGATCTGCGTTAGAGGTTGTCGTTTTCGGTGGCAGCGTGCTTGATTTCGGCGCTGGCGACGTATCAGTCGCAACCTTCGAGCCACCAAACGGATCTGCTACCCGGAAAGACTTGCCGCACACACGGCAGGTTTTGGTGCTGCCGACAGATTCAAGCGGCACCGAGTACTGTTGGTCGCAATAGTCGCATGTGGCGAGAATTGGCACTTTTCGATCCCAATAAAGTAGAGAGACGACGAGCGTTGTGCTCACCTACGACTATTTGTTGGTACGTACTACTTTTCAGTGGGTCGAAGTATATCAGAATTTCTCGGTCATCGCTTTCGACGAAGGCCCAGTAGGATTAGTGCCCCAGGCATTAGAAGTATTGCGGTCGACGGTTCGGGAACAACCGTGACGAAGAAGTTCTGCTGATCGGCGATCGATGGGCGATACTGTCCGCTGTACGCTACTGCGATGATCTCTAATTCGCCTCTAAAGTCGGTTGGAGGAATGACGGTAAGCAACCCAGTGTCGTCAACCGTGACTGCCGCTTCGATATTTGGGCTGATTGCTTGGAAATTGATATCGTCGCCCTCGACATCGATTGCCGGAAGTTGGAATTGGAGCGTGCCGTTTTCGACTATTTGAAGAGCCGGAATATCGGTCAAAAATGGCCGGTGATTCGTTGGGTCATCGGCGATCGTGATGTCGATCGACTGCGTTACGGAATTGAGGCCATCGCTTGCCGTAACATCAACTTGAAACAAGTTGGTTGAAGATTGTAGCGCCTTCAGCATTAGCACTCCGTTTTCTAAGTCGTCGACGATGCGCGCCGATTCGATCACGATGTCTGTAAGTGGGCGATCTTGTGAGTTGGTGCTCGCATCAGTGATTGATTCACGCACGTCGTCTCCATCGGTGACTTGTCCGAAGACACTGTGATTGAAGTCGAGCCAAGGTGTGGGAACGTCCGTGATGAAAAACTGAGAGTTGTTCGTGTCATCTTGGGCTTTCGCCATCGACAAAACGCCGGGTGCGGAGTGCATGAGGTCAGAGTGAAATTCGTCGTCGAAGTCAGGCAAAGTAGAACCACCAGTGCCTGTACCGGTTGGATCTCCAGTTTGGATCATGAATTGATCAATCACGCGATGGAAAATGATGCCATCGTAGAAGTTGTTCTCCGCCAACTCAATGATCTGGCCAGTTGTGCGTGGAGCTCGTTGTTCAAATAGCTCGATCATCATCGTGCCATGGTCGGCGACGTTCAGTTCGAGGCTGCGGTTGCCATTGGGTATCAAAGTCTCGATGAATGTGGGGTCCGAAACTGAAACGGAGAAGGTCAGGTCGTCGCCGTCTGCATCAAACCCATCAAGCGGAATGTGAAGCGGTGCGCCATGGAGCAATGTTATCGCGTTGGGCAGTTCCAGTGTTGGAGCTGCGGCGAACGCACTGACACTGAGCACGGTGAACAGCTGGGTGACAGCAAAAGCGAGCTTGGTTGCCTTCATGGATGTTGTTCCGTGTGCAAAATATCGAGTCGTTTGAGACAGCTTTGTCAGGTGGGCTCATGACATTAATGTCACAAGCTGTCCCTACGCTTTTACCAAAAATCGAACTAGCGGTCACGTTTTCGCAAGTATAGCAACCCAAGTAATCCTGGCAGTAACAGCGTCAAACCGCTTGGCTCGGGTACGGCCGCTGCTCCACCGAGCGTTTGCCCAAAGTTCGCCGAGAGCGTGAGAAAGTCGGCGAATTCAACCGCGCCGTTGCAATCAACGTCGCCATCTTCGTAATTCGAAACTCCATTGCCGAAGTTGCCCGATAGGAAGAAAGTCAGCGAACGCAACTCCACCAAAGTCCCCCAGCAATTCATTGGCGGGTTGGTTCGCAACCAACTTCCGTTAGGAAAAAGTCTAAGTCGACTGCGGGATCGAAAGCAAAATCAGCCGTCCCCAAACCGTGAAGAACCAATCCGAAGAAGAAGCCCTCTTCCTCGCGGTTAGCACCTAGCGTGATTGCGTTTGCAAACGTATTGAAAAAATTGGGCGTCTCCGGTTGATATTACCAGCAACTAGCTCGCCATTTACATAGATTTCAGCTCCGCTTCCTCCGCGACGAATTCCAAAGTGAGTCCATGCGTCAAACTTAACTGGGATTTCGGGATTATAAAGAACCTAGCCATGGCATGAAGATCTCAGCGGTTTGTTCTTCGTGGAGTATCAGTTGACGATATTCCTAAGTGGTTCGCCCAGTAGAGCTCGCTGGCATGATTTGGCGGCTTTGACTCGCATGTCGATGAGACCCTCCTCGCAATAGAAAGCTGCGTGAGGATTCACGATCACCCGATGGTGTGCTGGGTGACTAGGATCTCGCCATGCAGCAATAAGCGGATCGTCTACCGGCGGTGGTTCGTTCGCAAGCACATCAATCGCCGCCCCGGCGAGCTTACCCGATGCAATCGCTGGTGGAATGGCGGAAGTATCGAGAACATTGCCTCGTGCAGTATTTACTAGATACGAACCTGGTTGCATTTGCTCGATCAGCTCATGCGAAACGAGCCCTTTCGTTTGAGGAGTCGAAGGGCAATGGAGGCTGACGACAAGCGAAGTGGCAAAGAGTTCTTCGATTGTTTCGACACGTCGTACGCCGAGCATTTTATCGTAGCCATCTGGAAGAAGAGGGTCGTAAAACTGCACATCCATACCGAGCGTTTTGGCTCGCAACGCCGTAGCAACGCCGATGCGTCCAAACCCAACGATGCCAAACGTCCGGCCTCGCAAACGAAAGAGCGGTGCGGCTTGCTCGTACGCCCAAACGCCATCGTGCTCGGAGTCGCGCAGTTGAGAATTCATCCGTGAAAAGCCTCGCGTTAGCGCTAGAGCCATGCCGATCGCTGAATCGGCAACTTCTTCTGTTCCGTAGTCTGGCACGTTCGAAACAGGAATGCCACGAGCCCTTGCTGCATCCAAGTCCACGTTGTCAACTCCGACGCCGCAGCGTGCGATCAGCTTGCAACATTCGAGTCGTCCGATGGTCTGCTCAGTCAACGCTACGTTGTGGAACAGCATGATCGCGTCACAGTTCTCGACGTGCCCAACGAGGTCTTGTTCGGAGAATGCATTCGTTGCTGTGACGCGAGCGAGTTTGCCAAAAACGTTGCGTTCATGTTCCAAGTCGTCCGTTATGAAATCGGCAACGACTACGTGATAGGGAGACTGGGTTGCCATCTGGATTTCCTTGAAGGCTTGCTAATCGAGCTGTTAGCCATGTTTGGCAAACTTGATGATTTGTGACGGGGGGTAAGAATCGTGTGTCGTATGAGCTATATTCGTGGGCATAAAGCGGTCTATTTCCCCACCCCATACGCGGGCTTTGAATTTAACGTAGTTGCCTTTGGTCATCCAACGTATTTAGAGCTCAGTCGCTAGTGCCCACTCGTCGAAAGCGTTCGCGATGTCATCATTTATCGTTGTGTCGATCGGAATTCTCATTGTCCTTGGCCTCATCATTGGCCTACGAATCAATGCATTTATTGCGTTGATCGTTGCGGCGTTGGCGGTCAGTTTCTTGGCTGCCGGGCCAGTACCGGTAGAGGGTGTCGAGGGAGTTGCGGCAGTTTCTGCTGTCGAGCGAATGCAACGCGTTGCGCGTGAGTTCGGTATCGCGGCGGGCAAGATCGGGCTGGTCATCGGATTTGCCGCGGTGATAGGCGAGGCCATGATGCGCAGCGGAGCAGCCGATCGAATCGTGATGGCGTTCCTTGCAGTGCTGGGTATCAAACGTGCTCCACTGGCTTTGATGGGTAGCGGTTTCGTGCTTTCGGTACCCGTCTTTTTTGATACTGTGTTCTACCTGCTCGTTCCACTCGCAAGATCGTTGTATGCGAGTACGAAGAAGAATTTTCTGTTGTACGTATTGGCGATTTGCGCGGGAGGTGCGATCACTCATACCCTTGTGCCTCCGACCCCTGGACCGTTGGCAATGGCGGTCACATTGGATGTACCTGTAGGACTGATGATTGCCATTGGATCGCTGGTGGCGTTGCCCGCAGCGATTGCGGGGATTCTGTTTTCTGGCTTTTTGGATAAGCATGTTCCGATTGAGTCGCTAGAAGACAAAGATGAAACCACTGGCGGGATTGCTCGAGATCTTGAGAATGCAGAGCCACAGCAGTTGTCATCGCCGGTACCGCTCTGGGAGGCATTGCTGCCCGTTGTGCTACCGGTGCTTTTGATTTCGGGAGATACACTGGTTGACACCTTTAAGGCCAAGGATGTTGCTGCTGTTGTGACGCAAATTGATGGTGATGCGGTTTTGTCAACGCAGGCGTCGTTCCCGTCAATTGCCACCCCGCTTTCCGAATTTGCTGTTGCACCCAGCGTCGGTGACACGATTCACGTGACTCCCAACGGCCGAGCTGTTGAAGGCGTCAAGCCGTCGGTGCCATTCAAACCGAACTCATGGAATGAGTTGAAACCATACTCGGCCGTATTCGGTAACCCTGCACTCGTATTGTTGTTGTCGATGACCATCGCATTGATCACTTGGGTGCGTTGGAAGAAGCCGGGTGGTGATAACTTCTCAAAAGCCGTCGAGGCCGCGCTGCTTAGCGGCGGGCTGGTGATCCTGATCACGGCGGCTGGTGGTGCATTTGGCGCGATGCTGAAGGAGACCGGTATCGCGGCCGACATTCGCGAACTCTTTGCAGGTAGCCAATCCGTCGGGTTGGTTACGCTATTTTTGGCGTTTGGAATGGCGGCCTTGTTGAAGGTCGCTCAGGGTTCGAGCACAACGGCGATGATTACCGTTTCCGCCATGATGGCATCGTTCGGATTGACCGAAACAGATTTGGGCTTCAACCTGGTTTACATTTGTACAGCGATTGGTGCTGGTTCGCTGATCGGTTCTTGGATGAACGATAGCGGGTTTTGGATCGTAGCAAAGATGAGTGGGCTCAGCGAAACGGAGGCACTCAAGACGTGGACGCCGTTACTTGCGGTGCTAGGTACCGTTAGTCTGTTAATGACGATTCTGCTATCGAAAGTCTTGCCATTGGTCACCACGAATTAGTGATGTTTTCCACGTTTATGCTGGCTCTGGTTCAAGCGCCTTAGCGTTGTCGGCCCTTGTGGGTATTGAATTTGCGTCACACTACGCAAGCAAGTGAAACCTTATGCCGTGAAGGCCAACGGTCCGCGAACAAACCCCTATCCCAATTCGCAGCATGGATTAAGTTAGAAAGAGACCCCCTTTGGGCTACTTCTCGCAAGTCCCTCCTCTCAACTTCGCCCTGGTCCATCTAGGAAAATCGATGAAATCCCAAACAACACGGTTCTGCTTTCTCAGTGCTATCTTGGTTGGAGCCATGCTTTCGCAGGCTTCGGCTCAGCAGCAATTTACTGCCGAAACACTTTTGAAGAATTCGATTCAGCAAATCGGACCCAAGCATCGCGAAGTTGACAACGCGATTGAGGCTTTCAAAAAAGGTCAGTTCCTCGAATGCCGCAACAAATTGCAGGCGGCTCGTAAGCAGGATCCACAGTTGCCGCCGGACGGGATTTTGATGTCCCAGCTGTTGTACGCAGCGAATCAGGCTGGCCTAGCGCGAGCGGAATTGGAGCGTGTTGTTAATGAAGAGCCAACGGATCCAGAACCGTATCTGTTGTTCGCTGAAATTGCGTTTCAACAGCGTCGCTTTTCCGATTCATCGCTTTCATTCAACAAAGCTGCTCGGCTGACCAATGATTTTACTGGTAATGACTTCCGCAAACGCAACATGGTCAAGCGAGCGTATTCGGGACTCGCTGGTATCGCCGAAAGTAAGCAAGATTGGGCGAGTGCCGTGAAGTACCTACAGCCTCTCCTAAAGGCGTCATCGGGTGACGTGAACACCGCGAATCGCATGGCTCGCGCTGTCTTCAAGCAGGATACTAATATCGGCGATAGCCAGGGGAAAGAAAAAGAAGCCTACAAGTTGTTGGAGAGCGTCTACAAAACCAATCCCGAAAAGATTCGTCGCCCAGAAATTACGATGGGCTCGATGTACCAAGCGGAAGGCAAAAAAGACTTCTCCGCTAAGTTGATGAAGCGAGCGAGCACGGAAGACACTGGCGGTTTGGCGACACAGTTGACGGTTGCTCGCTGGGCTTTAGGTTCAGGCGATTTGGCGCTTGCACAACAGTGTAGTGATCGAGCGTTACAAATTGACAAAGATTCCATTGAAGCAAAGTTGGTTGCTGGACTGACCGCTCGGTATCGCAAAGACTATGCTCGTGCTAGGAAGATTCTAGAGGCTGCACACTTGCAAACGCCTGCGAATCTAGCGGCGATTCTTCAACTTGCTGTGGTCTTGGTCGAAGGCGGAGAGAAGGACAAACGAACGGCTCTCGAGTACTCACGCGTGGCGAACATGATTCATCCCGACATGGGGACACCAGCTGGCCGTGAAGCGGCCGTCACGTCCGCGTGGATCTACTATCGACAAGGGCGATTGAACGAGGCTGGCCTCGTATTGCAAAAGGCACTTGCGGGCGGTGGCGTTAGCTCCGAAAGCTCTTACTACGCAGCCGAGATTATCCACAAAAGTAACCCCGAGATTGCAAAGAAACTGCTCACCACAGCTTTGAAAGGCGACGGCGTTTTCCCTGCTCGTCCAGACGCAGAAAAGTTGAGACAAACGCTCGGTGGCTAGTTCATCAACGTTCGCCGTACGGCCGCTGGGTTTCTGTTCGGCGTGACAAAGCCCGCGGTCGTTGACGAAGTTGCGAGTCGAGTTCGTAGAACTCTATATCTGGCGTCAGGTATCGGCATAGCTACAATACCTCCGGCTAATTCGTACCGGAGTAAAAAAGTATGTCATCGTTCACACGTCGGTTTGCCCTCAAGTTGATTGGGATTGTCAGCGCTCTCGGATTTCCCAAGACGAAATTGCAAGCGGCGGAAACCGCCACCGCTAGTAGCCCACGTACGGTTAGTTGGGCAAATACTCACGATCGAGTCTTTCTCGGCGGCGAAGTCTGGGCGAACCCGATGGAGAACTGGCGCGTCGTCGACGGTGCGGCAGAATGTCAGTCGGCGGCACCTGGCCGGAACATTCATCTGCTCACGCACCAGCTGACGAACAACAAAGCGCCATTCGAGATGTCGGTCACTGTGAGCCAAGTGGAGGTCGGCAAGCAAGACCTGGGGGTTGGCTTCATGGTCGGCGTGCACAGCGAATTGAACGAGCACCGCAGCAATGTATTCGCAAAAAACGGAGTTCGGGCAGGTTTGATCAATGGCGAACTGACCATTGGAGGAGCGAGCCAGAGTTTTGACACGCTAAAGGAGCCGAAAGAAGTAACGCTGCGAGTCGAGGGAACTCCGGCGGGTGAAAAATATTCGCTGTCATTGATCGCTACGAACGATGCAGGGAAAGAACTAGGGCGAGTTAGCAGCAAAGTCGCCGCGTCTTCTGTGATAGGCAATATTGCACTCGTCAACAATTTCACACCGAAAACCGCAGGCGGTAACCGACGCCAACGTGACTCTAATATTCAGAATGGCGCTCGATACCGTTTTTCGAATTGGTCTGTCGCTGGCAATGCACTTACCGAGACTGCGGAGAACAAATTCGGTCCGCTTCTTTGGACGATGTACTCGCTTAGCGACTCGCGGGGCGACGAGGGTTTTGTGATGAAGCTATCGGCCCTCACCGGTCCGATGGGCGAGAAAGACAGTAAGGACGTCGAACTGTTCGTGCAGAAAGAGGGAGCCTGGAAGTCGCTCGGCACTGCACCACTGCATGAAGACGCGTGGACTTCGACGTTCCGTATTCCGAATTGGGATGAAAAGGCAGCAACTCCCTACAAGGTGGTTTATCGCGAACAGCACAAAGACGGAAGCGAAACCGAGTCGACTTGGGAAGGTGAGATCAAAGCGAACCCAAGCGGACGGCCATTGCGGCTAGGTGCGCTGACTTGTCAGAACGACTATGGGTTTCCCTACGAGCCGGTTGCGGAGAATCTGATCAAGCTCGACCCGGATATGCTCTACTTTTCCGGCGATCAGTTGTACGAAAACCACGGAGGCTTTGGAATCATCCGTCGGCCGGCTGTACCAGCAATTCTTAACTATCTACGAAAGTACTATCAGCATGGTTGGGCATTTCGCCACGCCATGAAAAATGCGCCGACGATTTGTCTCCCCGATGACCACGATGTTTTTCAAGGCAACATCTGGGGCGAAGGCGGCGCACCGATGGACGTCAAATCTGGCGGAGCATCGAGCAACGGAGGCTATATCGAACCAGCTCGGATGGTGAATGCGGTTCATATTACCAACTGCGCTCACCATCCGGATTACTACGATCCAACTCCGTCCAAGCAGGACATCAGCGTCTACTACGGGGACATGGTTTACGGTGACGTGAGCTTCGCGATCTTGGGTGATCGACAATGGAAAAGCGGCCCGCAGAATGTCGAGACCGGCAGCGGCCGCGCGGATCACGTCAAAGACCAGAATGTGGATACGGCTTTCTTGGACAAGCCGGGGTTAGTCTTGCTGGGCGAACGCCAAGAGAAATTTCTTCAGCATTGGGTGGATGACTGGCGAGGTCATAATCTGAAGGTAGTGCTGAGCCAAACGGTCTTCGCCGGCGTCGCCACGCATCACGGCGGTTACGACGGCTACTTGAAAGCCGATCTTGATTCCGGAGGCTGGCCACAAACGGCTCGCAATAATGCGATCAAGATCATTCGCAAAGGCATGCCGCTGCATATCAACGGCGACCAACATCTGACTTCGCTTTGCCAATACGGTGTCGACAAACAACGAGATAGCTGCTGGTCGTTTTGCACACCAGCGATCGCGGCGGGCTATCCTCGATGGTGGCGACCGGACGAAATGAAGATGTCTCACGAGAATCGTCCGAAGCACGGTCTCGACAATACAGGCGAGTTTATCGACGGCTTCGGGAACAAGGTTTACGTCTACGCGGTTGGTAACCCGGTCGTCGGACGCGACAAGAATCGTTACAAGAAAGCCCACGAAAAAGGTAGCGGTTTTGGGCTCGTCACGATCGACACCAAAGCCAAGACTTACGTGCTAAATGCGTTTCGGTTTTTGGTCGACGCCACGGATGGAAATGCCTCGAATCAGTTTCCTGGTTGGCCGGTGACAATCCAGCAAAAAGAGAACGCTGGAGAGAATGTCATCTCATAGCGAGATGTCTACATCGAAAAGGCGATGAGCAACAAAACGTGGGAAAGCGAGATTTTCTCGGCAGTTAGGCGGATTCGCCGAACCGCAGTAGCCTCAATTTCCTTGATGCATCAATGTCCTCATATGAGTGGTGACGTCGGGGTTGTCATAAATCTCTTTCACCCACCGAATATAGATTTGAGTAAACCTCTCGCTCTTGGCAAGGTCATCAAAAACTTCCGTCAATCTCAAGAAGGCTAAGCCGTCGGTTGGCGTCTGCGAAGCAGTCTGCTGAAGCTCGTCTTGCATGGCGTCGACCACTTCCAGATCCGTTCCGTCTTTGCTTTTCCTTTTGTCGCTGTAGTAACACCACGCAGCGATCACCAAGGCAGCTAACTCGACTTTGCCGCCGGATGCGAGATTTTCGCGAATGGTAGGAACAAGGAATACCGGCAGTTTGGCGGAACTTTCGAGGCAGATGCGAGCCAGGTTGTCTTTGATGTTGGCGTTACCAAAACGCTCGATCAACGTGTCCTTGTAGTCGCTCAGATCGATGCCTTCGACTTGAGGAAGTACGGGAGTGACTTCCGCGTCCATGAACTGCCGCAGGTAATTCGCGAACAGTGAGTCTTTGATACACCCGTCGATCGTTTGGTGACCATGGATCGAACCGAGAATTCCAAGAACCGAGTGCCCCGCATTTAGCAGGCGCAGTTTCATCGTCTCGTAAGGCGTCACGTCGGGTACAAACTGAGCACCAACGGATTCCCACGCGGGGCGCCCGCTGGAGAACTTATCTTCGACCACCCACTGCAAAAACGGCTCGCAGGTTACTGGCCAGTCATCTAAGACACCGACCTCTGTTTTTAAGTATTCGATTTCAGCAACACCGGTCACTGGTGTAATCCGGTCCACCATCGCGTTGGGAAAGTCGACTCGTTCTGCGATCCAAGCTGCGAGCTGTGGATCGCGACGCTCGGCAAAGGCGAGCAGCATTTTCCTCGCGACGTCGCCATTGTGTTGGATGTTGTCGCAGGACTGAACGGTAAAAGGCGGGTGACCTGCCGTCATTCGGCGACGTAATGACTCGGTCAAGTAGCCGAAGACCGTCTTGGGTGTTGTCGGGTTGGCCAGATCGTGGGCAACGTCCGGGTGCTCATGGTTAAATTGGCCAGTCGATGGAGCAAAGTTGTAGCCTCCTTCGGTGATGGTCAGCGAGACGATGCGAGTTGCCGGGTTGGCCATGAGCTCGATCACAGCATCTGGTTCGTCAGGCCCAAGCAAAAAGTTAATGATTGAACCGATGACGCGATTTTCGACTTTTCCGTTCGGATGTCTAACGATCAGCGTGTAGAGATGGTCTTGGCCGCGGAGCACGTTGGCCATTTTGCGATCCGCTTCCCTGATGCCGACTCCGCAAATTCCCCAACTCAGATCGCCCGTTTTCTCAAGTAGAGAATCGGTATAGTACGCTTGATGCGAGCGATGAAAGCCACCTACACCAATGTGCACGATGCCGACATTAACTTTGCTTCGATCGTATGTCGGTTTTTTGATCAAATCCGGCAGGCGAGCGAGGTTCTGTGAGTTGAGTTTGACTTGAGTTGGCGTATTCAAGGTAACTTTGTCGCATGGCGTAGGATGATTACTCCTGACCATTCTACACCACTTTTGGGTTAGGTTGACTGGAGTGATTTCTCGCGACGCATCGCCCAGTAAGCCGCTACGAAATACACGATTGTGCAGATGAAACCGATCGTCCGAAACCGCTCACGGTTGACTCGGTAAACTTCCATGTCGGGGCTGCCGAACATCGTGATCAACGCAAGCAAAAGCGTGATGCCCAGACTGCCCCATGCCAACACATGCAACCCACGTGAAAACGAACTTGTGTCCTTAATCGCTGGAGCAGTCAGTCCAGCTTGAGCCGCTTGGTACTGGGCGACCCTCTGATCGAACGCCTCCATCTCCGCCTGTTGTTCTGGATATTCTTCTCCTGCGCCAAACTTTCGCGCAAGCAACGTGTAACAGATTGCAGTCACAAACCAGGTCGGAACGAACAGATAATAAAACGACATCACGTCGAGTGTGTTGAGTCCGAACCCAAACACCAGACCAATTCCCCAAGAGGCGATTGCAGGAACGTTCTGATTGAGCTGCTTATATTCTCCCCAGTAACGAGTCAGGCCAATTCGAGGAAAGATAAAATGTTCGGTAGTGACGATCGCCCCCACAGGAACAACGATCAGCCCAGCGTAGGTCAGCAAGGGTAGCATGGAAGAGAATACGAACGGGAAGCACGCTACTACAACGGTCACCAATCCAACGGCCAGCGTTGTTTGCTGCCGAGTGTATTTGGAAAAGATGGCTTGAGCTGCCAACCCGGCGCGGTAGAGATTCGCATTGGCGGTCGTCCATCCGGCGATAATAACAATCACGAATCCAGATAGTCCTAAAGCTTGAAACGCCACATCACCGGGATCGAGTTCGCCGATACTTTTCTGAACCACGATTGCGGTTCCTGCTCCCATAATGCCGGCAGCAACCCAAGCCATATAGTGTCCAAAGATCATCCCGGCGCTGGTGCATAAACCGTAGATTGGCTTTTTGGCAAAGCGAAATAGTGCCATGTCGATCAGGCCAATATGCGTAATGCTGTTGGCTGCCCAAGCGAATCCGATGACTTCGAGCAAGCCAATTCCCGGTTCCCCTTTGGCATTGATTCCTGTCCAAATGGATTGGTCGCCGATCGAAATAAAATCGGAGAATCCGCTCAGTGAAGTCCGTCCCAGAACATCATTGGCTAGCTCTGGCATCAACACGAGTGCTCCGGCGCCAAACATTACCAGCAACCACGGCCCACAGATCCCGGAGAATTCCGATACGGCTTTAAAGCCGTACAT
>CAYNJG010000093.1:0-24904 GCA_964397295.1 uncultured Pirellulaceae bacterium
CTCGAAGTCCGCGCCCACGGATCCTCCATTGATGTTCACCTCGCTGCCGTAAATGGCATCGAAGCCAAAGCCCACAACGCCATCTTCGCTGACGTTTAATTGCGTTGTCCCAGGTGCGCCTCCGATATGTTCGGCATCGTTCCCGGTAATGATTGCCTCGTCACCCGGAAGGTTGAGAACAATATCAAAACTGCTCGATGGCGATGGACCGGAACCATTGACCTGAGCGAAGGCTGGTGAAATCCAACAGATCCAAACACAAAGGCAGGTGGTTAGTGAGGAGCAAGGGAAAAGTGGTGCTTGTCCGCCATTTTGTTTCATTGGTTTGCTCTAGACGCTTATTTTCCCCTGACGCTCATCGTATGTTAAAGCTTAAGCAATTTACAAATATATTTTTTAGCACGAGCTACTGGAACTCATCCCGATGGGGTCCACAAGAAAATAAGCTTATTCTACGGCGGTGGGCGGACTGGCGGGTTTTGTCTCGAGCGATTCTACTTCCGTGAAGTAGGCGCCGCCCGACTTGCCGTTCTTGTCGTACAGGAACGTCACAAGCTGTGTGGCTCCAGCCGGAAGATCTATTGTAAACACGACGCCTTTGCTTTCTGGTTCCACCGGTTGCTCCATAGACTTGCCCGCAATTTCGATTTTCGCGCGAACAGCAACGACGGGCTTGTCGGCTACTTCAGGGAACTGCCTCAGCGTAATTTGATAGCGTCCGGCTTGTTTGATGTTAACGTTCCATGGGCCAGTGACGCGCGGAAGCTTACTAATCGAGCGGAAGTTCCAAGGTGGGTTTCCGGTTGGCATGTACCAGTCCTGAGACGTCAGCACAGTCGGATTCTCAGCCGGGCTACCCAAGTCGATGGAGACAGGGGTGATTCGTGGCGATACCGAGTTCCAGTGTGACAGATAAAGCGCACGTAAGTCTTCAACGACTTTCGAAGTCGTCGCCGCAATGTCTTGACGCTGGGCAGGATCCATTGCTACGTCGTAGAGTTCTTTGCCGTCGATCAAACGCCAGCGATCTTTTATAACGCATGTATGTTCCCAAGCCGCAGGAGCCGCGCGGAAGTAGGCGCCTCCGTAATACTGCACTACCAGGTGGTCGCGCTGGGGCGGAGCATCGGGCGACTTCAGTTGCGATGCAAACGACACGCCGTCGGGATGATGAGTCTCTGGAACGTTGACTCCACAGAGTTCAGACAGAGTTGGCAGCACGTCCAGATGCGCCGTCAGTGACTTGACATCCCGTCCGCCGGTGAGATCTCCAGCAGGCCAATGAATGAAGAACGGAACGCGGTGCCCTCCTTCGTAGATCGATGATTTTTTACCGCGCATGCCCGCGTTGAAGCCTGCAATCGCTTCCGAAGTCAATCCCTCGAACTTCGCACCGGCGGCAGTCCCATTGTCGGTCATGAAAATGAGAATGGTGTTTTCAGCCAGGCTGAGTTCGTCCAACTGTGCTCGCAACTTGCCGACGTTGTGGTCAATGTTGGCAACCATCCCGTAGAAGTTCGCACCATTGCTCCATCTAGCGTTGTCCTTGTAGGGTTGGCTCCACTTTGGATCGACCCGATAGGGACCATGCGGCGCGTTGGTGGCTAGATAGAGCAGGAAGGGTTTGTCTTTGTTCGCTTTAATGAAACGGTGGGCTTCGCGAAACCAAACGTCAGTGCAGTAGCCTTCGAACTTCTCGAATTGCCCGTTGCGCTCGTACGTATCGTCGAAGTAATCGTTGCCCCAGTGGTCGGATGCTTGTCCTACGCCACCACAACGATGCCACACCACATCTTGAAAACCGCGATCCTGAGGTCGATGCGGAGCGTTGTCGCCCAAGTGCCACTTACCCACCATGCCAGTTACATAACCGGCGTCCGCAAAGATATCGGCGATGGTTCGCTCGTCAGTGTGGAGCATCGTCCGTCCCGAACTGGTTCGATACGCCCCCGTGCGAGCGGAATCTCGTCCGGTCATTAGCGATGCCCGGGTCGGGGTGCAAAACGGGCTAACGTGAAAGTCAGTCAACCGAATCGATTCGGAGGCGAGTTGATCCAGGTTCGGTGTCTGGAGAATTGGATTTCCGTGACATGCCAAGTCGCCATAACCCTGATCGTCGGTCATCACGATGATGACGTTGGGTTTGTTGGTGGCGGTGGCGACTTTGATCAGCGGACTGCAAAGTACCAGCAGGATGATCGTGGTTACTTTCAATGGTAGTACTCCGATGGCGATGTCTTAGTGCTTATTTTGATCGTTCTGCTGGTTTCGGTTTTCGGCTGTGCGGTGCCTGCCGTCGATCTTTCTGAATCACCGCGCGATCGAAGACTTCGCCTCGTCTGATGGGTACATGAGCGTCTTCAGCATAGTTCGACAACTGCTCTAGTAAGCTGGGGTGTTCGGCGGCGATGTTGCGTTTCTCTTCGATGTCACTGGAGAGATCATACAGCTCCCATTCGCCGCTCCCGCCTCGGTAGGCTTTCCACTGTTGCTGTCGCACGGCCCGTTGCTTTCCGTATTCCCAGTAGAGATGCGAATGCGTCTTCTGGCCAGGCTTGTTGAGGAGCGTTGGCAGAAAAGAAAGCCCGTCGGTTTTTGGACTAGTCACGTTCGTCAATTCCGCCAGGGTTGGCATGACATCTTGGAAACACAGCATGTGGTTAGAAACCGTACCCGCTTTGATTTCGCCAGGCCAGCGAACTAGGTACGGCATTTTCAAGCCACCTTCATAAAGCGAGCCCTTTCCGGCGCGGAAACGCTCCTTGGTTTTGGGGTTGAGATTTGGGGCGAAAAAACCGTGCGGTCGTTCGTCGGACTTAAAATAGTCCTGGCCGCCGTTGTCTCCGCAAAGGAAGAAAACCGTGTTGTCGTCGATATCTAGCTCGCTCAACAGATCGAGTAGCTTACCGATCTGACGATCTACCATGTGCATGAACGCCGCGTACACTCGCGCGTCGCGATCGGTTCGCTGACCCGCGGTCCATGGTTTGTCTTTGAAAAGCTGCCATGAAGGATCGTTTTCGTCGATACCCCACAGACCGTGCGGAGGCGTCCACGGCAGGTAGCAAAAGAATTGCTCGGCCTTGTTCTTACGAATGAAGCTGACCGCTTCATTGAAGATCTCTAGTTGAGCGTGTGTTTCTCCTTCGTAAAAGCTGTCGCCGGCATTGCCCTGGAGCGGAACTTCTCGGCTATTGCGAATCAGATACTGGGGATAAAACGTATGTGCGTGAACCTGATCATAGTAGCCGAAGAAATTGTCGAAGCCATGCTTTTCTGGAACGCCTGACGTGCCACGCCCGCCAATTCCCCATTTGCCGAATCCGCCAGTCGCATATTCTGACTGCTTTAGCATTGTTGCGAGTGTCGGTTCGTCCGCTCGGATCGGCGAGAAGCCATCGTTGACACGCATCGACGTGTGGCCGGAATGCAGTCCAGTCATCAGGACACAGCGAGTCGGCCCACAAACTGGCGCACCCGCGTAGGCGTTGGTAAAACGCATGCCTTCACTCGCGAACCGATCAACATTGGGCGTAAGCAACTCGGGATGGCCCATGTGTCCCGACTCAAAGTAGCCCCACTCATCCAACATCAGGTAGATGACATTCGGCTTTTCACCTGCGGCGAGGTTCTGAGACAGCGACAACGAGAACATCAACGGGATTAGAAATAACATTCTTCGACGCATGGCTGTTCTGCTTTCGCTTCCTCAGTCTGACTCACCTAGGGATCGCCCATGTTAGCGGATCATGTGATCACATGGACGTGGAAAGCGGCCAAACGAATGTGGCCACACCGTCCAGTGTCGCTCGGGATTGCTTGGGGTTGTATATTTCATCGGTCGAACCTTGGGAGATCAGTCCCTTGAACACCATCATTCGCTAGGAAACCTTATGCTTCGCTTCCTACTTGCTTGCCTACTGGTCGCGTTCACACAAACTGCCAAAGCAGAGCAACCGAATGTTCTATTCATCTCCGTCGATGACCTAAACGATTGGATCGGGTGTATGGGTGGGCACCCGCAGGCGAAGACACCGAACTTCGATCGCTTGGCGGAAAGTGGAGTGCTATTTACGAACGCCCACTGCCCTGCTCCGGCCTGCAATCCTTCACGTGGAGCAATCATGACCGGCATCTCGCCGCACGTGTCGGGCCTGTATGACAACCGGCAAAAGATGCGAGAGCGAATGCCGACTGCGACCTTGCTGCCCAAGTACTTTTCGCAACACGGTTACTGGTCAGCCGGCTCGGGAAAGATTCTGCACTACTTCATCGACGCTCCATCTTGGGACGAATACTATCCGCCCAAAGAGACCGAAGACCCGTTCCCGCGCACGTTTTACCCAGAAAAACGCCCCGTCACCCTGCCTCGCGGAGGTCCGTGGCAATATGTCGAGACCGACTGGGCGGCTCTGGATGTAACGGATGAAGAGTTCGGCGGCGATTGGCTTGTATCCAAGTGGATCGGCGAACAACTTTCGAAGTCACATAAAAAGCCGTTCTTTCTAGCCTGTGGAATCTATCGTCCCCATGAACCATGGTTTGTTCCGAAAGAATACTTCGAGCCATTTCCATTGGATGAAATTCAACTGCCACCCGGCTACCGTGAAGACGACCTTGACGACTTACCGCCTGCAGGAAAAGAACGCGGTCCGAATCGATACTTCCCCCACATTCAAAAACAGGGCCAGTGGAAGCAAGGTATCCAGGGCTACCTCGCGTCGATCTACTTCGCCGACACGATGCTAGGCCGCGTGCTCGATGCGTTGGAAAATGGTCCCAACAAACACAATACGATCGTCGTACTCTGGAGTGACCACGGCTGGCATCTTGGCGAGAAGCAGCATTGGCAAAAATACACGGGCTGGCGAGTTTGCACACGTGTGCCATTGATGATGCGAGTGCCCAGCGGTACGACAGGATTGCCAAAGGGAACGGTTGCTGGAACCACGTGTAACGCGCCGGTGAACCTACTGAGTCTGTTTCCAACGCTCACGGAATTGTCTGGCCTGCCGCCGGAGAAGACGAATGATGGCCCAAGCTTGGTTCCGCTTCTGAAAGACGCTGACACCGAGTGGCCGCACGTCTCGATCACCTACCTCGGTCGTCCAGGCAACTTCGGACTGAGCGGTCGTCGGTTCCGCTACATCGGTTACGACAATGGAGACGAGGAGTTGTACGACATCGAAAGCGACCGCTACGAATGGAAGAACCTCGCACAGAATCTAAAATACGCTGACAAGATCGCCCACCTGAAATTACACGTGCCAAAGAAGTTCGCAAAGTACGTGGGGGCTAGTGTCGATTCGCTTCCCAAACTGACGTGGATCCCGCTCGCTGGCAAACCCGCTCCGGCATCAAAGCCTGATGGCGACCAATTCAATGTCGTATTCAGCAACAAGGCTGGCCAACCAGTAAAAGTGTTCTGGATGAACCGCCAGGGAGAACCGAAATCCTTTGGAACGCTGGAAACCGCCTGGAGCAAACCGTATCAAACTCGCCCGGGCGCCGTCTGGATGATCACCAACGCTAAAGAAAAACCACTCGGCTATTTCACCATCGGCGACCGAACCGCCCACGCAGTGATCCCGACAACGAACGTTACGGACGGTGTAGAGTAACTTTCCCCGGCTCTGCGATCATCGTCACGCCATCGGAAAACTCAACTTTCAGTGGTCCATCACCGAAGTTGTACGCAGCGTAGGTCTTCTTGCCATTCTTACTGTAGACGTTCACGTACGGGTGGTCGGCTGTAATGCTGGCGTCATTCACACCAAGCCGATCTATCGTGTGAATCCAGTGATACATGAACGCTCGACTGTTTCCACTTTCAACCTTGGTGCTTGGGTTGGCGTCGATGTACTTGGCCGCAGATTTCGAATCGCTCAAAGCGCCAAACATCAAAATCAAGTCTCCCCAGCCTTCGTTGTAATCGCGACCAGCCTTCCGCCTGTCGATGATGCGGTCATGGTTCTTTTTCACGTAGGCCGGATGGCGTCCCATGTACATCGAAGCGGGCGTGAACGGCAACCAGTTGATGCCATGAATGTGATCGATCTCTCCAGAGAACCATGTAGCGAAAGCGCCCTTGCCACCCCAAACCATTCCTAACGCGACGTTTGGAAAGTCTTCTGGAAAATTAGTCCCCGACACGTCAAACCAATATTCTTCGATGGCCGTACGCTCCGTATTGAAGAGGCATGTAGCTTGTTCCGTAAGTCGAGGCAATCCGCGCAAGGTTCCCCATTGCATGAGGCCATACCACGCGTTCATCGATTCGGATGACGATTCATTGTTATTTCCGTCGCCGAACTTCGCGTGGCCTGATGCCCATGAATGCCCTGCGTAGACATCGAAACAACGCAGTTGTGGATATTTTTTCTCCGCTTCGAGTTCGGCAATATCATCTACCAATTCCTGGACCATCGGGCCCCATTTTTCCATCCAGGCACGATCTAACCGAGAAACTTCCGCGGCCGCACGAATAAAATATCCGTAGTGAAAATGATGGTCATTCAATTCCGAGTCGCTTCCGTACGAAGGACGACTTCCAATCAGCGTCCCCCACTTTTCGTCGTAGTAGAAAAGCGGAGAGGATTCTCCGTCAGATGCCGTCAACCAATCTTCCAGGCGTCGACGAATCTCGTCTACGAATTGCTTCTGAAGTTCTGGTGCATCGATAGATTCCGCGATGCCGCTAAGCGTGGCGAGCTTTCCGAGATGCTTGCCCTCCCAATACGTATCGCCGAATGACGTCTGCTTTTTGTCGGCTTCCCCTTGCAGATATGCCCGCATTCGCTTGCGATCGGGAATGCCTTCCGCCGGGAGTATCGGCAAAACGCCCTGGATTGGGATCGAGGTATTGTAACCTTCGCCGGTCGCGACTTTCATAGTGCCGCGAACAGAACGATAGGTGAACTTCGTCAATCGTGCATCACTGTATTTCCACTGATGCGGGTAGAGCGAATAGATGGTTCCGTCCGCGGACCCTTCCGCGGATCCTTCCATTGCTTTGGTGGAAAACTTGTACGACGTCAGTGCTCGACCTTCGCGGACACGGTAATCGACCTCCGTATCGATGACATGGTTGTGCGCGTGCTTAGCAAACAACTGGAGCGTTTCCGGTTGCTTGTCAGGCAACAACGCTACGGAAAAATAGTCCTTGCCTTTCTCACTGACAAACTCGGTCGGTTGCGACTGCCTCCAATGGCTGCCTTTGGCTCCGAACAAGCCATAATGATTTCCGCGAACTGTAATCCCGAGAACGGAACTCTTTTCGTCGCCAGACCAAACGATTGGTTTTACGGCAAATTGAAGCCGTGGGCTTCCTCCATTGATGCGGCAGAAGACAAAGGGACTGCCGTGCCCGAACGTCGTTTGCAAACTTGCTTTTTGCGTGGCGAACTCGGCAGTTACAAACCAGCGTGAGAAATCAGCTAGACGCGCGTCGGGGAATTTGTCCGCTGCGGAATGCCCAATGACAACGTCGCCGTTTTTCGAGATGCCGCCGCCCATGATGCTGCTGGACGCCGCAACGATTGCAGCGCCGGGATAGCCGATCGACAACCCACCTTCGAAGCACACCATTCCCAACGGATGAGGAAACATATTCTGGGAGTGCGGCTCCCAGACAAGCGAACTCCACCACTGATTGGTGGGTGTCGGGCCAGTGACTGCATCAGTGCGATAGATCACAGTCGGTAACGGTTTGCACTCCTCCGGTCGCTTCGTGGCGTAACTACCGCCGCGCTGTTGCCCCTCTTGGGCTGCGATTGGTGTGAACAGCACGCTGGCGATAATGAGTCCGAGGACTGGCAATCTCATGGATGGTCTACCGTTTGGTGCGATGCAAGTGCAAATTGACTGAAGAAGATGGTGATTTTCAGTGGTTGCTTCAACTCAGTCAAGAGTTGTCAACTCTACAAATAGAGTGTTGAGCAGACCTGTAATATATTTGTGGCGTTTGTTAGTGCCGCATGTTACTTTGAGTCGATTAGCTTTTCTAACCTCACGCCACACAGTGCAAACTTCATGTATTCAAACCTTCGCAACGCGTTCCTAATTATCGGGCTAATGGTCCATTCGGTACACGCAGTCGAGTTCAATCTCATTGTTGCACCAGGCACTGATCAAAGAGCCATAGATGGTTTTGTGGCAGCTGGTGATCGCTGGTCTCAATTCCTCCTGGATGACATTACCGTCAACTTGGAAGTGGCATTCGGTGACATTCCATCAACAACAGGCGCAACAGTTTTAGGTGCCACCGGATCATCGATTTTCATACCACCTGCTGACACCACGGTAGTACCAGACTTTCTCAAGCTGAAGAGCGCATTAGAGGATGATGCGAGGTCGATTAACGATCAGACGGCGGTTATCAATCTTCCCCAAGACGTCAACTCGCTAACGGCGCTGACCAACGCCCGAGACGGTACTTTGATTCTGGATGATGACGGAAGCGGGAACAACACGTTTTTTCGAGTCTCGACCGCCAATGCAAAGGCACTGGGAATCAGGGAACCCGATAACCCAGCCGTTGACGGTTCAGTGAGCTTCAATAGTGCAATAGCATTTGATTTCGATCCCAGCGATGGCATTACGCCAGGCATGACGGATTTCATCGGCGTGGCGACGCATGAAATCGGTCATGCTCTGGGATTCGGAAGCGGCGTCGATCTGGTTGACACGTTTACGGGAATCGGGCCTGCCGCGGGCGATGATCTCAACGGACCTTTGTTCGGCAACGGATCGTTAGAGCCCTTCGCTCTGTTCAGCACCGTCGATCTTTTTCGTCGTAGCGAAGCCTCACTCGCATTGGGTCCGGACGTTTTTGACCTCAGCACAACGACGTCAGGTGTATTCTTCAGCCTTGATGGTCAGCCAACCGAACTATTGATGGAGACGGGTTCGTTCAATGGAACGGCAAACCAGGCTGGTCACTTCGCCGATGGCATGGGGCTTGGAATCCTCGACCCAACCGCTGCCCCTGGTGAGTTACTTCAGATCACCACTAACGACCTGTTGGTATTCGACGCGATTGGCTTTGACCTGGACAATTCTGTTTTTCCACTCATATGCGATCCCACCACGCTTGGAGACATAACTGGGGATGGGCAAGTGAGTTTTGACGACTTCCTTGTGCTATCAAAGAGCTTTGGCAATGACGTTGTGAATCACACCCTGGGTGACCTGAATTGTGACGGAACGGTGACGTTCCCGGATTTTTTAATCCTGCAGCAGAACTTCGGTTCGACGCTTGCCGGGACAATTGCCAGCGCCCAATCAGTACCCGAACCGTCAAGCTTCGCACTGATTGGCCTGACTAGTCTGCTGCTCAGCGGATTGCGACGACGCCGTTAATGTGGAAAAGACACATCGCTGTTACACACAGCCACAAAACTCGTGATACTTCACTATTCTGCAACGGTTGCGGTTGCTGTGCACGCAGCAGTTTTTCCGAGATCGGTTTCGATCACAATGTTTTGAGTGATTTTACCTGGCTCCGGTGCCGTGAAAACGACGGGAACCAAGTGCATCTCTTTCGCTTCGCTCGTTGGCTTAAATTCAAAACAGCCATCTTCGCACGAGACCTTCTTGATCTTGAACGGAGATTTCCCACGCACGACGAGGGTCTTCTTGACCGTTTCGCCAGGCTTTACCACACCCATGAATAGCGAAGCAGGACTTACCGTAAGACTCGAGACAACGTTGCCTTCCACTCGAAGCGGAACTTGTGTTGCCTTCAGATCGTTGGTCACAAGCACGAGTTGCTCGTTGAAGTATCCTGGTGGCATCGTGCCTTTTGCTCGCACCAACAGTTTATAGTCGACACGTCCGGCACCGCGTCGTGTTTCATCCAACTCGACTTCGAAGTTCGCGTTTGCACTCTGAACATCAACAATCTGCCAGTCGGGACGACCTGCGTAGTTCACAGCTACTGTTTGCGTTGTCGGAGAGCCCTGGTCGACGGAACCAAAATTCACGGACCCCGGGTGAATGACAACGTCACTGCGGATGTAGCCCTTAATGTTCAGCTGAACTTCCGCGTAATAAGGACGATCGATAACAACCGTGATCGTTGCGCTCTTTCGGCCAGTGAACGTACGCGTATTGTAGCGAACGTGGATACCGCCCTTTTCCCAAGTATTAAGCGTGTCCTTCATGATCGTTGGCGTCGAGCAACCGCAGCTTGCACGAACCGAAGCAATATGGATCGGCTCTTTGAAGGGATTCGTTATCTCGAAAACGTGCTCAGCCTTGGCAGCTCTCGCAACAGGCCCGAAGTCATGGTTGAATTCCGTGAAAAGTTTCTTCGCCCACTCAGCCGCATGCAACTGACTCGACAAAAGAAGGACCATCACTGTTGTTGCGAATGCGTATCGAGACACGATTGTCTTCCCCTCTACTTGGAAGCCTTTAAAGCAGGCCCACCGACTGTTTGCTATCTTACTGAAAGTAGTGAAAGCCTAGTACCGAGCGTATGCATGTCAAATCAAGTCGACCGTATTTGCACCGACCGACAAGCAGCCATGACCTAGCCAGCTCTATCGATTATTCGGTCGTTGAATTTTTTAAGACGAGTCTATTTACCAATTGGTATCTAGTTGACGCCTTGCATGCTTCGCGATATCCGTGCACTAGCAATTCTAGCAGGTTCGTCACACGAGACTACTCGCCCGCTGATCGTCACCCGTTCGAATGCGATTAACGCCGGATTTCGAAAGCTAGATCAAGCATGAATCGCGACATCGGCGATGGCACCCCTATGGGTTAACGGGCCTCAACAGTCAAAATATGGAAAGTTTTCGATTCAACCTATCCGATGCTGAAGATGTGAGGAAGATTTCGATTCTACGGACGGTCAAAGCCGGCAGCGGAATCCTTGGAGGGTTCGAAAATGCTAAATAAAAAAAACACGTTTCTGCTTTTGCTAATCGCGGCTACATCGGTTGGATGTACAACCACACGTACTTCCAATACGGATCGGACAGGTCTCGAGCAGATGCTGATTTCTAACGCGATCGATCAAGCGATTGATGCGAATCAGTTCTCTGCAGTCCGCAACCGCAACGTATTCATCAACGAGAAGTACCTAGAATGCACGGATCAAGCTTACGTCCTGGGATCGATTCGTAGTCGCGTGCTCGACAATGGCGGGCGATTAGTAGACGGACCTGACGACGCCGATGTCGTCATGGAAGTTCGTTCGGGTGGAATTGGAACGGACAACACGGACAAGTACGTAGGTATCCCCGGCTTGTCGATTCCTGGCATGCCCATCGAACTACCGGAAGTTCGACTATGGGAAAGCAACAGTCAATTCGGTACTGCGAAAATCGCAATCACCGCTTTCGATACAAAGTCCGGTCGCCAATTGGAAAGCTCAGGCAATCTAGTTGCTCGATCTGACAACAGCCGCTGGAACGTACTCGGATTTTCGACCGGTGATACGGGCAGCGTACGGCGAGAGCTTGCGAATGCGTCCTACAATCGTCCGGCTTCATTCTCGGCACCTCAAGAGAATTTCAGCGATGAACTCATCGCGCGTGAGCCGCAAACCTGGCGATAAACGCATACACCGAGACACGCCGTCTTGAAAAACGTTTCCGCAAATTTGCCGCGGAAGTACCAATAGATTAGAAAGCGACCAGCCAAGTGCTGGTCGCTTTTTTTAATTGGAGGAATCTACGTTGAGCTCTCATACAAAACACTCTCGCCGTACATTCGTTGGCAAAACGGTTGCCGCTGCCGCTACCTTCGCGGTCCCGACCATCATTCCAAGTTCCGCCATTGGTAGAGACGGCGCCGTCGCGCCCAGTGAACGGGTGACGCTTGGCGTTGTGGGGATTGGCCCGCGTTGCCGGTATGTCTTGAAGAGCACTCTCATTCACCAAGATCTACAATGCATCGCGATCGCAGATGTACAAGCGAGTCGTCGTAGTGAGGGCAAGAAGCAGGTTGATGCACACTATGGCAATCAAGCGTGTGACTTACACACGGACTTTCGCGAAGTCCTTGATCGCCAAGACATCGACGCCGTCTTGATTGCGACCGGCGATCGCTGGCATGCCGCAGCATCGATAATGGCCGCCGAGGCTGGAAAAGATGTCTACAGCGAAAAGCCGTGCGGAATCACGATCGAGTTGTGCCAACGCTTGTCAGATACGATCGACCGCACCAAACGCGTCTTCCAAGCGGGAACGCAGCGACGAAGTGTCGCGAACTTTCAACAGGCGGTAAAGCTCGCCCACGATGGGAAACTTGGAAAGATCCATACGGTTCACGCCACCGTTTACGTCCCGGAAATTAAAACCACATGGTTGCCAAGCGAAGCAGCCCCAGACAAATCAGTATGCGATTGGAACATGTGGCTGGGACCAGCTCCATGGCGACCGTACAACAGCAAGTATGTATCTGGCGGTTGGCGAGGCTACTGGGATTTTGATTCCGGTGCGAGGTTGCTGGACTGGGGTGCACATACGGTCGACTTATGCCAGTGGGCAAACAAGGCCGACGATACGCTGCCGATTAAATACACGCCCCATGAGAATGGCGTCACAGCGGTGTATGCGAACGGCGTCAACTTGGAGATCCATTTCTTGAAAACTCCGTTCGGTGAGCGGCCCGGCTGGGTTCAGTCGCTAGGAACATGTCCTGTTCGATTCGAGGGCGACAAAGGCTCTGTCGAAGTTGGTGACAGTGGCGGAATCGTTTTGAAACCTGAATCGCTAAGCGATCAGATCGCGGAACTACCGAAAAAGGAATCTGGCCTCGACGTCAAAGCGCACTCGCGTAACTTCCTCGATTGCATCAAGAGTCGCGAGCTGACAGCGGCAAACCAACACGTGATGCGGCGCTCTCACATTGCATCACACGCAGCGGCGCTCGCCTGGATGCTAGACCGCCCTCTAGAGTTCGATCCTATAAAAGAAGAGTTTGTCGACGACGTCGAGGCGAACCGCCTAAAATCAAGGCCTGAACGAGATTGGACCTAGCACGTACCAAATCACGGCGGTTCGTGAAACTAGTATCGCGAAGCGACTTGGCTCCTGGGGATTGCGAGGTCCAGCTCCGCAATCTGCTCTTCGATCGTCAGCTTAAGACTCGCGTCCGCACGCTTATATGCGTTGCGCAAAGCGATTCGAGCCGCACCCGTTTTTCCTTTTGCAATCAATCTCTGTGCAAGCTCGTAATCTTCCTTCGCAACAGCTAACTGGGCTCGATTCTTAGCCCGTGTTGTCGCTCGTACTTCACTGACACGAGACATCGTAACGCTCGGCCTGGCGCGTTGAGGTTGCGCATATTGTTGCCGAGGCAATCCACCGCGCCTTCGCCGTGCTTCTGCCAATACTGCCGCATCTAATTCTTCGAGGTCATGGATGTAGGCACTCACCGAAACACCACTCGCCGATACTCCGCCACTGCTGCTGCGAGTTGGCGGAAGAAACGGCGCACCTCGCTGCGATGAAGATTGGAACGAGCGATTCACGCCGCCCAGATTTACACTGCCTTGATCGGGCACCAATACTGACGTGCTCATCGAGAATCTCTGGAACGTGGGAAGCTGCACCGTTGTGAACGGTTGCGCAGATGCTCCGGTGGAAACCAGAAGCAGCCAGCCACAGGCAAAACATAACTTGAAATTCATCGCTTTCCCTTATCCGCGACCAAAGGCAATATCCAACCCATCATAACCGATTCGACCAAACGAAAAAACAATACGGTGCTTGCCGGCAACTTTTTCGCAGCTTTCCTTGCCCTTGCTACCGCGCGTTAAACCGTACTGTTTGTCGTGCTTGCTCACCCTGACCAAGCATGACTTCATTCTAGCACTGCAAGCACCCGATCCACCTAAACGTGCGAAGGATAGCACTCATTCGAGCAGGAATGTTCACGAAAAGGGCAACAGGGATGTTGAAGCAAAAGTGCATCGGAATCGTTTTGCTGACGGTTTGTTGTGTCGGTTCGAGTTTCGGACAGGAAGACGGATACTCGGTAGAAGATCCATCGAGCTACGGTTCACCAGAGCTGCCCGTCGCTTACGTACCGATGGCAGAGGATCCCGCCGTCTACACCGGGGTCACGGACGAGCCAGTTACGACTGCCCCAATGGACGAGCAGTCGGTGACTTATCCGGTAATGGCTGATGATCCAATGCACTATACGGCAATGGTTGACAATGCAATCACTGACGTAGGAGTGGTCGAAGATTCGATTACCTTCGAATCCATGGGACAGGACCCGATAGACTATGTCGCGATGGCCGATGGTCCGATGCCATATCAACCTACGGTCAACGGTCCTATGAACTATGGCCCGATGGTCGAAGGTCCAATCCACCTGGGACCAATGGGCCCCATCAACGAGCAGGGCGAGTTTGACTACATCCAAAGTTCGGTCGAGGGCGAGTACATACAAGTCCCAGCCTACGAACTGCCAACGGTCAAGTTCACTCTCGACGGTGTTCTTTTCAATCGAATCGGTGAAAGCGGCGATGAACCGCTCGTACGCACCGAGCCATTCGGACCAGCGGCAATCTCGTCAGGGGATATTGGATTTGACAATAGACTTGGTGGCAGGGCGGAACTACTGTTCTACTCGGCACCGCACCGTGTCGCGCCGCGAGCAAGCGTACTCTGGACGGGAACTGAACTCTCAAGAGCAAACTACATGGCACCGGAAGGTAGCACGGCAGACGTCAGCTTCTTCCAAGCTCGCGCCGCTGACCCGTCTCCGGGCTACACGCTTCGAAATCGTTCGCGTTTCACATTCGCCGACGTCGGCTTGCGACGAACGGTGAGCCCAGCCTACGGATTTAGCGCAAGTCTTGCTTATGGACGAATTGTGGAATCCATGGACTGGGTGTCGCGTGGCGCTGCCCCCCCACCCAATACCGGTGGAGTAGGCGGTGGACCACCTGGTGAAACAGGGTTCTTTTCACAAGTCGACAATCGACTCTATGGAATCCAAGTGGGCACTGACGTCCAAATCTGGACCAACGGATACTTGAAACTTGATGGAAACGCCACAGTAGGCTATTTCTACAACGATGTAAAAGCCGGCGCCCAATCGCTGAATGAAGATCAAGAGTGGAATCCGGACAACGAGTCGCTAATTGCGACCGCAAATGTATCGCTCGTTATTCCTGCGGACCCTGTGAATCTCCGAATCGGCTACCAGGGGGCGTTTCTTACGGGCATCGCGTTGCCTGGGAGTTACACACGCGAACTCAATCTCTTTGACGGATCGGGAGACATTCCAACCGACAAGATCTGGTACCACGGTTTGACGATCGGTATCGAGTACCTTCGGTAGAAGCTCAGGCTAAGATTTTTCGTACCACGTGAGCTTCTTCTACACCAGTAAGTTTCTGATCCAAACCCTGGAACGGAAACGTTAGTCGCGCATGGTCGATTCCCAACTGATGAAGGATCGTTGCATTTAAGTCGCGGACGTGGACCGCATCGTCTTCGAATCGCTTGGTTTTCTTTCCGTCTTTGTCGGCGATGTTGTAACTATATTCGTCTGTTTGGCCGTGGACGTGACCGCCCCGGATTCCACCACCCGCCAACCAAACGGAAAAACAACGCGGATGATGATCGCGGCCGTAGTTCGTTTCCGATTGCTTGCCCTGACAGTAAACCGTTCTTCCGAATTCACCACCGAACACAATCAAAGTGTCGTCGAAGAGGCCACGTTGCTTGAGGTCTTTGATCAGAGCAGCAGCCGGTTGATCAACGTCATAACACTGTGCACGCATCTTCTGCGGCAGACCTGCATGATGATCCCAGCCGCGATGATAGAGCTGAACAAAACGCACGTCGCGTTCAGCCATCCGCCGCGCAAGTAAGCAATTCCGCGCGAACGAGCCGGTCTTCTCAACTTCGGGACCGTAAAGCTCGAGGATGTGTTTGGGTTCCGAAGTAATGTCCGTCAATTCTGGAACCGAGGCCTGCATACGGAAGGCCATTTCTTGCTGGGCAATGGTGGTTTGAATTTCGGGATCCCCAATTTCTGCGGCGTGCTTTTGATTCAGCGACGTAACCAACTCGAGCATTTGGTGTCGGCTCGACCGATTCACTCCTGCCGGATTCGATAGAAACAAAACAGGGTCACCCGATGGTTGCAACAAGACACCTTGATGCTTCGACGGGAGAAATCCTGTCCCCCACAGTCGGCTGTAAAGCGCCTGGACATTTCGCTGATCGCCTGACCAAAACGCTGAATTCAAAACCATGAAGTCCGGCAAGTTCTTGTTGAGCGAACCCAAGCCGTAACTTAGCCAAGCACCAAGACTCGGCTTCCCAGGTATTTCCGATCCAGTGCTAATCAGTGTCTTGCCAGGATCGTGATTAATCGCATCAGTATGCATCGATTTGATTATGCAAACGTCGTCGATCACGCTGCCGAGATGCGGCAACAGCTCGCTAACAAAAACGCCACTCTTACCTTGCCGCGAAAAGTTAAACATCGTGGGCTGAATCAGCTTTGTCGCGTTCTTTGTCATCGCCGTAACACGCTGACCGTCGCGCACGTCATCCGGCAGCGGCTCTTTAAACTTTTTCTTGAGCTCTGGCTTGTAGTCGAACAAATCGAGCTGACTCGGCGCGCCGGCCATGAACAAGAAGATGACACGCTTTGCACGCGGCGCGAAATGAAACTGAGTCGCCGACGCTTGACTAGCGGTCAGCGAACTTAAAACCGCAGCCCCCAAGCCCATGCCCGTTCGATTAAGAAACCGGCGGCGCGATTGAGTCGATTCGAATCGTTGCAGGGGGGTCATCGTGCTCTCTCTTCCGTCTCTGCTTACTGTCGGGTTTTTGTCACGTCGAGGTTAAACAACGCATTAACGAGCATGGTGTGTGCGGCCAGTTGAACTTCGTTGTCATCGTCACCAGCCAGTTCTTTCGCGAGTTCGGGCGAGTTCGTGTATGCGTGGCGGAATTCATTCAGGTTACTACGCAATTCACGCGTCTCGCGGTCATCCGGCGGATGCCCTGTGATTGACTCGTATGCGACACGAACGCGTTTTTCGTCATCGGGGTAGTCGCGAATTAACTTACTCGCGAACTGTTTTGCGGCATGGAAGTACTGCGTCTCATTCATCAGAACAAGTGCTTGCAACGGCGTATTGGTACGTTCACGTCGGGCCGTGCAAGCTTCACGCGTTGGCGCATCAAAGATCGTCATTTGCGGTGGCGGTAACGCTCGCTTCCAAAAGCTGTACAAGCTTCGCCGATAAATCTTGTCACCAGTGTCGGCCTTGAATGCGTAGGTGCTAGACGAACGCATCGACACATTTTTCCAAAGATCCGGTGGCTGCGGTGGTTTCACACTTTTGCCAAACATCTCTTCATTCAAAAGCCCGCCGACATAGAGGATTTGGTCTCGTACCATTTCGGCATCCAATCGAAAGCGAGCCCCGCGCGCCAGCAATCGATTGTCGGGATCGGCAAGGTACGCATTTTTACTTGCAGTTGAAGACTGTTGGTAGGTGCGCGACATAACGATCTCTTTGACAAGTGATTTCACATTCCAACCCGATGCGACAAAACGTTGCGAAAGATCGTCGAGCAATTCGGGATGGCTGGGCGTTTCCCCTTGCGCCCCAAAGTCCTCGGACGTTTTCACGAGTCCTACGCCGAAAAACTGTTGCCAGAGACGATTGACCGTGACGCGTGCGGTGAGTGGATGACTGGGCTTCGTCAACCACCGCGCTAGATCCATACGGCTCTTGATTTCGTTTTCAGATTCCAGCGGTGGCAGAAACGCGGGCGTGTCTCGCTGAACCTCTTCGCCCGGATCGTCGTACGCGCCGCGATTTAAGATGTAAGTTGGTCGAACTTGTGTTCGCTCTTTCATTACTAGTGAAACTGGAATCGCATCTTCGATCAGCTTTCGCTGTTTTTTGAGTTTTTCTACTTCGGATTCCGCATCCTCCAACTTGTCATCTGGATCTTTCAGCTTCAGCGCCAAGACGGCAGCTTTCGTCGCCACGATTTTCTTGTCGAACTCCGACAATCGGGTCGCTTGATCTTTGCTAGGCAGACGCACAAAAGGCGCATGCAATCCGCGCCCTGGCGTTTCAGGTGTCGAATCCAAATTGTTAAAGAACGCGTAAAGCTGATAGAAATCTTTCTGCGTGATCGGATCATACTTGTGGTCGTGACAGACTGCACAGCCGACGGTCATGCCCATGAACGCTGTACCAAATGCCGTGACGCGATCAACCACGTTCCGATTGAAGCTCTCCTCCGGAATCGCAGTCCCAACATCGATGACCAAGTGCAAGCGGTTGAACCCCGATGCAATCTGTTGATCGAGCGTTGGCTCTTCGAACAAGTCACCGGCAACCTGGTAGGTCACGAAATCGTTGAATCGAAGGTTGCCGTTGAACGACCGAATGACCCAATCGCGATACGGCGTCATCTCGCGATAGTGATCGTGATGAATCCCATTCGTGTCAGCAAAACGAACAAGATCTAACCAATACTTGGCCATGTGCTCGCCATAACGCGGCGAACTCAAGAGATTGTCGACTAGCACCTCATAAGCGTCGGGCGACTCGTCTCCTACAAAGGTGTTGATTTCCTCACGTGTTGGCGGCAAGCCAGTGAGGTCAAATGACAATCGACGAATAAGAGTCCGACGATCTGCGGTTGGCTGAGGTTGCAACCCTTCAGCTTGAATTCGATCGTAAACGAAGCGATCGATGCGTGTATGATTCCACTGCTTGTGGCTGACGGTGGGCGGCGTCTGCGATTGAGGTGAAGTGAACGCCCAGAAGTCTTGATATTCGGCGCCTTGCAAAATCCATTTGCGAACTAACTCGCGTTCTTCGGTATTCAGTGGCTCCTTGTGTGAGTCCTGCGGTGGCATCAGCAAATCTTCATCACTGGTCGTGATGCGAGCCCAAAGTTCGCTGCGTTCTAAACTTTTTGGCCGAATCACGAAACTTCCATCGCGATCGACAAAAGGGCCTTGATCACCTTCTGCTATGTCGAGCCGCAAATCAGCTTCACGCGTATTTTCGTCTGGCCCGTGACATTGAAAGCACCTACCAGAAAAGATGGGGCGAATATCTCGATTGAACGAGACGTTTTCCTGCGCGAAGCTTGCCAACGAAATGGCTACCCAAACGCAAAACGCCAAAGTGGCCTGGTAGTGCATTCTCATGCCTCAATTCCTGCGAAACGACATTGCACAGTATACAAGAAATCGGACCACGCTTGCGCGAATGAAATTCTCGATTGAAACAGTGTTCCGGGTGAATCGATTTCGTGACATGAACCGGGTAGACTCTTCAATGCGAATCCCACTCGTACCTTCCTCCCTACCCTAATGAGATCATGTTGAAATCGAATCACTACGCTGCTCGACTCGTCCTGCAAAGTTGCTTGCTGTACCTCTTCCTAACACCCACGTCGTTTGGACAGGAAACGTACACCGAAAACCCTGGCACCGAAGGTAACGGCAACCACGTGATCGGCCCCGACTACTCGATCGATCCAGACTTAACGGACCGAGGGAATCCAAAAGGCAAGTCATTCGAGTTTGCAATGCCCTTGGCCGATAGCAAGATCTTTCGCGGTGACGACAAGACGCTGAATCCAAAAAAGAAGGTTCGCAAAGAGCGAAAGATTTTCGTCTATGTTCCGGCGGCTTACAAAGATGGAACCAAGGCGCCAATTCTTGTGACACACGACGGTCCAAGTCGATTGAGCTTGGTGCGTAATGCGCTCGACAATCTCACGATTTCAAAAGATCCAGATCGCAAGCTACCCGCATTCATCGCGATCGCTGTGCAGAACGGCGGTAACGACAGCAAGGGCAGCCAGCGCGGCTTGGAATACGACACGATGTCGGATCGTTTCGCTCGCTTCATCAACGACGAAGTGTTGCCAGCGGTACTCAACAATCCGGAAATCAAAGACGCCTATCCGAATATCGCCTTTACAGAAAACCCTTGGGGCAAAGCCACGATGGGTTGCAGCTCTGGAGGTGCAGCATCGCTAACGATGGGTTGGTTCCGCCCCGATTTGTTCCGCCGACTGATTACCTATTCGGGTACGTTCGTCGATCAGCAAGACGACGATGCGGCAGAAGAAAAAGATTACCCACTTGGCGCATGGGAGTATCACTCGAGCATGAAGCTAATCGAAACAGAAGACAAAAAGCCGCTCCGAATCTTCACTCACGTATCCGAAAGCGACAACGGCGCAAACCAGCCAGAGGAAACGTATCACAACTGGGTGATGGCCAACCAGCGAACGGCGGATGCGCTCAAGGCAAAAGGTTACGACTATCGCTACGTCTACAGCAAGGCAACTCGACACTGCGACAAGAAAGTGTTCGAGCAGACCTTGGCAGATACGTTGGTTTGGATGTGGCGAGGCTACCAACCTGAAGAATAGTCGTTGTGTCCGTCGGACGGACACTCCTGCTGGGCGATTCTCGGGCTGGAGTGCCCAAGCGACCAACAGAGGAAATCGTTTTCGAGGGTTTCGACGGTCGTCGTGTTCGATGAAGCTCAGCGAGTGTTGGTATCCATAGGCTATACTTGGGTTTCGGTTGCCGTAGCTCTTTCCCCGCAGTCGCCGTGAACCAACCCGCCCAAGCTGTCGCTTTTCGGTTCCTGACGTGGAATCTCGCGATGTTGGAAACGTCGAAAGACGCACCAACTGGATGGGACGCCGATTACACGGAAGACGCGATACGCCGTTTTATCCTCCGACTGAAACCACAATGGGTTTTCTTTCAGGAGGTAGCCGGAATGGTTCCGCCGTTCGTTGAAGGCTACGTGCTGATCCGTCAGCAAACGAAAAGTCACGCAGGCAACATAGTGACCTTGCTGCATGAGGATCTGGCCGAGTTGCCGATCACTCATTCGGTCATCGACGGATTCGCCGTATTGTCTGAGCTGCATGGAATCGACGCGACCATCGCTAATGTTCATTTAGCTCCAGGAAAGTCCGGAGCTCCAATGCGACTGGATATGCTCGAGCGAATCTGTGCCGCAACCGATTCTTCGCGACTTCTAGTGGTGGGCGATACCAACACGCGACTTGCGGAAGCAAGCAAGATCGGAAAGCTCGGCCTCAAGGGCAAAAAACCACCTTCTGCTACGTGGGATAGTCGCACCAACCGTTTCCACGCCGGCAAGCGAGGCTACACGGCTTACTACACTCGGTACTTCGTCAAAGGCAATATTAAGGTTGGCGAAGTCAACGTACACGACAAACCGATGCATGTTGACGAAAAAAAGTTCCATCTGTCGGACCACTTTCCATTGTCGGCGAAGTTTGCAATCCCAGAGCCTGAAACGGAAGCATCGCCTTAGAGCCCGATACAACGAGTCAGTTTCCTATCAACTTCACCAGTGTTGGCTTCACTGCCTCGGCCCAAGCATCGGCGCCAGCTGGGCTAGGGTGCAGTAAGTCCCACATCAATTCAGTGTTGATCGTACCGTCCTTGTTTAGAAAAACATAATTGACGTCAAGCCAAAAGACGTGCTTATCATCGGCGAGCTGCTTGGTCAGTTCGCCAGCATGTAGGCAGGTTTCTATGCATTGTTTCGATGAGTTAAATGGCGGTGGACTGACACCTTTTTCATCGTCTCCGCCGCGTGGGAAAATTCGCAGCACTAAGATCTTCGTAGAAGGATGTTTTTCGCGGATAAGATCCACAATGGCTTTGGTGCCCGCGAAGACTTCTTCTGCGCTGTGGACTTTTTTGAAATTTCGGTCATCGGTATTGTTCGTTCCGATCAGCAACACGGCCACTTTGGGGGAACGCTTAAAATCGAGTTCGCCGTTTTGCAGGTTCCAAAGAATTTGCTCGGTGCGATAACCGTTGTAGCCCAGGTTGATTGCATTGAGCGGTGCGTAGTGTTTCTGCCAAACGGCTTTCATAGGTTCGTATTTACCGTCCAGCTCTCCGACTGTGTGCGTAATCGAATCGCCGATTAGCACCAAGTCATAGTCGCCTTCTTTCACCGCCGCTACTTTTTGCGTGTGACGTTCCGAGGGTGTTGGGCTGGGAAAGTCGGCATCCCCGAGTTTGGGTTCCGGATTCAAACTCAGTCTTCGAAGTTGCCCATTGGCTCCGCCTACCGCGATGGTTCCGTCGGTCGGGTGCACCGCAATTGCGTACGCCCAGCCATCGATCGCCGGCAGATCGTGAGTGACCGTGACTTCTACCGGATCAACAACGCGCACGTGACCGTCGACGCACGCCGCTAGTACTTTGCTACCATCCACGGTCCACACAATATCTAACGGCTCCACGGCCAAACGAACATAACGCACCATGCGTCCGATGGTTGGTTGCCAAAATCGAATCGTGCGATCCTCTGCCGCAGACGCAACCATAGGCAAACCTTCTTTCGACGGGCTCAACGCAACAGCACGAATGGGCTTGGTATGTTGGCTAAGGCTGCGGGCAAGTTTGCCTGTCGTTGAATCCCAGACTCGCACCGATTGGTCATCGCCAACGCTAACGAGTGTTTCTTCTCTACTCAAAAAGCTGATCCCTGATACGCCGCGTGAGTGTCCACTGCACTCCCGGACAGACGCCCTTTGCTTAACGTCGCAAAGCTGAATAAGTCGGTCGTGGCTGGCGGAAAAGAACTGCTCGTCGTTTCGCCAAACGACCGACATGACGGAATCCTCATGCTCTGCGATCGCTGCAATTGCCTTTCCCGATGGCCAAGAGAAAACTTCAACCGCGCCGGATTCCGATGGCTCTCCGCCGCCAACGGCAAATTGCTGGCCATTCGGCGAAAAGGCAATGCAGTGAATGTTCGTGGATGCTGAGTCGACCGTACGTTGATGCCTAAGATCGGGCCAACTGTACATTTCGATCCCCTTTTGGCTTACAGCGACCAGTGTTTTACCGTCAGGGCCAAACTTAACGTCGGTAATAGATGGCTCTATCGCGTGGGCGAGAATGGCATATGGAAAAACGAGGATCGTTGTTAGCAAAAAAAGCCACCGCAAGCTATTTTTCAACTCACGGCCCACTGCCTCTGCTCCAAGACGAGTTGAGCGAAGAGCCGTCATCAACGCGAGTACGATTCGCTGGGCTTTCATTATCGTGCTCTCCCTTGGCGCAACACGGAGTGTGTTGATCGTTTATCCGATTAGTTCGCGGATCACTTTTGCACCGTCGGGCGCGATACGAACGGGACGACCGTCACTGGTATGCAGCTCACGAGCCGGATCGACACCTAGCAACGTATAGATGGTTGCCGCTAGATCCGAGGGTGTCACAGGATTGTCTTTAGGTAACTCGCCAAGCGCGTCACTACTGCCGATGACCTGACCGCCGCGTACTCCACCGCCAGCGAGAGCCATACTAAAAACATTGGGCCAATGATCACGACCACCAGCTGAATTGATTTTCGGTGTCCTCCCGAACTCGCCCATCACCACAACCAGCGTTTCATCGAGCATGTTGCGATCCGACAAGTCACTGATCAAGCCACTCAAGGCTCGATCAAGCGATGGCAAATGAGCGTTGCGATCGGTTGGGTATCGCTTCTTTAGTTGCAGGATATTCTGATGCGTATCCCAACCGGTACTGTTTACAGTCACAAACGGAACCCCTCGTTCGACAAGCCGCCTAGCGAGCAAGCAACTTTGGCCGATACTGTTTCCGCCACCTCGACCGTATCGTTCCTGCACACTGCTTGGCTCTTCGGACAGTTTAAAAGCTCCCTTTGCTTCGCGCGATGCGATTAAGTTGTAGGCCTGTTCCAGTGCCGGATCAGATGAAGCGACACCCGCGTCCTTTGTTAGGCTGAACTCGTCAAGTGCTCGGACAATCTGACGTCGACGATCCAAACGGGTGAGGTCCAAGCCTTGGTAGAAGTCGAGATCTCGAACCTTAAAGTCGGCGCGGCCCGGGTTGCCACCCACAGAAAACGGAGCCGTGGCCGTTGGAAGATAGCCGTT
The DNA here is from genome assembly GCA_964397295.1 of uncultured Pirellulaceae bacterium. Taxonomy (GTDB): domain Bacteria; phylum Planctomycetota; class Planctomycetia; order Pirellulales; family Pirellulaceae; genus CAYNJG01. The sequence continues at coordinate 23,955 of CAYNJG010000093.1, forward strand.
TGCTGTCACGTTGTTGCTGAAGTTCGGCACAGCAATGTTCGGCGGTAAAACGCTGGACTGATTGCGCACATGAGCCAACGTCGCTCCGAAGGTTGGATACTCGAGCGCCGGAGAAGGCTTGTACCCGGTCATCATGTAGTGTGAGCCAAAGTTATGCTCGCCAAGCGGCGATGTCATGGACCGAATGATCGTGAGTTTGTCCATGATCTTTGCGGTTCGCTCCAAGCATTCACCGATTCGAATTCCACTGACGCTCGTTGTGATAGTACCGAGAGGACCACGTACTTCTTCCGGCGCGTTCGGTTTCGTGTCAAATGTTTCGAGATGACTGGGACCTCCATCAAGCCAAATCAGTATGCAGGATTTTGCCTTTGGTGGAGCCTCAGCAGCACTGGCTGTACGAAGTCGAAAGAAATCGCCGAGCCCCAGTCCCAACGCAGACAGTCCACCAACACGAATCAGATCGCGTCGGGTTACTCCATCGCATCGTTGCGCAGTATTCATTTCGCTACCCTTAGTTTGATCCAGTCTAGTGATTGTTTACGAATTCACTTGACGCCATCAATCCCCAAACGAAATCCTCAAGGAACGCTTGTTCGTTGTCAGCAGAACGAAGTTGTAGTTTCCAGTGATCGACTTCTTCTTCATTGGGCTTCCGACTCAATGCAGACAGATAAAACTGCTCGACAATCTCCAGCGGTTGTTTCCCCTCTGAAAGCAGACGCTGAAGCCGACTGCCGTCTGACGCAATTCGTGCGTTGAGCAAACCACCGTTGAATAGGTGCAGTTTTTGTTGCAGGCCACTGACCGTTGACGACGAATTTTCGCACGACTCTTCTCGACCACATCGGCCCAGGACATCCAATGTCCGAGAGGGTGCATTCGGATTCACGAGTGCTACCGCGCGCAAGCCTTCTTTCTCTCCCCCATATTTTTCGGTTACTCCCAAC
>CAYNJG010000094.1:0-24847 GCA_964397295.1 uncultured Pirellulaceae bacterium
CATGTAGGGCAAAACGTAGATGATATCGACGATGCGCATCATTACGGAATCAATACGACCCCCAGCGTAGCCCGCAATCGCGCCGTAGAGCGTACCGATCGTCGCTGCGACAGTTGCAGCCAGGAATCCAACCATCAGGCTGACTCGTCCGCCGTACAAGACTCGCGTGAGCGAATCACGGCCGAAGAAATCCGTTCCAAACGGATGCTTGAGCGACGGCGGATGTGCACCGTATGCCAGGTCCTGTGTTTCGTAGTCATAGCCGAAGGCATACATGATCCATGGCCCTACGACGCAAGCGATGATGATCGCCAGGACGATGTATCCACAAACGAGCGACATGCGATTCTTGCGCAGCCGCTTCCAAGCGTCCTTCCAAAGGGATGTGCCCACGATCAGATCAGGATATTCCTGTGGGTTCACCGGCAACGCATTCGGATCTTCTTTGTGGGGGTTATCCATGACTTACTCGTACTTGATCCTTGGATCCAAGAAGCCATAGATAATGTCCACGATCAAATTCATGGCCAACAAAAAGGAAGCCGACAACAACACGATTCCCAGCATCAAAAAGAGGTCGCGGTTCGTAGTGGCGTCGATCAAGTAAGGTCCGATGCCGGGTGTGTTGAAGATTTTTTCGACAACGATGCTACCGACCAGCATGAATGAGATCGCGGGACCCAGGTAGGTCACGACCGGTAACAATCCGCCCTTGAGCATATGTCGCCAGATGATGACTCGTTCTTTTAAGCCTTTCGCTTTCGCTGTGCGGATGAAATCTGCGTCGACAACTTCTAGTAAGCCAACACGAGTAAGTCTCGCGATGTACGCAGCCCTGACAGTGCCCAACGTTAGCGCTGGCAAGATGATATGTTTCCAAGTGCCCCATCCACCGGCCGGAAGTACTTGTCCGGACAATGCGAACAGCAATACCAACACTGGTCCGAGCACAAAAGTTGGAAAGCTAATGCCCAACATCGCGGTCGTCATCGCAGAATAATCCCAAACGGTATTTTGTCGCACCGCGCCGATGATGCCAGCAGAGACTCCAACTAGCAGAGCCCAAATTAGGGCGACTGACGCCAGTGTGAGCGTAACTGGAAAACCAATCCTTATGATTTCGTTGACCGTACGATTGGGGTACTTAATGGATCGCCCCATGTCACCTTTGAGCAGCTTGCCCATGTAGCTGGCGTAGTGAGCTGGAATGGATTTGTCGTAGCCATACTTTGCCTTCAGGACCGCTTCAGCCTCTGGCGAGCTTGCTTTTTCACTCGAAAATGGTGAGCCAGGCGCGAACCGAATCATGAAGAACGCCAGAGTTACAATGACCAGCAGCGTCACAACGGAACTCAACACACGACTGATGATAAACCTAGCCATCGATGCCTCCCGGAATAGGATTCGCTGGCGGAATCGGGTCTTCAGTGATCTCGGCCGGTTTGCCGTCGTACCATTCTTCTTTGATGTAAAAGTACTTCCACGGATGGCGATCCTGATAGTTGCCGTACAGGCCACCAAGGTACGGCTTGATCATGGACGGTTTCGTGTACGAGTAAATCGGCAGCATTGGCTGATGCTCGAATACGTAAGCCTCCGCTTTTTGTAGCATCTCCAGTCGCTTGGCACTGTCGACCGTGGCGTTGGCTTCGTCCAGCATTTTGTCGTACTTTTCGTCACCCCAATTCGAGTGATTGTTTCCGTTGGTCGACGCGAACAGTTCGAGGAACGTGTTGGGATCCGCATAGTCGCCGATCCATCCGAGGCGTGCGATTTGAAAGTCGGTCTCGGATAAGCGTTTCAGGTAGACCTTCCACTCTTGGTTCTCAATCTTCACGTTGATACCAAGATGTTCTTTCCACATTTGCTGGGCAGCGGACGCGATCTGTTTGTGCTGCTCTGTCGTATTGTAGATCAACGTTATGTCAGGCAGACCTTTTCCGCCGGGGTAGCCTGCCTCGGCGAGAGCTTTGCGGGCTCCTTCTGGATCGAAAAGCGGCCTGTCGATTTTTTTGTAACCCGACAGTCCATCAGGAACGATCGTTGAGGAAGGAATCTGTCCGCCGCGCGTCACGTAGGTCGTGATTTTTTCTCGATCAATCGCTAACGAAAGTGCCTTCCGAACCATTGGATTGTCCATGGGCGGAGCCTTCGTGTTGAACCAGTAAAAATACGCCCCCATGTAGGGGCTATTGTCGTGGTCCTTGTATTGTTTCATGCGATCCATGAATTCGGACGGCACCATCGTTTGAGCTCCTAGCCAATCGACCTCGCCCGTACTGTACATATTGAGCGTCGTGTTGTAGCTGTCGATCATTAGTGCTCTGATCTTCTTCGCTCTGAAAAGATGCGGAGCTTCAGCGTTCCAATACGCTTCGTTTTTCTCGAAGATCATATGCTGACGAAAACTCCAATCAGTCATCTTGAACGCGCCATTGCAGACGAGGTGTTCGGGACGCGTCCACAGATCAGGATTGATGCCTTCTGCCTCGAGGTTCTCAAGCAAGTGTCGCGGCACGGGCATGAACGTGTAGAAGCCGATTAGGTTCAGGAAGTAGGGAACGGGAACCTCGAGATCCACGACCAACTTCGTGTCCGATTCAGCTCGGACCCCAACCACCGAACGATCTGCGATCTGTATCGAAATCCCACTTCCGCCGAATTGTTGTTTGAGTTGTTCTATTGCGTCGGTTCGAGAGAATACGACGTTATCTTTGTCGTCGGTTTTCTCGGTGACGAACACGAAGACGTCGTCACCATCACGCTTGATCTTTGAAACCGGAATTACTTTTTCGATTGTCTCTGTGAGTTCCTTATCGGTCTGCGAAGAAAAACCCGTTAGGTGTAACGCTTGTTGATTGAACACGTCGCCGTTCTTCAACGGAAACATGATCATCGAGTATTTTGACGCGGTCTTTGGATCGAGCACGCGTTTCCAAGACCATTCGAAATCGTGCGCGGTAAATGGAGTCCCGTCCGACCAGGTCGATTCTCGGAGATAGAATGTGTACGTCTTTGAGTCGGCACTTAGCTCGTAGCGTTCGGCCATTTCGGGCATCGGCTCGAGCGTGGCTGGATGCAAGTCGACGAGTCCCGCGAACATGTTGCGGATGACTTCGCCGCCCGTGCTGTCGGAACATAGACCTGGGTCGAGATATTCAGGCTCGTTGCTGTTGTTGATCCAAATTTCGTCCGGCGGATGCGATGGTTTCGTAACGCCGAAGTAGTCCGGGGCACTCTTGCGACATCCCAGCGTCAGGACAGCGCAGAGTGTGCAGTAAAGGAGTATTCGACGAGTGAGGGACATGTTGCATCGTTTTGGCGAGTGGCTCGCGCGACTTTCAAGGAGCAAACGAGTGGACGTGATGCACACTCGTTTTCGTGAGTCGAATTGTGCGAGGATGGCTCGGGTATTATGGCTGCTGGAAGCCACCACTACCAGTCAGCTACACATCGCTGCGAAGACTTCGTCGGTGCTTGCTTCGTTGACCAAAGTCCCTGTCATCCGCCAACTGACCGAAGTTGTTGCTGGGCCCTAGGAAGTCGTCGAATCCAACGGCTTCGTCACCTTCGTAGAAGAATAATTCGGCGCTGTTGCCGAAGTTTGAGTTGAAGACCAAGAAGTCGTCGATTTCCACAATTCCCTCCGCATCAATGTCTCCGTAGAGAACTTCGTGATCGAAATCGTCTAGTTCGTCTTCCCAGTGCCACTACACAAACGATCTGTTCCTCAATAGGCGGTCGCGAACGACTCGCGCGGTTGTTCGACGGCACGTTTCATTGCCTTAGCCGACAGAGAGCGAAAACGATGCTGCTGAAAACGCAGGTACGGATACGCCAACGTAGAAAGCCAATGATTCACTCGTGAAAAACAATACACTTCGTACCATACGCTTTCATCTTCGTGATCGTATTCGACCGTGAATCGCTCTTCCCCCGCCGCGAGATGGTTGCCAACCGTGCCATAGGCAAACCCAAATCGTTCGATTCCACCTTCTAAATCATCGATTGTGTAAATGATTCGGCAAGGATTCACCGTCCAAACACCCGGTGCGCGGAACATCGTTGCGACGACTCGTCCTTCTTCGATTGAAGTAGGCCAAATCAGATCGACGAACTCTTTGGGAAACATTTTCCATTGCTCGACCGCTTTCTTGGCCTGTAGAAAACAACTTCGGCCGGTGCCCAATCGCACTCGCTGTTTGCCACAAGAAAAGCCTTCGGGAACTTTGTCGCGACGCGTGCCCGCAATGTCGTCGTACGTGAACGGCACGTCGTGGTGCTGCCAAAGGTAGTCTTTGAGCTCTTTGTGGCTGGGTCTGCGGAATGAAATCATGGTGAGAAGTCAGAAACGAAAGGTCGAGGTCGACAGGTCACTAATATACAGACCGTAGCTTACTCGATCAGTTAACAGGCCCGATCTAAATTGGTGCGGGCAGATCTCGTCGGCAGAAGATAACCGTGCCGAAAACTATTCCCACCAACCCAAGCAATGTCAAAATACCCGTGCCACCGAGTGGCCCGATTTTCGCGATTGCTCCTTCCGCATCGCGAACGACCCACGCCCATTCGAGTGCCGGATTGGTGAAGGCTTCGCTAACAAAGCGAATAGGTTCATAAGCTGAGAAGAAGGTAAGCCCTTTCACCCATTCGAAACCTTCGACCGCGAGACCGACCAACTCAAGAATCGTGGAAATGATGTAAAAGCCAACCGCGATGCCGATCGTCCGCCAACGGTAGCGATCCCAAGAGGACATGAATGTTGTGAAGCCTGTCAGGAAAATGCCCAAGCCAAAATAGTTCACGGCCGCTGGCAGAAATCGAATCGGCGCCACTTTTTCGCTCATTGGCGTTTCAATTGGCGCGCCGCCCGTAAAGGGAATGTCCAATCCAACGAAAGGAACTTCCAAAGGCGGTCTAGCTTCAACGACGTATGTCGTTTGGATTCCCGTAAAGGTGCCAGCGTAGGCGATGACTGCCAACGCAATTACACCAATCAGCGTCATTCCTGTGTGGGTGAGGATGACTTGCTTACGCGTGACGGGTTGAGCGAGCAACATTTCCATCGTGCCGCGGCCTAGTTTTCCGCTCACGGCGTCAGATGATCGCGCGATGCACCAGATCGCCATCATCATGTAGACGACAGGCTCTTCGTACGTAACTGCGATGCGACCTTGATAGGAAAAAAGTTGATCAATCGGTACCGGCGCGAGCTTTTGCCAAGAGTCAGGCAAACTTTCGAGAATGTTTTGGAAACGGCCCATTTCTAGGCGACTCGTGATCCAAACGCGAACCCAGCAGAACAAGTACAGAACGCTGCCGCAGCCCAAGAACAGCAAATACGATTCGCGAAACGCTTTTTTCCAAAGTGTTCGATTCATACTAGGACGCCACTTTCTCACCGGCCAATGGCTGAACGTCGGTGGTCCGGTCGCCGTGGAATTGATCGTAGATGGCGCGTAAGCCGATGGGTTCAATCATCACTTCGTCGATCGGCAACGATGTAAGCCAAGCCAAGATCTTCGATAGCTCGCTGGGTGTTTCGACTAGCAATCGACTGTCGACGACTTCGCATCGCGTCACTTCTTCTTTCAACGATTCCGGCAACGGTACAACGTCGCCCGTGAGTTTGGCGTGAATGCGATGTTGCCTTCGCAGGTCTGACATGATTTGCGTGTGCACCAACTCACCAGCACGTACAATCACAACACGGTCACAGGTTTCTTCGACTTCGGATAGGACGTGAGAAGAAAACAAAACCGTTTTTCCGTTGGACCGAGCTTCGTCAATCATGTCCATAACTTCGCCGCGGATGTTGGGATCCAAGTTCGCGGTGGGCTCATCCAAAATCAATAAATCAACGTCAGCGGAGAGAGTCACCGCAAGGGCGAGTTTTTGTCGCATGCCTGTCGACATGAACGATACGCGTCGCCGGGTGTCGAGCTTCAAACGATTCGCGATTTCGAACGCGTGTTTCGCGTCCGCGCTGCCGCGTAGTTCGGCGAAGAACTTCAAAACTTGACCGCCACGCATATGACCGAACAGGCGAGCGTCGCCCGGGACATACGCAACGCGGCGGTGCACTGCGACGGAATCGTGATAACAATCAAGATCGGCGACCGTAGCCTTTCCGCTGGTTGGTTGCATGAAGCCCATCAACAAGCGGATTAGTGTTGTCTTACCTGCACCGTTCGGACCGAGCAAACCCAGTACTTCGCCCTGCAAGATCTCGAGCGAACACTTGTTGAGTGCCGTGAAATCGCCGAAGCGTTTCGTGAGATCAATTGTTTGGACAAGTGAAGACATCGGCGCGATTGTTAGATAATTGTCGGAATGCACATTCTTGCCCGACGCGCCGTTAGGTCAAGGCAACTGGTTCACCTGGTCCCGGAGGTAGGTTGTTTTTACGCGTTTCGGGTCTCTGTAAAACGAACTACTTGGTGTTCAGCTTCGATTCGGGAATGACGAGGTCTTCGACGATCGTTCCTTCAGCCAACGCATCATCGATACGCGGAATATCCTTCTTTTGAACTCCGCCGTACCAGACGCCTTGTGGATAAATCACCATTGCTGGCCCCAATTCGCATTGGTCTAAGCAGCCCGCCGAGTTAATGCGAATCAGTGGCCCGACACCACGTGCTTTGGCCGCCGCCTTGAGTTCATTGCGCAGCTCGTTGTTGCCATCGGGATCACAACATCCGCGTGAATGATCGCAGCGTCGCTGGTTGCCGCAAACGAATACGTGTTGGGTAAATGCTGGCATAACGTTTGGGCTAAACGAGCCAAGAGAGCAACAGTGTTACAACAAAAATCCCAAACATGAATGTAATCACCCACCCGGCGAACCGAATTGAGTGCTCAAGTATTTGCGGCATTAGTTCGTGCCGCGTTGCGCCGTAGACGAGACTGATCGAAACGATGAGTGGCAAGCAATACCAAACGCGACTGATTGCAAACAGCGGTGGTGCAGCTAGAAGAAGATCAAACATGAATGGCTCGCGCTGGTCGGGTTTCAAAAACGGCTGAGGACGGCACCGTGCCGCCGCTAGCCGGCCGCAGCAACTTTCTTTTCGTCCGACTCGTCGTTGGGGGGACCTCGCTTTTTCTTTTCTTCCGGCTGTGGAAAGACCGGACCGGCGTACGCATCGTAGACTGCCAACATATTCAACAATCCGGCGATCATCGTGTACAGCGACGCGATCTCGAAGAAGCCTTTAAGTTCGTCGTGCCACTTGGCCAGGGTATCGCCACCGTTCTGATGCGACGGCGGTGTCATGCGTTCGATACCGAAAAGTGGTCCTTTGCCGTTTCGATAGCGGTGTGTTTGCACCATCGCTGGTAGCGCTGGAATACCCACGCCTACCTGAGCAAAATACGCGTAACGAATATCTGGCTTCAAAGCCGCGTAAACTACGCGACCTTCACCCAATGCGAATCCGAAAAAGTAAGTCGACAATACACAGACCATGAACAAAATGCCTTTGGCATAGCGTCCTTGGTAAATGTGTCCGGCTCCTGGCCAAAGCCACGCATAAATGGCAGCGATCCAAGGCGACTTCAAATTGACTGGCACCGGCGCGTGTCGGTCGTCTTTGCCTTGCTGATCGTTCGCGTCGTCGGTCATGGTTTGGCTTCTGAATGTAGTTGAGAGTTCAATTCACCATTGAACAAACCACGATTCTAGCCAAAGCGCTAAAGCAAGCCAGATCACCCGCCGCTGGAACCGGAAAAATCACGTCAGAATTGTCGGGTTGGACAAGGTTTAACAGAGAAAGAACCTTGCACACCGTGTCGTTCAACCGTGATTCGCTGCGAAGCGAGTAATCTTGCAAACGGAATCTTAGAAAACCGTTGAGCTGCTGCCTTATTGGCCACGCGGTCGACATCGACTGCTGGCTGGGAGAGCTAGTCCCAGTCGGCTTGACCGCTTAGCTCGTCGAAGACCGCTTCAAGGGTTCCCACATCGATCGCTTCGAGATCTTGTGCCGCAGCCGCCACCAGCGATAGTTGAGCCAACTGCTGTACGCGACGGGGAACGCCCTGTGTCAATTCGAACAGTTTTCGTTCACTGTCTTCCGTGAACAAGTCAGTACCGCAAGCTGCTGCCGTGAGAGCATGACGGATGAAATTGATGGTTTCTTCTTCGGACCATGGCTCGATTTCAACGCGCAATTCGCAGAGCTCTTGTAGGCGATCACCCAACAGGTGCAAACGCGATTGCTCACAAGCAAATAGAAGTGTGAGTCGAGAATCGTCGCTTTGATCGGATTGAGCAAGGCGGCCCAACATCGAAAGAACTTCGGTTTCAGCTTCTTCGACGTCATCGAAAATCAAAATTGTGCTGATTCGCTGGTAGCGGCTCGCTTTGATGCGATCGTCGATTTCGCGCCAAAGCTGGCGGCTGCTTGAATTGATACATGGATTTGCGCCCATCTCGGCGGCTAAACGCCATAGAAATTCGTCTGCTTGCAGGCCTGTCAGGCCAATCGAACAAACTTGGCGATTCTGCTGTCGGAACTGTTTCGAAGCGACTTCCAATATCATCGACTTGCCGCAGCCCGATGGACCGGAAAGTACCCCAACGCGTCTTCTGTTGTCGACCAAGAAATGCATTCGTGACAATGCTTCTTCTTGAGTGCTACCAGGAAAAAAACGCCGTGCATCAAGCTTCGTGCTAAATGGGGCTTCGTTCCAGGTCCATTTGGTTTCTGCAACCGTTGACATGTCTTTTTCCTTGTCGCGTTTTATTGGCAACGTACGCGGAGTATGCTTCTCTTCTTACTTGTTCGGTAAAATCGTTGTGATCGTTCAGCGAATACCGAAAACCAAACGCAGTAGTCTTCGCTAGCGAAGCATGCGACATCAACTTCTAGGCTGTTTATGTCTACTCGCCGATTCTTTTGTGAAACGCCCATCAATAGTGCAACCGACTACGTCCTGACGGATAGTGAACATCAGCATCTCGCCAAAGTGTTGCGCGGGCAGCCGGGAGATACCGTCACGTTGTTCGATGGATTGGGCGGAGAATATGTCGCCACGATCGACGCAGTGCAGCGAAACAAAACTGAACTGACGATTCAGTCCAAGCGAGATGTGGACCGCGAGTTGCCATTTTCACTCACGCTTGCGGTGGCGCTTCCTAAAGGGGATCGGCAACAGTGGCTTGTTGAAAAGTGTGTGGAGCTAGGCGTGACGGAAATCACGCCGCTGATCACCGAGTTCGGTGTCGCGCAACCGGGGGACAAAGCAAGGCAGCGCATTCAACGTTGGATCGTTGCAGCGTCCAAGCAATGCGGGCGCAATCGATTGATGTCTGTTAATGATCCAATGGCGTTCGCAAACTTCATTGATCGTAACGCGGAGTCGCCAGTTTATATTGCCCACCCAAACGAAAATGAATCGAGTTTCGTGAATCCGAATTCACTCCGTGCAGTGACTCTCGTGATTGGACCAGAAGGAGGTTTTTCGGCCAAAGAGATAGAGCTAGCAAAGGAGCGAGAATGCGAGCTCGTGTCGTTGGGGCCCCGTATTTTGCGGATCGAAACCGCTGCTGTAGCATTCGTCAGCGCATTGATTTACGCTTCTTAAGCATGTGCCGCACCTTCCTCAGTCTTGTCTTTTTCGCATGTGCATACAGCAGCCTTTCGTTGCCGTTTGGGTTGTGCGAAACGGTCCCGTTCGCGGCTGCTAACGAGCAAGATATCAAGGATGTCGTGCGAAGATCATTCCTTGCGACGCATGATGGTTGGAGTAGCGACGAAGTATTGCTCCAAGACGATCTAGACGACGCGTTCGTGACTATGTGTCAAAGAGAGTTGCCTAAGGCAACGATGGAGGAGTTGAACTGGCTTTTGCTGAACCTTCGGAAAGCTGGCAAGCTGAAATCGGACGTCACGAAACGACGCAATGACAATCACGACGAGTACCAGCATCTTGCCGAAATCGCTGCACGTACCATTCAAGATAAGTACAAAGTGTCGACAGACCGCATCATGTGTAGCGAGAAGATGCGAGCTGAATTCGATAAACACGCAAAGCTACTCACGAAAGATATCGACGCGTATCTCATGCGAAAGGCTGCGTTTGGCCTACGTAAGAAACGCCACCTTAAACCGGAGTTGGTACTCCGCATCGCGGATTGGGGCAGAGAAATCTCTGTTCGCAAGGCGAGCGAACTCGTCAAAAATATCGACGAAATTCCCAAGACGCCTGGTATCTATATTTTTCGAGATCCGACAGGCTATCTCTACATCGGTGAGTCGAATAACCTCCGCACACGGCTTGCGAAGCATCTGGACGAATCGGATAGGGAATCACTGGCCAACTATTTGCGAAAGCATGGCATTGATGAAACAACGATTGAGATGCACGCATTTCCGAAAGACTCGCGGGCAAACAAAGTTTCCGTTCGACGCGCCTACGAATCGGAACTCATTGCCAGCCGCAAGCCGCGTTTTAACTTGAGGCCTTAGCCTGCAAAACTAGTCGTTTCAGACGTTTTCTTTTCTTCTGAGTACTGTGTGTCCACCGACTCGCCCATCAAAACCGATCGCCCGGTAGCCCGAAAATCTGAAGCGACGACTGAAACTCGCTTTGGCACGTTCGCGGGCGTGTTCACACCGTGCACGCTGACGATCCTGGGCGTGATCATGTTTTTGCGATTCGGCCAAGTCGTGGGCCAAGCTGGGCTGTTGCAAGCGCTGACGATTATCTTGATGGCCAAAGTCATCACGGTGCTGACCACTTTTTCACTTTCGGCAATCGCCACCAATACGCGAGTCAAAGGTGGCGGCGCGTACTTTCTGATCAGCCGGTCGCTCGGTGTCGAATACGGTGGAGCCATCGGGCTCGTGTTCTTTCTCGCCCAAGCGATCTCAGTTGCAATGTACATCATTGGATTTTCTGAGGCATTTCGCGGCGCGTTTCCCAACGTGACGATGCCCATGTGGCAGCTTGCGAGTATCGTCAACGCGATTGTTTTTGTGTGCGTCATGATTGGCGCGGGTTGGGTTATTAAAATTCAATACGGCATTTTGTTGGTGCTTGCTCTATCACTAGTTTCGTTTTTTACCGGGGCGTTTGGGCAGGTGAGCGTGGAGAACTTCACGTCGAACTTGCAGTCGTCATACTTGGCCAAAGAAAACATCTTTACGATCTTCGCGCTATTCTTTCCCGCAGTAACAGGAATCATGGCGGGAGCTAACATGTCCGGCGATCTGAAAGATCCGGGCAAGTCGATCCCACGCGGCACGTTGTGGTCAGTGGTGGTAACGGCGATTGTCTACACCGCGATGGCGTTCATGTTGGCGGCTTCGGCTGATCAGTCCGAGTTGATTAGCAACAACCTGATTGTCGGAAGTTTGGCGTTCTCGCCCGCGCTGGTAACTGCGGGTGTCTTCGCTGCTACGTTGTCTTCAGCACTTGGCTCCATGTTGGGAGCACCACGCATCCTGCAAGCGCTCGCAGATGACGAGATCTACGCACAACTTCGCTACTTTGCCGTGGGTAGCGGTCCGAATCGCGAGCCGCGCCGGGCGACGGTACTAACGTTTGTCGTTTCCGCAATCTGTATTGTCTTCGGTAACCTTGATCTGATTGCGCCGATCATCACCATGGCGTTTATGATCACGTACGGTACGCTCAACTTGGCGACGTTCTATGAATCAGTAACACGAAATCCAAGCTACCGACCGCGATTTCGATATTGCCATTGGTCGACGGCGCTGGCTGGAGCCATCGGTTGTTTCGGAGTCATGTTTTTGATCTCGCCCACGGCTGCAGCGATTTCGATATTCGGAATGATTGTGCTGCATCAACTGATTGCACTTCGAAAAATTACGACTCGATGGGGAGACGTAAAAAGTGGTGTCGTTTTCGAAAAGACACGTCGAAGTTTGCTCAAGTTGCAACAAGAGTACTACCATCCCAAAAACTGGCGACCGAATATTCTGGCACTCAGCGGTGGTGCGTGGAGTCGCCAGCATCTTGCGGTCTATGGGCATTGGCTAACCTCAGGCCATGGAATCCTAACACTCGCGCAAGTGTTAATCGGTGATGTCGATTCGCTGAGTGAACGGCGCGAGGCGCAAGAACGTTTGCTCAGCAAGTTCATTGCCGATTCGGATATTGAAGCTTTTCCAACCGTCGTGTGTTCGAAGTCCGTTCCACAAGGGATTCGTTCGCTCGTTCAGTGCTACGGTATCGGAGATCTCCGGCCAAATACGATCTTGTTGGGTTGGCCTAACGACGAAGATCGCTTCGAAGCGTTCGGCAAAATGCTTCGCACGGTAAACTTTTTGCGCCGAAGTACGATAGTGCTACGAAATCGCAAAGACTCCTACGATCCGTGGAGCGCGAGCCAAGGCACGATCGACGTTTGGTGGCGTGGTGAAAAGAACGGTGAGTTGATGTTGTTGCTCGCCCATCTATTGAAGCAAAATCTGGATTGGCGAAAGCACGAGATACGATTGCTGCGAGTTATTCCCGGTGAAAAAGCTCGTTCAGATGTTGAGCAGCATCTGACTGGTCTTGCTCAAAAAGCACGTATTGAGGTTACTCCGTTGGCGGTGATATCTGACGAGCCAGCCGTCGCGATTCAAGAAGTATCGAGAGACGCCGCTGTTGTATTCTTGGGCTTAGGAACGCCCGACGTGGGTGAGGAACAAGAGTATTGCCAACGCATGGACGAGTTCGTCGGCTGTCTGGAAACCGTCTTCTTTGTCGAAAGCGTTGGCGATATGTCGCTTGAGTCGTAGCAGTAGGCAAGACTAGCGATGCCGCCCCGCTGCTACTACGTCCTCCAACATGGTCTGTAGACGCCTGACTTTCTCCGGCTTCTCGAGAAACAGATTCTTCGACTCGCTTGGATCATCCGCCAAGTTGTAAAGCTGGCCGGTCGGTCCATTCGGTTCTGGCTTAACTCTCCGTGGCTTTGAAAAACCTCCGGATCCCAGACCCGCAATCAGTTTCCAGTCGCCTTCGCGGACGGTCATCATGCCACTACCGGATCGCATGACGAGCGATTTTCTCGAGGGAGCTTGCTTAGATGCCGATTCCAGTAGTGATTTCGAAAAGTCGAAGCTATCCGGCCCGTCTTCTTCGTTCAAATCGTAGCCCGTGATCGACGCGAATGTGGACATCAAATCGGTGAAGCAAATCGTTTGGCTATTCGTCGTGCCGGATTCAATTTTACCGGGCCAGCGAACGATAAACGGCATGCGGTGACCGGCCTCCCAGGCGTCCGACTTCATACCCCGCAATCCGCCTGATGAATCGTGATTGAACCGTTTTACATCTTCCTCGTACCAGACCGGGCCATTGTCGGATGTGAACACCAACAGAGTATCGTCGCTCAGTTTTTGATCGTCTAAAGCCGTCAAAACGCGACCGATCATTGCATCAACCATTTCGGCAAAATCGCCGTACATGCTTACCTGACTCTTGCCGACAAATTCGGGTGAAGGCAACCACGGCGTGTGCGGAGCGGGATAAGCGAGATACAACATCAACGGTTTTTCGCGGTCGGACTTACCGTGGTCCGCGATGACTTTAATCGCTTCGTCGGTGAACCGAGGCAATACGTCTTTCAATTCCATGTCGGGAGCAATCAGTCCTTTACGCCAAAACTCACCTTGAATCGACGACCAACCGTCACTTGCACGTGCTTCGATTTTTTTCGTCGGTGGCTGAACTGCTTTGTCGCCGCGGATGTAGAAATACGGTGGAATGTCCGTCGAAGCTCTAATGCCGAAATACGAGTCGAAACCCACATCGACAGGACCTCCGGGCAACGGGTTCTCGTATCCGTTTTCGACAAATCCCAAATGCCATTTCCCGACCATCGCCGTGCGATAGCCTTGTTTCTTCAGCATCGAAGCGATCGTTGTTTGTCCCTCGTCGATTGAGGGTTGCGTGCGCCATTGCCCAACGTTCGCGCGAAACGGATAGCGACCTGTCATGAGTCCATACCGAGACATGTGACACAACGGTCCCGGTGCGTGAGCGTCGGTGAAACGCATGCCGGCTTTCGCAATTGAATCGATATTGGGTGTTTTGATTTTCGATTCAGGGTTGAAGCATCCCGGATCTCCGTACCCCATGTCGTCGACCATGATGATGACGATGTTCGGATTGTCCGCGTGGAGTGCCGAACTCATGGGTATGAACAGAAGCAAAGACAGGCCGGCTGTCCAGATAGAACGGTGCATTGCGAGGTCCTTCGTTGTTGGCGGAAGACCAAGAGTTTAGATGGGTGGACGCACTCGATCAAACGAACACAGCGGGTTGCGTAGCACCAAACGCTTACGAATCACGTGCTTCGACTTGCTATTTGACGTCGCTAGTGGGTGCTGCCGAGACGTCGATTCCGATGAGTCCGTCGAGTTCGAACTGCTCGGTACGAGGCCAGTAGCGGATTCTGCGAACACGGCCGCTACTTGTTGCTTGTTCACCGACTGACTTGCGTTGCCATAATTCGGCCGGAAGTCGAGAGTCACCTTCGAAAGTAAGCATGCCTTTTTCTTCAGCGTATTTGATCTGGTGACCTTTGGCTGCGTACAACTGGCCCTCAACGTAAGCGTCGCCCCGGGCGAGCAATTCAATCGGTTTACGTTTCAAATTTGGCGGCGCCGTTGGAGACTCGAGGACGAACAGTTCCGAACACGACATCCAAACATCTTTTTCTCGCAACTGACCCCGTTGCTGAGGATCGGCCACGTCTTGCCAATTCGCGACGGGACCGAACCACATACGAATATTGTCGAAGAGTTGGGCTTCTCGACGTTGCATATTGCCTTTGATCTTTGTGCTGAAGGCAATGCTGAGATGACTTAGTTCTCTTGCCGAGCCCTCAGCCAATCGTGGAGTATTCGTCGCCAATGGTTGTTCTCCAATCGCTGGCAGCATTTGCTCTTCGGACGTGAACGATAGCCGGCCGGGACCGCTTGCTTCGACGTTACCTGTTGTGAAATCAACATCTAGGTCGCGAGCAGCGACTCGCTGGAATGATTCGATCACGCCCTGTTCGTTGCGGCTACTGATGGCGGCATCGACTCGTCCTCTTGCGGATAAGAACTTCAGTTCAGGACGCACTTTGTTTGCGTTCAAATTCGACAGGTCAATGATTCGATCCAACGTGATGGCGACTTCATTGGCGGAGAATTGGAGATCTTCACCGGTTGCTCGAACGTCGCCGGAGACGTTGACGACTTCACCATCAAAATGCAATCCGCGTTGCCATTCGATATCGATTGGCGTGGTCTTTTTCGGCTGTCCTATTCGGCTCGGTTCCGCAGTAGGTTGTTGTCCCCAGAGATCACTAGTTGCTTGGACTTTGAGCGTCCCTCCGCCCGGAATCCTGATGTCGTTGCGAGAGCCGTCGAACTCGATCGTATTGCCCACCACATCCAACTCGAGCGAGCGAATTACGGCAGGCGTTCCAGATACGGTCGCGACAGGAACGCCGGCGACTAGCGTTAAGTCGATGGCTGTGCCCTGCAATTCAAATGGTCGTTCGCTGGGCGAGTCCTCGATGATCCGCGACTGCCCCCGCACAATCATGCGACGTACGTCCTGCGTTTTCGGATCGACCCACGCTGTGAGTTCGCCGCCTTCGATATGATACGTTGGTTTCGCTTTTACCAGCGGAACTTGCGTTGGTCTCGCTTTCGTCTGGCTTGGCGTTTGTTGGCGTGTTGCGAGGTTGTTGCGAACCGGGTGCGGATCCGTTTCGAAACGGATTTCCATCTTTTCCAGCGTCCCGCGAAATTGTTGCGATGTGATTTGTGTTTTCTGGCCGTCTAGCGATTCCGTCATAAGCCGCTCGGGAACAGGTTTCTTTTCGAAGACCGGTGCACCATCGAGATGCGTGGCTACCTGCTTAGATTCTTCTCGCAGCCAGAGTTCGATTGCGGATGCACCGATGGAACCTACACCGGGAGCTTGCACGGATGCGTTGCCGTTGATCCGCAGGATTTGCCGACCTTGTCCGGGTGTCATTTGCAATTCTCGCGACCAGGTAGCCTGCATTTGATCGCGACCATCGGGCGATCCAATGAATTGCCCGGCACCAGTAGCAAGCATGCTCCATTGCGACGAGTCAGCATTGTTTTCGAATTGGATCGACGGGGCTGTGATTTGATATGTCGGCCCTCGCAGTCGCACCTGCATGGACTTTTGTTGATTAGGCTGACCGGGTATGACGCCCTCGCCGTCTATGAGTCCACCACGCAGTGCGATTAACCGAGTGGCAAAGTCGTACTCCAAATGCTTGCTTTCGACGTAGGCGTTTTTTGATTTGGCGTCGATGATTAACGGATTGCCGTCAGCGATCAGTCGCGCTAGCTCAATGCTAGGTTCTTTCTTCGTGCCTGGTGGATTTGCGTTCTGCTTCGTTTTTTTGTTGCGAGCAAAGTGCATCGAGAGCCTTGATGCTCGCAGCGTATCGGGTTTCTGGCTGTTCTCATGACGCGAGATCGTGACGTTGTCTTCGATGGTTGCGATCATCAGCTTCAGGTCGAAGTGCATGGGGCCATCACTGCGAACTTCGACCTGACTTGGAGTGGTCGGTGCGCTGTTGGTCACCGCGTTGTTGGCAGATGGTATTTCGGTAAGTGTGCTGGGCCGAGCGAGAGATTCGAAGAGATCGTTTTGCTCGACGCGAAACGAAAGTCGGTCGAGTCGCTGCAGTTCGATGGCGCCGAGGTCGTCGATCAGCTTGCGTGAGTCCTCGGTTTCATCTTCCTTGTCACTTTCCGATCGCGTTATTTGCAGTTCGGACCCGGACCCGTACGTGTTTCCGAGCCGAAAAGAAACTTGGTCGCGCGTCCAAACTCGGCGATTCGATATTTCGACGTTGCTAGTAACGAGTTCAAGGTCGTCAGCGTTTTCACCACCGGCGCGGAAGATGCGAATCGAACCGACCAAGCGGCCTGCTATCGGCTTCCCGAAATTGCCAGAGGAAATATCTAGCGGTTCGTCGAATGCCAAGATCGCGCCATTGGGCGCTTGCATGATCGTGGGTCCGGCTCCATCCCTTTCTGGTTCGTCACCGAAGAAAACGAGCGTGCACGGTTTGACGTGAAGGCTGCCGTCTTGCAGTTGCTCGAAGTCTTGCAACAGAATCGTCGCTTGTTCGGTGTGCAAGACTTTGGGCTGGTTTAGTTCCCACGAACCTTCTGGGAATAATGGAGAGAGTTCACGAACGAAGCGATCGGTGGAACGCGATGCGTCCGCCAATTGTGTTTCGGTCGTTGACGCGATGTCTTCGTTGAATCCGCGCGGTTCCACGATCGGCACGACGCAAAGCGAGTACGCACCAAACATCGCGCCGAGAACGATGAGGCTATAAAACGCGTGGCGGATTTGTGCGAATCGCGGCATTGTTTGGCTTGTGTGCTCTTTCTAGCTACGCGACGTATCGCTGGATCACGTCTTCCCAGCGACGTTTCGATTTCAAAATAGTTTCTACCACTTCACGAACAGCTCCTCTTCCGCCTTCCTTTTTTGTCGTGTGTGCGGCGGCCGATCGAACTTCTTCGGCAGCGTCGGCGACGGCCACTCCAAGCCCGACTGACTTGATGACGGCGATATCCGTCAAGTCGTCGCCAATGAAACAGGCTTGTTCTGGTTCGAGTCCGAGATCCCGGATGAGTTCTCGTGCGACGGGAAGTTTTTCTTCGAAGCCTTGTCGTACAAGCTCCACGCCCAATTCACGCGAGCGAATATTGACGATGTGGGAAGTTCGAGCGGTAATGATGCCGAAGTGAAAACCTGCTCGCATCCAAAGCTTGATTCCCATGCCGTCTCGAACGTGGAATTTTTTCGTTTCAATGCCTTCGTTGTTGAAGACCACACCGCCGTCGGTTAAGACGCCATCAACGTCGGATAGGATCAGTTCGATTTTTTGGCAGCGCGCGTCGAGTTTCATCGTTCTGTTTGTTCGGTAGGAGTCGGAAATCGCAGGAGCTTCGGAGCACTCGGTTTGTCATCGGTGCTAGGCAGCCAGCCAATAAGATCAGTGATGTCGATCAGCCCCAGGGGTCGGCCCAGATCGTCGACTACGGGTAGTTCGCTGATCTGATGTTCCGCCAGCATCCGAATGGCTTCTGGCATCCGTGAGTGTTGTTTTACGGTATAGGGCTCGCAAGTCATTACGGTTCCAACCGCAACGTTCAGTGATTGATCTGATTCAGCCTCAAGCAATCGAGCAAGATCGCTATCGGTAAAGAGACCGGCGAGTTTTTGTTCTTCGTTGACAATCATGACTGCACCTGTGCGACGACCTTGCCGGCGAAGCGTAACGAATGTTTCTCGGACGGTTTGGTTCGTCCTCGCGACTCTGCATTCTTCTAGTGGACGCATAAATTCCGACACCGTAGCGAGTTTACGACCGAGGCTTCCGCCCGGATGAAATTTCACAAAGTCTTGCGATCGAAAACCTCTCCGATAGCTAAGCGTTAGGGCTAATGCATCGCCCACCGCCAGCATCGCCGAGGTACTCGTGCTGGGCGCGAGGCCGATGGCGTCTGCTTCTTGGAGCGATCCGAGTTCGAGCACGATATCGCTTTGTCGAGCGAGCGTACTTTTCGAGTGCGAAGTGATCGCAATCAATCCGGACGCCATGGATCGCAGGGACGGGATGAGTCGCGTGAGTTCTTCCGTTTCGCCACTCATGGACAGTACCACGACGATGTCTTCTTGTGTTACGCGGCCCAAGTCGCCATGGATCGCTTCGGCCGGATGAAGAAAAAAGGAACGCGTGCCCGTCGAACATAGTGTCGCGGAGATTTTTTGACCTATGAGACCAGCCTTACCCATGCCGGTGATCAACACAGAGCCACGACATTGCTCGATGGACTCTAGGGCTAGCACGAACGATGCGTCGAGTTGCTCAGCAAGTTCCGTAAGCGCGGCGGCTTCGTGCCGAATGGTTTGTTTTGCGAAAGCCAACGCGTCGGTGGCCATTCGCTTCGCGGTCGCGTCCATGCGAGTTCCAGCAAAGAAGAAAAGACTAAGCAGCAGTCTATCGGTGATCGAAAACGAGGTTAACCCCAGCCGGTTTGGGCCGGCATTTTTCAATCGCTTGCCAGCAGTGCTTGCTGTGATATTTCCGCGAATTCGATCATTGCTGCTTTGGGCTCTTCTTTTTTCGTGGTAGCGTTCTTGATCAAGTCGAACCCAGACTTCAACGCAACAATCATGATCGCTATTGCGCTGATCCAGAGGATGCTGTCGTAGAGCTTGCTGGGTTTTAACCTTGGGTCAAGGCGTTTGTATCGTACGTGCAAGGTTGCGAAGACGACGACCATCAGAATCACCGTTGTCGCCGATCCACCAATGATCACCATTGCGCCGGGCAAGCTGACCCATAAAAACAAGATGCCCCAGATCATAGGAATGACCCACGCGCAGATCGCGATGGATCGTTTGCGAGCTTTTTGATCGGTGAACGAATAGAGACCAATACGACTGAAGGCATCCGAAAACATCCTCGACCAGGCGGCTAAAGCCGCAAACAGTGTTGAGAATAAAACGACAAATGCGCCAGCCAAGAAAAGGTTGCGTGCCCACGGCCCCAAAGATTGCGTGTACATATTGGACAGTGAGTTGATCAGATCCGACTTGGCTGGAACGTCACCTTGTCGATGCAA
The DNA here is from genome assembly GCA_964397295.1 of uncultured Pirellulaceae bacterium. Taxonomy (GTDB): domain Bacteria; phylum Planctomycetota; class Planctomycetia; order Pirellulales; family Pirellulaceae; genus CAYNJG01. The sequence goes on from CAYNJG010000094.1 coordinate 19,650, forward strand.
GACCGCGGCACCCAACAGATAAAACATCGATGTCATGAGCGTGTAAGCGACCATGGAGAGAATTGCATCGAGGTACATGATGCGAATCCAGCCTTTTGCTCGATGCAGCCAGCCATCACTTTCATCCTGGGGGCCGACATAAGAAGCGTATCCTTTTTCGACTAGCCAATAGTTGTAGGCCATGATTTCGTCTCCACCGACGCCCGTGATTCCGAACGCGCCGACCGCGACCATCAAAATCTTCGTGTCGGTCGGAATACTTGGAATCAGTCCCGATATGAACTCGGTGGAAGATATTGCAAGCTCGGTCTTTTGCAGCATTATGAGAGACGCCAAAGTCAAAAGCGTGAAGAGACCGATCATGATCAGCGACGCTTTTTCTAAAAGCTGGTAGTAACCCTGGTAGACGAGTAACGAAACCGAAATCGCGATGATCACCGTCGATGCGATACGAAATCCGGTGAGGTTGCCGTCGGGATTGGCACCAAAAGCGAAGAACCCCTCGGTAATGAGCACGACGCCACCAATGATTCCTCCCACTTGAAACATCTTGGCGATCATCAGAAGCAACCACGTCCAGATGCTCCAATTCGCTTGTCCAATGCGGGGGCCGGGCAGCGAATTGAACGTGGCCATCGTTGGCTCGCCCGTTCCAATCGCGTGTTTACCGAATTCCAACTGGACGGCAACCTTTACGATGCAGCTGAAGATGATGAACCACAACAACACGAACCCAGCCTCTGCTCCAAGGATCGTCGTTGCGATCAACTCGCCGGAACCGACGATGGACGCCGAAAGGATGAAGCCCGGTCCGATGTACTTGAGGCTTTCGAAAAACGATTTGGGCGGTTCGCGGATTGACGACGCACTCAGCGCATATGGATCGTTCGCGGTTTCTTGATCGTCGGCCATGATTTTCCCTCAGAATGCTGATCTGAGTTTTAACTTACATGGCACAAGATTGCGAATCGACGGGGTGTCTTATCAAACTCGGCTACGGTTGTGGCCACGTCTCATTGAGGAAGCGACCGTTCTCGCTGATCAGTTCACCATCCACAAAGATTTGTCCACCATCGCGAAGATCACAAACCATATCCCAGTGCAAACCGGATTCATTGGTGCCTCCGCTCTCGGGATACGCGGCACCGACAGCCGCATGGAAGGTACCGCCGATTTTTTCGTCGAACAGCGTGTTTTTTGAGTAGTTCTGGATAGAGTAGTTTGTGCCGATTGCGATTTCGCCAAGTATTCGAGCTCCGGCATCTTGGTCGAGCATCGCCATGAGAAACTCTTCGCCCTTCGATGCGCTGGCTTCGACTACTTTGCCGTTTTTGAATTTGAGCCGAATGTCATGGGCCTCTCTTCCGCCATGAACGGCCGGGAAACTGTAATTCACGACGCCTTCCGTTGCGTCTTCGATCGGACCAGTGAAGACTTCGCCATCGGGGAAGTTCTCGTGCCCGTCGCAGTTTAGCCAGTTGCGGCCAGCGATCGCGAGTGTTAAATCGGTGCCGTTGGGCGAAACGAATCGCAGTTCGCTTTTCGCATTGAGGAAGTCGACGAGGCGTTGTTGGCGTTCACTAATCTCTCGCCACGCCGCGGCTGGGTCGTCCAAATGCAAAAGCCCCGCGCCGAAAACGAAGTCCTCATATTGAGTAAGAGACATTTCGGCATCTTGTGCGGAGGCGTGGCAAGGGAATTGTGTTCCCGTCCAACGCAGTTCCTTGCTCGCCGCCCGAGTCATGAACGTGGACATGAATTGCTTGCGGCCCTGGCTTACGAGTCCTTGCTTTGTCGGATCGCTTTTGCTGAGTGCCTTGGTGTTGTTGGATCCCCAGTAGGCAATGCGAACATCGATGTTCTCGATCGCGAATTGCGAAATTGGATCCGCGAATTGCAATTGTTCATCGCTACCGTCGTGTAGCAGGATTTCTTGGCACTCGTCTGGCCGAAGTGCGACGTGCGGATGGCCTCCGGCTTTGATGACTTCTTCGTAAAGCGCCGTGACGAGCGGCGCACCGATGATGGATCCGCCAATCATGACTTTGTCACCGGGTTTTACTGCCGTCGAATACGTAACGAGGACGTTGGCCAATTTGTCGATTCGTGGATCTCTCATTTTGACTTCTTCCGTTGTAGAAACATTAGGCCTAGCATCGTTTTCGCGTCGTGAATTTCGCCAGTCTCGACCAAGCGAATCGCGTGATCGAGAGGGATGATTTCGTTTTCGATTTCTTCTCCCTTTTCTCTGGCATGTTCACCTGGCTGTAAGCCCGTTGCGAGATAAAGGAACATTCTTTCATCGAGAATACCTGGCGCGGGAAAGAATGTTGCGAGTAGCTCCATCTTGTTCGCGCGGAAACCAGTTTCTTCAGTGAGCTCGCGATAGGCGCAAGCTTCGGGTGGCTCGGGTGGCTCCATCGTCCCGGCGGGAATCTCGAGCAAGGTTTCGTTCACCGTGACGCGCCGATTCCGAATTAAACAAACCTGCCCATCGTCCAGCACAGGTACGATGGCAACGGAGCCAGGGTGCCGTACAACGTCCTTTGTCATTTCCTCGCCGGTTTGGGTGTTGTATTTCAACCGCTCGACGCGAAACCTTTGCGAGTTCAGAAGGGTTTCCGAATCCATGGTACAGATTTTCTCGGTTCTACCTAAATCGGCTGGGTGGTGGTGAAAAGATTCGAAGAATATTGGCCGTGGAAGACCTTGGATTTGAAGGCTTAAAGCGGGTTTTGGCTATAGCATCCGAGATGCTGTTCGTTGAATTTGCCGAAATCCGTTGATAAACTAGGAGAAGGCACTGTAGTCTCGTTTCAGTCCAAGAAATGAGATGAACAGGAGCCACTCTGGCGACGTATCGATTCACGAACATGCGGCATCCGGGCAACCGCGCCCGCGCAAATCAAAGCAGCGAAGTTTTCTCAATGCGTACACCTTGGATATGGAGTGTAAGTCTTGGTCGCTGGTGGAATGTCCACGTCCGTCTGCATTTGTTTTTCTTTTTCTTTGCAACGTTCGTTGTCTACATCACAAGCCTAACTTTTAATGAGCCAAATTGGTTGGGCGCTGTTTGCCCACTTGTTCTCTTCGTTAGCGTGTTGCTCCACGAAATCGGGCATGTTATTGCTGCGCGGAAACTGGGGGGCGTGGCAGACGAGATCGTCATCAGCCCGTTGGGCGGGTTGAGTCCAGTACGGGTTCCGTACGAACCACACAGTGAACTCGTCGCCATCATGGCGGGTACTCTGGTCAACGCAGCGATCTGTTTCGGGTGCGCACTGGCGCTGGTCGTCATTCAGCAGGAACGTGCAGAATTGGTCGAGCTATTGCCGATCACCGCTTCGTATTTCACGGCCGCGGATTCGCTCACCTTAGTTTCTCTGATTCGTCTGACATTTTGGCTGAACTGGTCGCTGATATTGGTGAACCTGATTCCCGCGTTTCCGTTTGATGGCGGGCGGTCGTTACACGCGGTGCTGGGCTTTCTCTGGCCAGAACTCGAATCGAAACAGGCGCTGATTACGATCTGTCGTCTTGGGAAGATCATTTCGGTGTTGCTCCTGTTGTTCGCGTGCTACAAATTCGATGCAGCACCGACGGGTACGCCACAGCCGCCGGCATGGGTTGCGTTAGTCTTGCTTTCTATCTACATCTTCTTTTGTGCGAGGCGTGAAGAGTTACAACAGGCGGAAGCGGAGCAAGACGAAGATAAAGTGTTCGGCTATGATTTCTCGCAAGGCTACACCAGTCTTGAAAAAAGCTTGGAAGAGGACGTGGAAGAAGTGGCACAGCGTCCTCAACCTGTGTCCCCATTCGCTTTTATTCATCGATGGATGGAGAAGCGAAGAGCGGCAGAAGAACAGCGTCTAATCGACCAGGCGCACGAAGATGAGAAACGTGTGGACGAAATTCTGAGCCGATTGCACGAAGGTGGAATGCATTCGCTTTCGCCAGAAGATAAGGCGTTGCTGGATCGCGTGAGCCAGCGATATCGCAGCCGTCCAACAAGCAGTTCCGAGTAGCTGCCGCCGTAGAACGCGGTCAATGGGCTGTTTCATTTGATTTTCGTTGCCGCTGACAACGCGTTGCGGAAATGAACACGCTGCGTCTTTTAAAAGCGACACCTGTCGAATTCGGGCACAATTCACTCTCTCTGGGGAGTGTCCACAACGCTGTAAAAATACTTTGCGGGTCATGTGGGTGAGGTAGTGCAAGCATTCTAGGGAAACCCGCGTAAAATCCGCTTGGTAGTTGGCGCAAACTTTTCCGAATCGCAAACTTGCACGAAGACCAATCTCGCGGGACGCCACAACCAAACCGTTCTCTGCCGTGTAAACGCAGATATAATCGGGCACTGTGAATTCGTTCACGCGACCTCTCGTTTATCGATGGTACATCTTATGACTCGCTCGAAAAATCCAAGAACTCATTCTGTTGCCAGCGTTGCCGCCGTTGTGCTGGGACTGGTTTGCCTGACTAGCGCTTCTGCGCAAGTCACTACATATCGCTTGGTTCCCAATACGGTTTATGAAGCGCGGCCGGTGAAGGTGTATCGATTGCACGAAGAGACAGTTGTCGAGCAACAGCCCGTCACGACTTATAAAACCGAGTCTGTGACCGAAATGCGCGAGCGAACTTATCGCGTTGCGAAGCCCGTTGTTGAGACATCGGAAAAAGTACAGCGTTACAAGGTATTGAAGCCCGTCACCGAAACTTCGTTCCGAGAGCAATCACGCGAGGTCACCACGTACGAAACTGAAACGCGATGGCGTAAACAAGAACGCACTGTAAAAAAACCTGTTAAGGAAACATCGGAACGAGAAGAACGCGTTACTGTCATGCGTCCCGTGACGGAAGTAGAAATGCGAGAGCAGAGTTACACGGCTTACCGCCCGGTTACCCGACGCGAATTGCAGTGGCGTGATCAAAGCCAAGTCTTCGATGTGCCGTCTGTAACGCCAGGCGACACTCGTACTCGCCTACGTTGGCTGGGACGAACCAATTACACGGATCCAAGGACCGGTTTACAGACCACGCAGCGTGCCGGTTTTTATTGGGTTCCAGAGCAGGAACAGCGGTATACAACGCAGCGAGTTTTTGTTCCCAACTACGTACCGCAAGAAGTAGCACGTACGGCCTACGAGCCAGAAACGGTAACTCGAAAAGTACCGGTTGAACGAACACGCTTCGAACAA
>CAYNJG010000095.1:0-24513 GCA_964397295.1 uncultured Pirellulaceae bacterium
CAGGATACGCCACCTTTTTTCATCTACTCAAGAACACAACTTCTGATAGTAACTCTTATCAAGATGACGCCAACAACGTTCCGGTGCATGATCTTTCATCGAGCAAGAAGCTGAGCAGCTCGGACAACAAACAGACTTGCCCACATACACTAAGTCGATCGTGACTCGCTTGGATTCCGTGGAAAGATCCACCGAATCGACCTCCCAATTCGAATCCAAACCAAGCAACTCTCGATAATGAAATTCCAACGCGTCCATGTCTGTCTCCAGCTAAGCTAAAAACCGACATTCTCCATCATGAAATTCCACGTGAAAACCAAGCCAAGCCACTAAGTTTCATGAAGGACCCTTTTTCATAACTATCCCTCGAGTAAGAGTCGTCAATCACCTCACTTGCGACGCATTCGCATTCCAAGCAGTGCGATCACGCCAAACGCTGCCAGCGAGAAACCTGCCGGCTCGGGGCAGAGCACACAGAATGCCGTTGGCACAACGCCATTACCCCATGTAGCACTTACGTCACCATTTGACGCAGAAGCTGACACGGCAACGTCCAGTTCTACTGGCCCGTCTAGCGTGACTGGCGTTCCCAGCACGCCGAATGTGACGTTACCTGGTGCAGCGCTGTTAGGGATGAAGAACGCAAACGGAGCCGCGCTTGTTCCCTGAGTCAGAATTCCAGGTTCGGCAACAAACTCAAGACCACCGGCTTGTATCGGCCCGTTAGTTGTCCTGATGGTAATATTCCCGCCACCGGCAGGCCAATCGCCTTCGAGAAATGGGTCTTGGCCAAAGGCACACTGACAAACCAGCGCAAGCATAATCGTGGTGACATACTTTTTCATAGCTATCCCTCGAAAGACGATAAGTGATGCCAACCTTCTCGAGCGTCCTTAAACATTCTTACCAAATATCAAAACCGCTCGCGAGCAATTGGCAATTCATCATTCAAGAGAACGACTAAACGGGCCAGGTCTAATAAATTATTAGACCTGGCCCGGTTTTAGTTTCTTGGTTGAGCGAGGCACATGACTGGCATCCCAGGTACAAAGCCAATTAAGTGGCGATGTCTGGTGCGGGCCGAAAAATGCAACGGAAAAGTATTGGGCTCTGAGAGCATTAGTCCTAACATAGGTGTGAAGACGCCTAAGCAGATACGCGTTTTCGGGTGCGAGCCCATTAACCCGCCCCCCAAAAATAATCCAAGAATATCCAGGTGGGGGTATCCTTTAATCTTAACCTACCTATGTTTTCTAGCCAATGCGTGAATCGCAACGAATCATCAACAGCCAGATGGCGAGCGACTTTCATGTTGCAGTAACTTCGTCCGACCCAGAGAAGCAACTGGATGACTTTGCGGCTTCATTAGAGACGCACGTCTCCAACGCACGTTTGGCGAGGGTATTTGATGAGTTGCTCGCCTTTTACACACATCCTTGTTCTATTTTTTCGGAATCAGAAAAATTCCATGAGGTGGCGGCGAAGCTATTAATCCTTGCATCGAGGTACGGAAATATAGTATTCGGTGCCGAGTTGGAATGCACGTTAAGTTTGGAGCAATGGGAGGATTTGCCGGTTGACGCCAAGAAACACCTTGCGCTGGAGTGGAACCCATACAGACGAGAAGGAATCGGTTTCGTTTTGATAGCGTGTGGGAAGCTAGTGCTAACTTCGGTGATCCCGGTGGTTGAAGCATATCCAGGTATTCACCATGGCGGAATTTGGGTGATCAACGCGCGTGTACCGGAACAGCACATCACAATGTGCCCAGCCTCGTTTTCTGATGACATTGATGGATTCCAGATCGTTTGGATTCCAGCCAAGGACGAGTAAGGGATGGGGGGATCGGCAACGGTCGTCATTGGCGTGAACTTCGTCGAAGCCCGGCTCTTCAGAGAACGACTAAACGGAACGACTAACCGGGACAGGTCTAATACATTATTTGTAATAGGCAGGAGATGATCTGACACTTACTAAAGTGAATGGGGTACATTAGCCGCGTGCTGGCGTCGCGGAGGGCGCAGCCCGAAGTGACGCTAGCACGCGGCAACAATACCCCATTCACTTTAGTAAGTGTCAGATCATCTCCTGCCTATTACATATTAGACCTGGCCCGGTTTTAGTTTCCGTCAGCACTTCTTCGTCTAAATAAAATGCGTAACTGTTTCGGTGCTCTATTCGCGAAAGCCTAGCGACATCTGCGTATTCAACCGCCGATAAATTCGAGCGTTTGAATGTGTCCGCGATTGCCTACTTCGCAACCGGGGACGAGCGACGAACATTTCTTGGACGATCCCCGCCGTATGTTAATTGCTTCGAATAGCGACGGTAGAGTTCAGCATACTCATCTTTGTTTCCTTCACCTTTGTAAAGTGGGGATTCAGCCAATACGAGTTTTCCGAGCGACTGCCGCACCCTGGATTGCCCCAATGTATTTGCCGTAATTGCAACCGCTTTGTTGAGTTGCCTCACTTTGTTTTCGAACGCGGCTTCTGCGTAGAGGGTTGCCTTCGAACGCGGAACTATCCCCGACTCCGTAAAGTCTTGTTGAGCAACTTTCATCGCCGCTTTGAATTGGAATGTACAAAGGTATCGCTGAAACAGCAATTGGTTGAACCGCAGTCTCTCTTTCTCGCTCAGTACCTTCGAAGACGCCACATCTATTTGGTCAGCTAGACTGACCTTCTCTTTCTTGTAGGAAGCAAGCGAAGCGGCGTCTTCCGGCTTCGCCAGCGACGACCGCAATTTCGCGTCGGTTGCAATAGCCGAGAGTTTGGTAGCTTCTCGAGGGCTAACTTCTAACTCAGCAATGACACTTGGCAGTTTGAGCAATTTTGCAGCAAACACATCATGCTCTATACCAACGAGGGGATTTGTCGGTATTGCTGATGGGAGTTTTTGGCTAAACCACTCCCCGGTCGCTTCCAGGCATTCATCTTCGGTGCAGATTTTTTCCTTGACGAGCCACCGCACGGCCACACTGAATTTACTGAATTCGTTCTGGTTATCACTGAGTGTTGCAAAGTCAATGAATCCATTGTGCAACGCAACATATTCTTTTTCTTTCGGCTTCCAGTCCAGCGTGCGAAGGTAAGATTCATATAAACCGAATCTTAAATAGAGCTGCCTTAGCATTTGTCGACATCTTTTCGACTTTTTTCCAGAGTCCAGTGCTTCGTCGATACCAGCAAGGAAACGATTGTTTACCAACTCCATTTCAGCGGAATGTCTAACGAATGCGTCAAAGCGTTCTTCTGCAGTCGCTTTTGCGAGTCTACGTGCCGAAATCCTTTGCTTCGATTTCAGTGTTCTTCTTTCGAGGCTTGTTTTCCACTCGCGTTGGAGCTGAAACATTCGCTGTCGTTGCTCTTCTTCCAAATCGAGTTCGGCTCTAAATTCACTCTGAATAAAAAACATGTACGACAGTTCGAGGCTTCCAAGATTTTGGTCGCTATAGCAGCAATGGGCCGGAATTAGGAACAGAAAAACGACCACGATCAGATTTCTAAGCACGTTAGTAATCCCATGAAGAAAAAACGTCACCCCGACATCTCAGGAGGTGATTGAATTCTAACTTGGTAAGATCATGCCCAGCGATCGCCATCCAGTGCTGCCGAACACAACGTCATCCGCTGTAGTCCCGATGTGAGTTCTCCCCTTTTGTTCAAGCGCATCCGCCGCTTCTAAGTGAACCGTATCCGTGTCGAACTCATGAGTACTGGCAGGAAGAACTTCTCCGTCAGAAAACTTGGCCGACTTACCCTCGCGTTGGTAATTCTCTCCTCCTTCATAGGATGTGACCAGGAAACAAAACATCTATGCACACTTTGTAGCGAGTCTATGCCTTCTTCCACGTGTTCGTCAAAAGGTTTAGGCAGAACGTTCGATCATTGTAAGTTCTCGCATCGACTTCCTGGACTCGGCCACTCGTGACTTCGATAGTGTTTCCGTTATCCCGAATCCGCGCCTTGTGTGCATGAATCCAACCAGGCATTTCTCCCGTGCACTTCATCTCCTCGATAGCAAACGTTTCGCAGTCCAGTCGAAAGACGGGGGTGAAACCGGGTTTTCGTTGGTCGTTGTAACCGAGGCAACCGATGATCCAGATGCTGCAGTCGATATACGTCGCGGTGTGGAAGTCGGTCGGCGGGAAAACGTCTTCAGGATATCCAAACAGATCGAAGTTGCCGTCGCCATGATGGACAGCAATGTCGTTGTAAATGCAGAAGTCTGGATCGTAGTGGTCTTCGTGTTCGCCGCCAATTTCTACGAATCGACCGTCTGGCAATTTCGTAATCGACTGTCCGAATCGCTGGTAGCACCAGGCCGCCGGACGGTCGCAGTCGCCCAGTGCAAGATCACGCATTGCCGCCCATCCTGAAATGCGTGTTCGAACCAGTGTGTCCCAATGCGGATTGTTCATTCGCTCAGGATTCGATGTACCAAACGTGCGGTACTCGAATCCTTGATGCGATCCGCTTGGCGCGTCCTGGATCTCCGATGATTTGTGGCCAACCATCCGTTGCCGCATTTCACCACCGAGGTCGCTCAGATTACCGCCTCGTTCAATGAACAGCTCAACGATCTCAGGTGTTGCCGCATTCCCCAATCCGTTGTTGCCGTGTTCATCGGTACGGTCCCACTTCGCACCAAATTCGAGCAGGACCCGAACGCAATCCGCATTCTCATTTTGCGCAGCCAAAATCAGCGGAAAGCCGCCGAAGTCGTCCGGCTCTTCAACGTCAATGCCCTGCTCTAACAGCCACCGAATCATCGTCGGATTTTGCGCTTCGATAGCGTACATCAGTGCCGTTTGACCACAGCGTCCTTTTGCCGAGACATTTGCGCCTTCGTTCAGCAGAAGCTCTGCGATATCCAAGTGGCCTGTTCGGACTGCGATTAAGAATGGCGTTCTGTCCCAAGCATCTGTCTCTTCCAACGCCGCGCGATCCGATACGAGTCGTTTGACGGTTTCCAACTCCCCAAACGCGGTCGCACGCAAGAGCTCGCCCCAGCCCAACGGTGAATCGGAAGCCCCCATTTCAAGCAGTATTTTCACCAATTGGATATCCGCGATACGTGACGCCACGCTCATCGCCGATTCGCCGTACGCGGAGCAAGCGTCGACGGGAGCTCCTGCGGCGATCAAATATCGAATGATAGCGTGAAGGTCATTTTTGGATTCCGAGTGGCTCCGATGAACAGCGTGAACGAGGGCACTGTATCCACAGTCGTCGACGTACGAAATATCACCACCGGCACCAACGATGCGTTCAATCTTTTCGAGGGATGCATGCTTGGCGGCGTAGGTGAGAACGGTATGCACTGAAGTTGGATTGGGATTGTCCGTGAAAACTTCCGGGTCAAAACCCATTTCCTGAATCAACTCAGCACCTACATCGCCTAATTCCGGCAATGGGCGATCGCGTTTCTGAGCATTCACATCTGCCCCAAGTTTCAGAAGCAAATCGACCATAGCAGCAGACGTTTTTGCGTTCTCCACTGCCACCATGATCGGCGTCCGGCCTTCCTCGTCGTAGCTATCAATGCCAACACCTTGCTTAATGGCGTCCTCCACAGCATTCAGATTGTCGTTCGCCACAAAGGCATGGATGTCTATCATGTATTTTTCCGGGAGGATTGCATCGAGTTACGAAAGACAAGCCGTAACCGAAATGGTTCGCCTGTATTGTGAGGCCCCGCATCGGCCAAAGCTTCAAACACCAATGCCAATATGGGCGCCGGCGGCGCCAAAAACAACGACACACCGCTTGGACTCGTGCTCATATCTTTTTCGACCGTATTCGAATCCAAACAAACCAGCATCGCAATTGAAGATGTGGTTGCCGCCCCAGCCGGTAGTGATCGAAACATCATCGCCGACCGAAACAGAGTCGGTTGCCACATCATTGTCTTACTCTGACTCGAAAGGAAACTCGAATGAGTCGTACCGCAATCATCTTCATTCTTTGCATATCGCCCGCATTCGCTGACACTCCACACCGAATGCTTCTCCCACTAGTCTCACCTACCAGTGGGCCTTCCGTTTCCGACAAATTTAATTCGGACGAAGGTCAACGGCGATTAGGAGAGATTGTTAAACTCGCGGACAGGTATCCGATACCTCTCATTACAGTCCTGCGACGCTATGACTTCGCCACGGAGCTGCAACTGACTTCCCGCCAATCAGATCGATTGAATGAATTAAAGTCGATAGCAGTTGGTCACATGTACGACTGCAACGAAATGCTCTCCCTCGACAACGACAATTTCAAGACCTTTCTGTCTGAACTAACCGCTGAACATGCGCGTTACCATGAACGGGTGAACCGTGAAGTTGCTGCAGTCCTCAACCCACATCAATTGAACCGGTTAAAACAACTTCGAAATCATCACCACCTCTTCATCTACCCAGACGCCGCCAAGGCACTACACGTATACAAGCCAGAGAACGGCAAATTCAAAACTGCCGCTGCAATTCAACAGCGGATTACTCGCAATCCACGAACTTTCGATCGTGTTCAAAGACTTTTGGCTCAACACTTCGATTCCAAAGAGGTCTCGCAAATTCTTGGCACGCCATCCAAACTTGAAAACGCAGCCAAATACCGCCGACTTTGGTGATACGATTGTCACTTGCAGCCGTTTGGGGTGGCGCGTCTTGGCGTCGTGAGAATTCCGTCGCCCAACAACGCCATGAACGCGGAATGCTCAAGCCCGTCGGTTTTGTAAACATACTTTCTCGTTCGCACCAAGTTATGGCGGACCTTATTCGGCTCACTCTTCCCCACGTTTGATGTGCCAATTCGCAAACTTAGATTCTCCATCCGCACGCTGATCGCTGTAACCGCTCTGGTTGCAATCGGGATCGTTGCATGGCAATACGTCAATCGACCTCCTCCGCCGACCTCGGCATGGGAGGCTTTTTTGCTGGGCGTCACTACTCTTCAAGAAACCGGCGACCGCAAACTTGCCGCACGACAATTTGACGCCGTTGAGGCATTGTTTCCCAATTCCGAGTACAAAACCGACTCGCTCGAACTGGCGCAACAACTTCGCATATTGATGGCGGAGGACCGGGCGTGGCGTGAGCCCAGTGATCCTCAACAATTGCCGTTGCTACAACAAATCAAATACCACATCCACCACCTCCGTGATGTGAACTGCTATCAGCTCTCACTACCCGGTAGGTGCCACGTCCTCACGGACTTTGGAAATGATTACAACGCTGCGATCGCTCTCCATGAAATCGGCGAACCGGCGATTCCATATCTAATTCCGTTGCTCAAAGACCGACGTCCGATTCGATCCGTGGGCTGTTGGCGAAACCTCGCTAAATATCGGACTGTGCTAAGATATCAGGATGCCGCAATTCAAATAATAAATGAACTGTTCCCTGAACTCGCGTATAACCCAGCCTACTTCTCAATCGAATCCAAACAGAAACAAGCCGAAGTGATTGGCCAAATCGAGAATTGGTGGAAGCAAAAATCCACCGAATATAAGCGTTCGCACACAAGGAACAGTCATGACAACAAATGAGTTTGCTGCGTGGGCTGCCGAACGTGGGTTACGCCCAGATGCAATTGACCAGCTTGCGCGGGTCGCGGCTAGCCCAGAAGAAATGCAGGCCGCTTTCGATTCGGTTGAACTGCCTCCACCGATCTACTCTTTACGTGACATACAAGGAATGACCGACGATTTCGGTTATGGAATCTCGCCAACCGAACACGGATTCATTTTTGTCGGCGCGTGTCCAAATGGTGATCCGATCGCGTTGGATGTCGAGGATGAGCCAGGGTCTGTGTGGTATGTTTGCATGGTCGAAATGCAAGATACTCCACTACGCGAGATCGCCATCCGAGTGGCGGACAACGTTGAATCACTACTAAGACAAATGACTGAAGAGGACGGCTTCCCAATCGACTACTATAGTGCAGAAGACATGGGGTATTGACCTCTCCAACACGGCTGTGAGTGCGAACAACTTTGGCCTGATATTTGTGCGGCGCTCGTAAAATGCCACCCAGAAATCGAAACATCCGACGAGTTATCAACTCGGTTGGTGCCTCACATTGGCATCAACATGTATGATGATTCCAATACAATCGAGATTACCTACAGCATTGAGGGCGATCCAGAATTTCGAGGCTATTTCGTCACACTTCGCGATTGGGATATCGCTGAGGTTTGCATGGCGGAATAGCGAGGCATAACATCTTTTGTCCACAAGCCCCGAAAACGACAAAGTCCGGTTGCTGACTACCAAGTATCGATTCAAAGTAAGCTTTATCGGTCGTACCGCGAAACGTCGAAAATCCTTCCGTTCCCGACTCGTGGAAGCAAAACATCGAGTCGAATTTTGCCTAAATCAATCGCGATAGTCTTCAGGATAGATCCCAAGGTTTGAGGGTGATGCGATTGAACCGAAACTTCGTTTTGAGTTCCGGCTGGTCACCAGTAAAACATACGAACCTCAAACCCTTAGATTTCACGGATTCTTTTTGTGCTAAATCACCTCCTTGGCCTCATCTGAGCATGTCGCGAACATTGTCGATTGTTGCTGCATCGGGAATACTAACCTGCTCGGGGTTTGTCCTGTTCCTTGCTCATCGCACAGACTATGCAGGGCATTACGCTGCCGGTTTCGGCGGAACACTGCTGGCCCTTGGTTGGGGAATCGGAATGGTTCCGAACGCGATTTCGCTTCCCGCTTTCGGACGTTGGGTTTTCACGATCACAGCCACCGCGATTTGCTTGGGAGCACTGTTGGAATCGTCAGTATTCAAGCTTGCGATATTTGACCCGGTGGACTTTTGCAATCAAAGTATCGGTGCAGTTGTGGCTGGTCTCGCGTTTTTCGCTGGGTCGCCGCCGATTCCAATAAGTGGCAAGCAAGTGCAAGCCAACACATACCTTGCGGTCGTCTTTTTGGTCTTGGGGTTTTACTGGGCGTTCAGTTGATGCGTTACGTACTGGCAATGGCACTAATTGGCGCTCTGTTGATTTGTTTCGACATATGGTGCACTCACACCCGGTCATTGATTCCACTCTCGATCAGCGAAACGGTTGTCGACATGGAGCTGCGGGAGGAAAAGCACCACGGCATTGATGATGTGTGTCTGATACGGACGTCAGACTCAAACAACAAAGCTAGTCTCCGGCATATTGATTCAAGCATATACGAGAATCTTGAAATTGGTGATCAAATCAAAAAAGAGGCAGGCGAAACTTCGTTGATGGTCAACGATCGTGCAATTACGTTAGAATTCTCGCAGGACGCCAAAGGAATGGTTCAAGCACAACTCGTGGCCGGAAGCATAATTGCGTTGCTACTTATATTGTCTGCGCGAAACAAAGCCGCACATAACGATCGGGTTGGACGCGGAGGCGTCGAAAGCGTCTGAAAACAATGGTTGATCTTTCGCTCGGGCCCGGTCAACCCACGCGTTATCACATTCGGACAAACGCACTTTGAAATTCACGATTGCTAGTGTGCTACTTTCACTCATTCCGATCGCTTTCGGTATCGCGTACGTTTTCCCGTGGCTCATTCAACGACCAATCGAATGGCAGCGGTTCTCGACCGAAGTGCTCGCTACAACTGCGTCCGAAGGGAAAACGGCACTGATTCTTTTCAAACCTCGACTCGGATTTATGAACGAAATTGCGGTGACCAAACTGAATCACCCGACCATACAGAGGGCGTTTCGTTCTCGCCAGTTTTCGGCGATGGATTACGAATTCGGATATGCCGAATCTATACCTGCTGGCGAACATGACGAAATCAGATGGCTTCTGGCTCAACCGGCTTACCACAAGGATGCGTTTGCCGTCGTTGCATACCCTGACGGATTAACAATTCCCGTCAATCCTTTAGATCCAAACGATGTAATCAAAGAGCTTTCGCTTAAATCGAATGACACGTTATATTTGTGGCTTGCATTGGTGTCATCGTGCGGCTTGGTCGTCAGAGCCGTATTGAAACGCAAATCGCTTGATAGCAACGCGAGCACATAAACCGAAGCGGCGAAGCAGCGGTTCGTTTTTGAAGCTAGGATATCCGTCGCCGCTCGGTTATCCAGCGTAGTTCCCTTTCAAAACGGAGTTTACAGATGGAACGTAGAATCGCTACTTGCTTAATAGTTGCAGTGTTATCGAGTGCATCGCTTTTTGCTGATGACAAAGACCGTTCGCCTTCTCAATCGCCAAATACGGATCGTATCACAGCGTTGCTGCAACGCATCGAAGTGTTGGAACGTCGAGTTGCAATGCTTGAAAAACAGTCCAGCCCGCCACCTCCACAATACCCTGCTGCGAATCGCTCTGCGTCGCCGGTCGCGCCACAAGTCCATCCTCGTCATCCGTATTTGCCAGCACAACGTCCTCTGCCAGATGCGTATCGTCCATCGGATAGCCCCGCGTTGCAGAATGCCCCACCGATTAATACTCCTGATCCGCGATGGCAAAAACTTGAAGTCAACGGTCACACGTTTTACGTTGTGCCTGCCGCTCAAGCTGAAACCAGGCTTAGTATGCCCATCGTTCAGCCAACCCCAGCACGGCAGTGAAACACGGCTGCAATACTCATCCGGGATGGAAACACCAAACGCAAAATTGGCAACATCTGTAATGTCAGCCCTGTAGAATCTTGGAGCGAACTGAACGGAATACCCGCTTCAGACGCCTAACCAAATGACAGGATAGTTTGAAAATGATGCCCGTTTTCGAACAACGCGATAGAACAAACGGACGAACCTTCGCCGTGCCCCGGTGATCGTTGACGCTATTTTAAAAATCGCAGCAAACTATGAATGATCTAGCTGAACAACTGGTAAAGGCAGCCAAAGCTGGCGACGAGAATAGAGTCCGCGAGCTCATTGAAGCGGGAGTGGACGTCAACGCAGGAGACATTCCCGCGTTCCTTTGGGCATGTTTTAAGGGTCACAAGGCAATCGTTCGCCTGTGTATCGCCAACGGCGCAAATGTTAACTATGACGGCTTTGATGAGGGGACGTTACTAACGACCGCAGCTTTGAATGGTGATATTGAATTCATGGACTATCTAATCTCTGAGGGTGCAGAGGTGAATCACGCCATGCCTTTGGGCGGAGAAACTGCGCTTCACCACGCTGCCTATGGGAACCAATCGAAATCTGTCGAGAAACTGCTTCACCATGGTGCCATCGTCAACCACCGTGCCAAATCAGGTGGAACGACGGCGCTTAACAACTTCCTAACGATTCATGGTGATACACCACTCCACATTGCAGCCGTGTGCGCAGGTAAGACACTGATTGAGCAATTGCTTGCCGCTTCTGCTGACAAAAAAATCACCAATGCCAACGGAAAGACACCCTTTGACCTCGCAAAGGGACACAAACGACCTTCCGACGTTCTTGACGTTTTGGCCGTAAATCCAAGCGACGTTGCATAACAAAAAATGCACGTAGTGTTACCCGCTGCGTTGCTCATTCCTCTCGGCGCATCGGCTGCCGCACTAACATCTAGCGTGGGCTCAACTCGCCATGATCTTCACTAAGGTCATTAGTAGACTTGGAAATCACCTTTGAAATCTAGACAGCCTTCTGACTCCAGCCAACGAATCATCGCGATCGAGCCTGCTGCCGGTGAAGGGAACGTGATGTAGTTCGCCGTTAAGATCAGTCCGTTCGCGGACACATACCCAATACCGATTAACGGCGACGCGTCGGACGATTGCCCCATTCGCTTCGCCATGCTTACCAATACGTCTGGAGTTTTCATTTTTGTTGCGGATTCGTCATAGACTTCAGGTTCGGCGTCTAACTGGACCGCCACCCATTCCTCAAAATCTGAAAGCAGCTCCAGGTCCAGCTCCTCGCCGCGTTCATCGCGCAACTTCTGCAAACCAGCCATCTGCTGCTTCCGCTGCCGTTCTGATAGTTGTTCGTGAAGCCGCTTTACTTCGGCATCGTTGCCTCGCTTTTCCGCAGCATTGATTTTGTCGTACACATCCTCGAGGCCTTCGCCGAAGTTGTCGCCTGCGAACCTCGACTGCTGCGCCAGCGCAAAGGTGAGCCTCGCTTTCTTATGCTCGTCCGAGAGCTGTTGCTCCGTATCCCACGGCACCATGAGCGGGTCCGCATCGTACGGTTCAAGAACCGCCATCGCATCCATTGCCGCTTGAATCTCTTCCGCCACCTTTGCGGACGGCGCGATACAGTGGAGACGAAAGCTGACCATCCCATCTTCGTCGCTCACACCAACGACATCGGCATCCGGCTCAAGCAGATCAATCCATCGGCCACGCCTCAATTTTTCTTCCAGCGGAATGAGCACCTGATTCCCGACAATGACAACCGGATCGCCATCCGCTTCGCTCTGCGCCAACTCAAACGCCATGTCTGCACTCTCACGATCGAGATACGATGCCACGACAGTTTGAGGTGCAACAAGATCACTCGGCTGCAAATTCGCGGGTGACGAGAGAATCTCTTCCGTCTTAATCACCGCCTGAGGGCCTTGGACGGCATTCACCATCAGCTGCCTAAGATCCGCTTGCTGTGCCATCAAAAAGATAAAGCCAGCGACGACAGAAACGAAGAAGCTGCCCGCGTATATCGCACCCAAAAGCAACGTAGCTCCAAGCCCTGGCGGTCGCGTATTGATTAGATCGTAGATCTGGACAACCATCCCTGCTTTGCCGCTCACGTTTAGACCACTCTTCACCGTGTCGTCGATTTCCGATGCGATCAAACGAACTGCTGCGGTAGGAACGCGTGACTCCTCATCGATCTCATCTAGTTCGGGATTGCCACGCAGCTTTTCCGAAATCTTGATGGTCTTGTACACATGCTGAATCGAAATCAGCATCGAAATCCCAATGAACATCAGGATCCTACCGCCCAACACTGCACTCAATAGCAACAACCCCAGTGCGGCCAGCACGCGAAACGCGATGTCCAAGTACGGGTGTCGCACAAACAGCAACGCATGCATCACCCAACCTCCGTCTAGCGGCAGACAGGGCAGCAAGTTGAAGCCATTCAGCAGCATCAACATCCCAGCAATGCTTAGCGCAAGGTCATTCGACTGCGCGAATCCGAAAACGCCGACCACAAGCCCCACCATGATGCCGGGCACGGGCCCCATCAACGAAACAACGACACGTTTCCAGCCTGCGACCTTGTGATTACGCCCAGAAACCGCCGCCCCCAAAAACGGAATGAAGAACATCTTGACGTTGCGATAATCGAAGGCACGCATTGCGATGTAGTGGCCTAGCTCGTGGAAGAACAGCACTCCCACGATCATCACCGTCGTTTTCCATGACCACGCTACCACGCCCACGCCGAAAAACGCCGCCATGGATACGAGCAGGATCAGCAAACTCGACCACCAGTTCTGAGTATTTGATTCCTTCTTGCGCACGGCTGCCAATACCGCATCGTCCTCACCGGAAAATGATTCGCCGTCGATCACCTCCAAATCGGCAACCGGCTGGTAGACACCACGCTGGACCAAGTCATCACGGCACAGCATGTGATGCTGCTCGAGTGCGAGTAAAAGCTGCTTCGCCGATTTCAGCGTAGCAATCTTTTCTTCCGTCAGCGCGGGTTTGATTCGCTCGCGGTGCAGCCGCCACAAGTGATCGGGCGTCGCGTCACCCTCGAAGTGATCATCCACCTCTTCAGGAGAGTTAAGATCACGTTTGCCGCCGGACGTAACGATCAAACCACCGTCCGATCGCAGCGAAAGGTACTCGACAACGAGGTGCTTCTTCTTGTTGGCTTTGCATTCACGGTATCGAATGCGCGCCACGACCTTGCCCGATTCATGCAAGTAGCTGGCCGAAGCATGATACGCCTGATGCCGCGAGTCATTGAGCTGGTGATAGACAGTCCCTTTGAATCCCAGTGACTTCAGTTTCTCAGCCAGCGGACGAAAACGAACGAGATCGTTCTCCTTGACTGCATCTTTTTCGATGCGGCAGTCAGCCAATGATTCGACCGGTAGAATGTCTGTCGAGCCAGGCAGCTTGATCGGCAGGCGTGAAATGAGCCAAACAAACTCAGCCGCAACGGGCGGTGCCCCTAGACGAAACTCCCCAAGAGACACACGCCGCGAATTCAATTGGTATCGCACTCTTCACCTCTGCGATCTTCTTCTGATTGAGTTTCTGCTTCCAACAGACAGGCTTTCAGCTTAGCCTCGCACTGTAACGATTCCCACCGTTCAGAGATATTTCACGGCGCCCGGCCCACTTTCCGCACATGCTCATCCCCTACAACACTGAAGGGCCGATCTACTTTTTCCGCATGCAACGATTGGGCTGATCGTCGATCCCATAGCGTGAATAGAGGGAACGTACTCGGTATCGGATTGCTTGCCCACTAACAACGAACACCCAAAAAGCGAGCAGCGGAACCTGACAGTGAATGTAGGCCGGACCAAGCGCAGCGCAGTTCCGGCATTTCCCGAAGTGTTGCGGAACGTGATTGCCGGAGCTTCGTCGCAAGCTCCTTGATCCGGCCTACGGCTCGTCAGAATACTTTTGCAGCGAAGGTCATGGCACATTCGCCATATTTATCCAGAATGGGATTGAGTCAGGGCTCTGGCAACTCTGACTCGATATACACCCGATGCTACAAAACCGAAATGAATTTCAAGAAGCCGTCCGTTTGCTCTTCAATGCGCTTCGTCAACTCATCATCGGACAATTTCCCGTCAACGAATTGCGTGAAACTGTCACCAATAAAAATTCGACGAGGATAGATGTGAGCGTTCCGATAGCCGGCAACTTGCTGGAAATGCTCAACCGCACGTAGGCCTTTGAACTGGCCCGCTGCAATTCCAAGAAACGCACATGGACGACTGTCAAAACCCTCGGGATAGGGCAGCATGTCGACGAACATCTTCACCACGCCTGGATAGCTACCGTTGTACTCGGGGATGATGAATACAGCACCATCAGACGCAAGAAAACGATCCACTAGCTTTTTCACGCTCACCGGCTGTTCCTTGTAAGCGGTAGGTAACAGCACCTCGGCTGGCAACTCATTCATGTCCAGCAAATCCACCGAATGACCGCGCTGCTTGTAGGACTCAGCAACTTCGGTTGCAAGCAGTCGCGAAAGTGCGCCCTCGCGATTCGTTCCGCATACTACAACGATATTCATACTTACTTCACTACACTTTCTATGTTAAACGCCAACTTGAACAGGCAACCGGTACCAGGAATTCTGCAGGTAGCCTTTCGCGTTCCACGGCACTCGGCCCGGCATGAAATTGCCTTGCGAATCCGTCGCGCGGACGACTAGTCGTTTCGTCTCTGCGGTGACTTCGACTTTTGCCTTCCACAACTGCCAGCAGAACTCTGTGTCACTGCCGGTCAGCCCTGCCTTCGCCCAAGTCTTACCGCCATCCGCCGATACTTGCACGTGCTTCGTCTTGCACTTTGCGCGGCCCGTCGGCAAAACGTATCCAGTGACTTCCACCGTCCCGGCCGACAATTTTTGCTTGGCCGCAGGGCTGCCGATCGCAGCGTTGATTGGATAACGATAAATGGGCCCCGATTCCGTCCAGTCGATCGGATCGGTTTTCTTCACTACCTTGTAAGCCGTTGCCAGATAGTGATTTGGGGAAGGCTTATCGCTAACGACGACCTTACCCAGCCATTTCACACTTCTAGCGCCGATGTAGCCTGGGACCAAGGTTCGCAACGGATAGCCGTGATCCGCAGTCAGTGGCGCATCATTCATCGTGTCTGCTAAAAGCGGAGCACCGGGACCGTCCGCTATCATCGCCTTTTCAATTGGAATCGAGCCGCCAAACGCGATGACTTTGCCGCTCTTCGGAATCTCATCCATGCCTTCGAACCAAACGTGCTTTGCGTTTTCGCTAACCTCGGCTTGCTTCAGTACAGCCGCCAACGATGCCCCGCCCCATGTTGCGTTGCCGATTGCCCCCGCTTCCCACTGCACGCCTCCCACTTTGCCTTCGGCGTTATACTCCGCGCGTCGATTGCCAGCGCAAGTCAGCGTGGCCGTTGTTGTTCGCGCGCCGAACCGTTTCACTTCGCCAAGTGCCAACGACATCGGTCGTCGTACAAGCCCTTCGACCTGCAATCGGAACTCGTCTTTGTTGATTTTAGGGTTGGGTGCATGACTGCGAACGTAAAAATGTTTCGTAGGCGTGATCCAAGATTGGACGAGCTTGCCAAGTTCAGGTTCTCCGTTGCGAGGATCCGTCGTGCGAAAGATCAGATCTTTGCTTTCCTCTTGTGCAAATCCTGGCGAAGTCAGCAGTCCACCGACGATTATCAGCCCACCACCGGCTTGCAGCATTTCGCGACGATTTAGTTTTAGCTGGCTCATTGCCTACCCTCGTTGTTCGTTCTATCGCCTGTTATCTAGTCACCCAAACACGTCCCTAAATCCCGCGCCGTGAGAATCGTATCACAATCTACCGGCACCAATTTCATTCGTTTCGTACACTCTTCAAGCGGAACGTATTTTACCGTCGGCGGGTCGAGTGCAACCAACACATTGCTTTGCCCTTCTGCCAAGGCACGGACAGCGGCCGCACCGAAGCGTAGCGAAAGCAGCCGATCCCGAGCGGTCGGGGTACCACCGCGCAATAGATGACCAAGCACCACCGAACGAACGCCATTGGGCACTAGTTCCGCAAGGGACTCCTCGACGATCTTCCCCATGCCACCAAGCCGTTTAGCATCCCCGTCGACGTAGCTCATCGAGCCGCCTTTGGGCATCGCCCCTTCGGAAACGCAGATGATCGTAAAATTTCGTCCGTTCGCGTTTCGCTGTTTTACTTTCTCTGCAACTTTTTGGATTTCGAACGGAATCTCTGGAATCAAAACCACATCTGCCGAACCTGCCACACCAGCGTATAGCGCAATCCAGCCAGCGTAACGTCCCATGACCTCAACGATCATGACGCGTTGGTGCGAACTGGCAGTGCTATGCAAGCGACCGATTGCCTCGGTCGCAAAAGAGAACGCGGTATCAAACCCAAACGTCGCGGTCGTGCCAACCAAATCATTGTCGATGGTTTTTGGCACGCCGACCACCGTCACGCCTAACTTAGCAACCTCCGCCGCAATGGCCATCGAGCCATCGCCACCAATCGCGACGAGCGCATCGATTTCATGCTCTTTGAAACCTTCCAACAGCTTCTGCGAAAGATCGACTTGTTCAACTGCCCCGTCACCACCCGCGACCTCATTCGCAAACGGGTTTCCTCGATTTGTCGTACCGAGAATCGTCCCGCCCGTGTGCGCGATGCCACGCACGCGGTCACGGTCGAGTTTAATCGTTCCGCCATCAGGAAAACGTTCTTTATGAAGTAGGCCATCGTAGCCGCAGCGAATGCCTAAGCACTCCCACCCACGATTGACCGCCGCCAACGTCACCGCACGAATGACTGCGTTCAATCCTGGTGCATCTCCACCGCCCGTCGTGATTGCTATCCGTTTAATGCTCATGCGGCAAAGGATAACAGATCTTCAGATCGGCGCAGAGTTCGAATTTGGACTTGATAGCGATACTGCTGCCTACTACTTCAACAATCACGCCGATCGATTGCATCAGCTGTCGCGTCAGTCTGCCAGTTGTTCCATTCCCTGCACGTACTTGGAGTTCTTCGTCACACGAAGACCCAAGTAATTCGCGATTGTTCCAGCCTGCATCTCGTTTTGGTGACCATACTTGAGCTCAACAATCAGCCGCGATTCGGGATTCGCAACGCTGTTCAAAACAGAACTCGGTCGACGGCGAGGATCGAAGTATCTTAGGTCGTCATCAACTGTGAGCCGAAAAACGCCGCCGCTCGTTTCGAAATAGCGACGATGGTACCGATTCAACAAAGTAGGCTCGACGAACTGCAGTTGCGACTTCACCGCAGGTGGCAGGTCAGCTTTCGACAGTACGGCGACCACGGATTTCCCAACGGACTGCTCACGTGTCAATTCGAACGACGGTAACTCGAACCGACGTTTCGTACCGACGACCCCGCGTTTTACTTTGAATTCCAGTATCGGAGCGTCGATCCGCCTCAGCGTGTCGCCATACCAGCGGACTCGCAATTTCGTTCTACCACCAGCCCCTTCAACGTTGTCGAAAAAACTCGCATGGCCCAACGTATCAAAGTACAGGTTGTTCACGCATCGCGGTGAGTACTTTTCACGGAACCCGTTCGGGTGAAGTTTGATTCGCATCAACATGTTCGATGCATGGGTCGCAGCCAAGACATACTTTCGCTCGTAGCGATACTCATTTTCCTGGTCGTCGGTAGAAGGGAGTTCAACTGTCATTCGACAACTGCCTCCGGGTTTGCTGCACCGTCCGTAATAGTAGATGCTTCCTGGGCCTCGGCCGATGGAACCTCGACTACTCGCCAGAACGGCTTTGTTTTGAACGTCGATGGAACGCTAGTCCAAGCTTCCAGATCATCGGGCGATTCAAACTCTTTCGCAGCGAACAGGTCGTCAAATACGCCGACAGCATTTGCAGTGAACGCTTTTGATTTGGGCCCGAGAAAAACCTTCAACTCTGAAGGCAACGTGCGAAACCAGGCAGCACCTCCGCCAAACATTGTTTTCTTTTGGAATGCGTCGACATCGACCTGGTTTTCTACGAATTCATTGTCCCGAAAGAACACACTCGACAGGTCCTTCACCGCGACTCCGGCAGTGCACGATCGAAACACATTGTCCGCAAGCACGACCTGACTGCGTTCGCCGACACTCATTCCTTTATCTGGCAAGCCAATGAACTGGCTACGTTGCACCGTGATCTGCGCCCCGCTGAGGTCGAGGCCGTCTCCGTTGGCGTCTTTGAGTTCTTGAATAAGGAACTTGCATCCATCTACCGTTCCTTTGCACAAATCGAGGTCAACTTGGTCAGCCGCATTGTCACGGAAGGTGCAGTTTGTCAGCGTCACGTTGTTGCAGTATTTAATATTCAGCCCATCGTCAGCCGTATTATTCGAGAAAACGGAATCGGTGATATTGACAGCACCGTTGTAGTGAATCGATAAGCCGCCGGAGAAATACGTGCCGTCCACCCAGCGCTCAAACCCGTTCGCGATTCCTAGATAACTAATGTTGGAGGTAGAACTGCCATCACCCAAAACGCCAATGGAACCGAAGGGCTTGTCGGTGGCGATAATTTTGACTGGCTGACTTTTCGTTCCCAAAACATCCAAACCGTCTTTCGAAACGATCGATACGCCTTCACTGAGTTTCAACTTCGTACCCGCTTCGATGACGAGTTTCGTTTTGTCAGGCAGTATTAAGTCGTGCTCCAACTCATAGCTGCCGGCGCGAAGCGTGACCTTTCGCGCAGCCAACTCTAGCCGCAAATTCGTATGCGGCTTAAGCCAGCTGGGTTTGGGCGGCTCATGAACGACAGGTGGATCGAATCTGCTGACATCAAAATCCCCAAACAACACATCTGACTCCACAGCTTCGATCACTTCGTTTGTGATTCCGTTGTACAACAACGCCTCAACAGCTCCATTCGCAAGCTTCACCTTGTCAGTCTGAAGCTGAATCAACACAGAATGAATTCGCATGAAACGCTGCGAGTCCTCGCCTTTCACAGCCGTCATGAAATCCAGGTCGGCGAGCGCCTTCGTTAGATCGATCCTCCCGCCGAATGCCTTTACAGTTCTAGCCTGTACCGGCTGCAGCGTGATTTCTTCACCTTCGCGAACAGCCAATTGCACCATGACGGGAATCTCCACGATATCCGTACGGCGATCGGTAGCTAACGTGAATTTTGCGGCGCGCACGGGCGACAACGACCATGGGCGAATCTCAAATAGAACCTTGTTTTGATTGTATGTAACTTTGACTTTGGGTTCCGACGTCGAAATAAAGTAACCGCTAACCCTCAGATTGTGCGTCGTAAAGTCGTCCTTCAGCAGACCAGATCGACGCAATCCGACCGTCGCCCAACCGATGTAGCTGAGCTTCTCGAACCGCTCTTTAAGCAGCCGATGCTTCTCGCCAATCGTGTCCTTGTTCTGCTTGAAGTAGTTGAAAAGCTTGGCATACGCAAGCTTTCGAACTTCTTCGTTGTGCGAAATCATCTTGAACAACGGCTGCCCCCACGGGCCGGCAATATCCACAAACAGCTCGGGCGATCCATCTTCGATTGGCTGCAACTTCGCCATCCAGGCGTCGCGTGTTACGACAGGATAAAACTTGCCGTTTGCAGTATCGAGAAACACATACAGATTGTCGACTCGACTCATATGCCCCACCAAGCCGGACGCCAAACGCATTGCTTGGAAGGAACTGATGTATTCGAGATCGCAAAATTCGAGAAGCAGATCCTCGCGTCTGTCGACGATCGCTTGATTGAATGCGACGAACCGATCTGCAATCGCGTTGTGCTGCGACTCCGGATACTCAAGCTCGGCAAGGGTCTTCAACATTCTCGCTCGGCATTTGACCGTGTCGAATTCGCCACCCGCATAGACTGACGATTTGTTTGTAGATTCGATCGAGTCACTGTAGCTGAACAATCGCAGGGAGGGGCGACCCTCGACCTCCATGAACGCGTCGTTCAAACGCCGATCAAAGAAGTAAAGTTTCTCATCCCAGTTATTGATTTTCACCCGCACCAATTCTTCCTGGTTCTTCAACACACCGAACTCATCGGCGATATCGAAGACTACTTGTTTCTTCGGCGTGAAATGGTCTCGAACAAGAAAACTGAATCGACGGCTGCCTTTGATGTTTTCACCCCGCGGCATCTTCACCGCCAACGAAATGTACTTTCCATTGCGGTGGTGAGTCGGACTGCGACCATGCGACTTCACTTTGACTGTGTAGGTTTTCCCCTCGTATTCAAGTTCGCAATTCCGCCAGAGATTGTGTTGAACGTAGTAGGCCGTGCCGTACTCCGGATTCGTACGGTTTTCGTATTTTTCATAGAGATCGACAAAGTGCGCAATGTCTTTGCGAGAAAGCTTCAAGTTAAACAGCGGCAAGTTACGCGTTGCGCCAATCGCTGTAACATCTTGATCGTTTTGGATGATAGCGTCCTTGACCGCGGTCGCCGTATCGAAGTTGGCGCGCCGAAGGTCGGACCACGCCTTCGCGAATTCGAAATCAGCGGGCAGGCACACCCATATCGCAATCGCTGCTACGATCAAAAGAAGGAAGCATGCAGCGCAAAATCGAAAGATGAGCTTTCGGATCTTCATCGGAAGACGCCCTCGTTTTAGCCGACCGCGGACAAGCCTCCACGCGTGTCGAGCAACGAAACAGACACCGCATCGTCGACCTTACGTAGATCCGACTCGAACTGGTTCATCGAATCGGCCGTTTTCGGCTCGACCAAGTAACAGGCCTCCGTCACACCTTTTGCTTGATCTAGCCTTTTCAGACGATGCAACGCACAGCAAGACGCGAGCAATTCGCCGAGTTTGTCCATCGTTACAAGCTCAGGTCGGTTCGTGGTAACCGTGAGATATACGTTTTGCTGACTCGCATCCCTGCCATCTAAACGCTGGTCCAGTAGGTGCTTGAGCCATACGACAAAGATGATGACCGCGATACCGCCGATCGTCATCAGTCGCTGGTTCGCACCGAGTCCGATTCCAGCTGAGATTGCGAGGAAAAGGAAGCATAGTTCTTCCGGTTCTTTAATCGCGGAACGAAATCGCACGATAGACAATGCTCCGATCATTCCCAGGGACAGAGCAACGTCTGCCTGGATGAACGAGATAATCAACATCGTCGTCATGGTCAGTAACACGAAGTTTCGAGCGAACGCGCGGCGGTTAGAAAGAGCCGTGCCATATCGAACGTAAACTCGACCGATCCAGAGTCCAAGCAACGCTGCCAGGAACAAATTGATCGCGATCCCGATGACCTTTGCTTGCGTGACTTCGGTCTTCAAGAGTTGCTGAAATGTTTCCGATTCGTTCATCAATTCCCCCAACTGGCCTTACACAACGAACTAATCACGCCATTAACCTACATACTCATTTGTAACCAGCCGTTCGCCCGGCAGCAATGATTGTCGTCGCGGTAAGGAAGAATGCGTGAAATTAGCGAAGCCTGCGAAGGTCCGTCACGCTAGGCAACTGCCAATCGATAGACGTTTGGTCCGTATTGTTTAACGCATTGTTTACCCGAGAGAACGGCTTGCTACCGAAGAAGCCCCGGTGTGCAGACAATGGCGATGGGTGAGGACTTTCAATGACAACGTGGCGATCACTATCGATCAAGGATTTTTTCTTTTGCGCTGGCTTTCCCCACAACACAAATACAACCGGACGTTCCTTTGCGGACACTGCCTTAATCACCGAGTCGGTAAAAACCTCCCAGCCTCGCTTGCGATGAGAGTTTGCTTCATGAGCCCGCACGGTAAGGACCGTATTCAAAAGCAGCACGCCCTGCTCTGCCCATGACATCAAATAGCCGTGTTCAGGCGGCACCACTCCTAGATCGGACTCCAATTCCTTGTAGATATTCCGCAATGAAGGAGGAAGTTTCTTGAGACCGGGCAATACGGAAAAGCAAAGGCCGTGTGCTTGGCCGATGTCGTGATAAGGATCTTGGCCCAACACCAAGACTTTCACTTTCTCGTAAGGCGTCGCGTCGAGCGCCGCGAACACTTGTTCTTGCGGTGGCAAAACGGTCTGTGTCTTGCGCTGTTCATCTACGAACTGCATCAACTCGCGAAAGTACGGTTGTTCAACTTCGCTTTGCAGACAACACCACGATTTGGGGAGCTGAGATTCTTGCACGCGTAACATCCTTGCTGCTGGGGCATCAAGCAAGATGCTAACGTCTTTTCATAGATGATTCTAGAAGCCAGAGACTGGCGTTGCTCAGCCGACTTTTTTCTCGTTTCACGCGAGGGCATCTTCGAATCTTCGACTGAAAAGTTCCTCGACCTCACCTGGAGTCACGGGCTTACTAAGATAGTAGCCTTGATATTCATCGCAGTCATGCGATCGTAGAAACTCGAGTTGCTCGATCGTTTCTACACCTTCGGCAATCACCTTCAGGCCAAGCGTCTTCGACAACACGATAATACTCGCCGCAATCGCGCCATCGTCTTGGCCTGGGATGTCCATGATGAACGAGCGATCAATCTTGAGACGGTCCAACGGGAATTGCCGCAAGTAAGAAAGCGACGAATAGCCTGTCCCGAAATCGTCGATGCTTAACCGAACTCCCATTGCTTTGATGCATTTGAGCTTCTCGATCGCTGCCGGCACATCATCGATCAACAGCCCTTCGGTAATCTCTAGGTCTAGCTTTGTCGGATCCACATTGAACTCACGAAGACAGTCTCTTACAGACTCGCAGAAGTCTGGATCTTCAAACTGCACCGCACTCACGTTGACCGACATCTCGATATCGTGCCCTTCGCTGTGCCAAGTTGCCATTTGCCGACATGCTTCGCGAAGGACCCATTTGCTTACGGGAATAATCTTTTCGCATTCCTCGAGTAGCGGAATGAATCGGAAGGGCGGAATTATCTCCCCGTCACTTTTCCAACGCAACAGAGCCTCCACACCATGCACGACACCTGTGCGAAGGTCCACCTGCGGCTGATAGTCCAGAAAGTACTCTTCACGTTGTTGCGCCACCGACAGTCTCTCTAGCATGTCGCGCCGCTCAACAAGACGATCCGTCATATACGGCTGGTAGCAAGTCCCAACTCCATTTTCCTTCGCGGCGTACATAGCCGTATCAGCGAAAGCAAGAAGCTCCTCCTCCGATGTCGTATGCTCGGGGTAAAACGCAAAGCCCACACTTGCACCAAGCTGAAACTCTCCCTCTGGCAGCTTGTAGCGGTGCGTCAGTGCCGCTGTCACCTCGTCAGCAATCCGCTTGGCCGTTGACTCGTCTCCCATATCACTAAAGATGAGACAGAATTCATCACCACCCAAACGTGACACACTCGCGACGTCGGAGAATTGTTTCAAGCGCCGCGAGATTTCAATCAAAGCGACGTCACCGACGCCATGGCCAAGTGTATCGTTGATTTCCTTGAACCCGTCCATATCGACAACGAACAAGGCCATCGACTGGGATGTTGCTTCCGATTGCTCGACGGCCTTGCGGAGATCCTCTTTGAACTTGAACCGATTGTTTAACCCGGTCAGTTCGTCCGTCGTGGCAAGCCGTTCCAAACGCCGGGCTTTCTCTTGAAGCACCTGGCTCAACTGAAATAGATTCTTCGTCCGATGCTGATAGAAATATTCTCCTTGCTGGCAGCAGAAGAACAGGCAAACTGGTACGCCCAGGGAAATGGCGAGTTGATCAACCGAAGCGGCCGCGACACTGCCATTGCGGATGACATACAACGAGAATAACAACAAAACGGTCACCAGGAGCCAAAAACAGGCGGCTCGAATCCCCAATAGCTGATACGCGATGACAATAGAGATAGGCAAGAACCAAATAGAGTCGGCAAGCGGAGGAAAGACGGCGGTAATCGTAAAGAGCCCGATGATGCTGATGCAGATACTACTGTTCAG
>CAYNJG010000096.1:0-24250 GCA_964397295.1 uncultured Pirellulaceae bacterium
CCCTACCATCGCGGGCACCAGTTCATTCTGGACGTCTTTTAAGAACTCCTGACCAACAAAAAAGGTCAGCCGATTTGTAGAAGAGACACCGATACCGGCTCGTTCGCGCGAGCTGGTATCTTTTTGTTGGTCGCCAGGTGAAGGTTCGTACTAGCTTCAGCTTTGCATGGAGCATCCGCGAAACGCTATGTTCCGCGAATCGAACCGTACCACTCTATCTGGCGGCGTGGGCAGAAGACGAAATCATGGTCAGCACAGAACGGTTGCAACCAGCTCTCGACAGCCTGCAAACGTCCCAGCGTCACGCCCTCCGGCATTAGCATGACGCGATCACGGTTGATTTCGGGAAACTGTTCGAGGTATTCGATGACTTCGTTGGCATCCTGTTCTTCGCCAACGACGAACTTCATTTGGTACGGGTAGCAGCTCACGAGGTAGCGAATCACTGCTGGTGCGTGACGCGTTTTTTCGTGTCGCTCGAGCCAACGATCGGACGCTTCTTTCGGCGTTGAATTGGATAACTTGGGACTCAACGACATCAAATCGCATTCAACGGGCAATGAAAGTGTGCCGGCGGTTTCGATCGTAATGTGCTTGCCCATATTCGACAGGCGATCGCACAACGGCACGAGCTCCGCAAACAACATCGGTTCGCCGCCAGTCAGAACAACGTGTTTACTATCATGCTTTTCAATACCGGCAATGACTTCGTCAACGGAAAAATCGTCGCCCTCAGGATTCCACGATGCAAACGGCGTATCGCAATAGCGACAACGCAAGTTGCAGCCGCTGGTGCGCACGAAAACGCTTGGCGTTCCCGTGAGGAAGCCTTCACCTTGCAACGATTGGTAAATCTCAGCGACACGCATGGGTTATCAAATTGTCCGTAAGTGCGGTTGGTTGTCTTCCCAGAAAAGATTGGCCATGACAGAATGTGGGCTTCCGTTTAAGTGAGCAGAACAAACATGAGCAGTGACTTTAGTGATCTCTTGGAGACTTTCGACAACACGTACCCCGGTCGTCGATACGAAATCAAGATTGAGTGCCCAGAATTCACATCCGTTTGCCCGAAGACCGGACATCCGGATTTTGGCAAACTTACCTTCACTTACATTCCCGCCGACAAATGCGTCGAGCTGAAGAGCCTTAAGTTGTACCTACAGCGTTTTCGAAACGAAGGCATCTTCTATGAGAATGTTACCAACCGGATCCTCGATGACGTAGCGGGCGCGACGCAACCAGCGGAAATGACCCTAGTCGCTGAATGGACACCTCGGGGCGGAATCAGCTCGACGATTACCGCGCGTTATGGAGCAAATCATGAGGCTGGTTAGCACTGGTTCGCAAGCAGTGTTATGTACCCCACGTTTGGAATCGGTACATCTGACCAAGTTTCAACAACTCGACAGTCCCCGCTTCGCCAAAGACGAAAAGTCTTTCGTAAGGGTGTCCAAATCTCCGAACACCCAATGCGTGGTCGGCACACAAACGTGGGAAACCAGCGTGATTTTCGATGCTGGCTTGTCGGTTTACGGATCGGATATCTCCTAGTTTGTGGAATTCTCCGCTTCTGCCGATTACACTTACAAGATACGTGAACTAACGCTTTTAGGGCATTTTGGGCTGAACAGAACCACCTGCTCTACCGCTCTCTCCCAAACTCTCATCTCTCAGTTCGGAACCGATGAAGAAGCAAAATCGTAGACGGAAATTGGCCACCCGCAATTCATCCAATCAGCGACAGTCCCGATATCGTCGGCTAAGTTCGCTGGAGTCGCTGGAAGTTCGCAACTTGCTTGCCGGTGACCTTGTCCTCGGCCCCGGAACTGACGATCCGCTGAATGAACTTGAAGTGCAGATTCAGCTTAACGAGCAAGAGCAGTCCACCGATCCACTCGATGAACGCAAAACCAATAACTCGATTGCTACAGCTGAGCCCCTTCCGCTTGGTTTTGATTTCGGTGAATTTGCTGCGATTGATTTGCGTGGAGAAATCATAGAGCCAACAGCTATATCGATAGATTCGAACCAAGAATGTGATGACTCAGGCTGTCCGGCTCGCATTGATCTGCTGGGCAATCAGATTCCACCTGAGGAAGATGGCTCCTTCCTTTTCGCTGAGACTGTCGGTTGGGAAGGCGGTGTCCAAGCGACCTTTATTGGTGCTATCGGGGACGGACTCAATGGACCCAACGATGCCGACTTCTACGAGTTTCTGGACGTCGATGCAGGTCTGACCATCACCGCCCATTTGGATTCCGCGAATAATGGCTTGACGCTTTACAACGAGTTTGGCCAAGTGCTTCGGACCAGCGATGCGATAAGCCCCTTTCAAAGTGGCGATGCGTTTATCAGCTTCACGGTTCCGGAAGCCGGCGACTACTACATTGCTGTCGCACCGTTTGAAGCACCGTTCACAAATGATTGGTTTCCACCAGATCCTTTCATTGTCGGAGATGTTTTCCCTCAGCAAATCACTGTCGGCGAGAACCCGTATGTTTTGGACTTGGGTGTCGACGCCGCGGATGTGGATTACTTTGCTCTCGAACTAGAACCCGGCGATATTTTGGGTGTGAATGGAATCGGAGCAGTAAGCGTATTGTCCGTGTTCACCCCGGATCAAAATCTGCAGTACCTCGCTGGCCAAGGACAGCTAGGGTTGCCTATTGAATCTCCATTGCCGACTGGAGGAAACGTAACAGCAGCTTACGTCGCAGAAACTGCAGGAACTCACTTTTTAAAAGTCGAGAGCTTCTTTGAACGCGGATATCTGCTAGAGACGCGTCTATTCCGACCACCCGCCGAACAAGAGCTTGCTGGCGAACGTCAGATTCTGTTCTTGGACTTCGACGGCGCCAACCTGAACCCAGAATTGTTCGGTCCTCCTTCGCAATCGTCTCTACAAAACCTCTCGCCCCTATCGAACTTCCTTGGCGGCTGGGGACTATCAAGTGAGCGGCAATTGGTAGATGCGATTGTCGACGTAGTGGACAAGGATCTGAACCGAGATTTGCAAAGGATCAATCCGGACGCGGGCGTTACCATCCTCAACAGCCTGGATCATCCAGATGTTTTCGGTCAACCAAATGTCAGCCGAATTATTGTTGGTGGCACTCAAGCCCAGGCAACTATCCCAACGATTGGACTTGCCAACTCGATTGATGTTGGAAACTTTGACCAAGAAGAGACCGCTTTCGTGTTGCTGGACTTGTTGGCCGCTGGCTCAAACAACCCCAACTCATTAAACACTTTTGATGTCGCAGCGGGCGCTAGCAAAGTCGACCTGGTCGCTGCGGGCGTGGGTGGAATTATCTCGCACGAGGCGGGACACTTCTATGGTGCCTATCACACGGACAACAGCAACAATATTTCATCGCTAATGGACTCAGGCGGTGAACTTTGGCGGATCGTGGGTGTCGGTGAGGATCGAGTCTGGGGAACCAGCGATGACCAAGACGTCGGGTTCGCCAACGACGAGTTTGCTCTAACCGAGGGCTTTGTCGGTATACAAAACGTCCCTGGCATGCTTGCAAATATTCTGGTCAGTGGAAACGCACGAGTGTCGCCCGATGGTGGCACCGAACCGCTCCCAACGCTGTTAGGCTTCGTATTCAACGACATCAACGCTGACGGACTTCAGGGTCCAGGCGAAACTGGACTCGCAAATGTTCGCGTCTATATCGATGTCAACAACGATGGAGAATTTGGAATCTCCGAGCCAACTGCAGTCTCGGACGGAAACGGAGGCTACGAATTGCCGTCGAACGCTGGTGATGGCGTCATTCGGTTGTTGCTCGGTCCAGGACAAACACTTACGTCTACCTCAGACGATGGCTCACTCGCTGGCGTTCTTTCTTTGACAGGCGATGAATCTGGAACTGATCTTGGTGACGCTCCCGCAAGCTACGGAATCACCTCGAACGACATTCAGGCTGGCATCCGTTTGGGAAGTGCCGTCGACAATGATGCAACGTCCGGCAGCGATTCCGAAGACGATGGCGTATCGATTGGAGCTCTCGCTGCTGGAGAGACCGGAACGGTAACGATCACGGCAACCACGAACGGCTTCGCACCAGGTTTGGTCAACGGCTGGATCGACTTTAACAACAATGGCGTGTTCGAAGGCTTTGAAAACGTCGTTGCCAACGGACGATTGGAAGGAACGGAAACTTTCTCGTTCCAAGTTCCGACCAACGCAATCACCGGTGAGACATGGGCTCGCTTCCGATTGGGTTACCTCCGTGATGCTGGGCCGACCGGTGACGGTGGAGTTGGCGAAGTCGAAGACTACACAGTCAACATTGCTGGTATCAACGTGAATCCCGTCGACCCAGTAGACCCTGGAACAGGAAGCGGCACAGCTCCGATCGCAAACTCCGACATTTTTGATGTCACTGGCGGCACGAGTACGTCAGTGAATGTTCTATCGAACGATTCAGCCGGTTCAGAACCCGTCACGATTCAAGCGGTGGGCGTCTCGAGCAACGGAAGCAGCGTCGAAATCTCCGAAGATGGCCTGCGGCTGCTGTATACACCAGCGGCTGATTTTACGGGCACGGAAACGGTGACGTACACAATCGGGAGCGCGATTGGCACGTCCACAACGACAGTAACTTTCAATGTCAGTGGCGGTGATGGCACGACAACCGATGGCGACTTGGTTGGATTCCGATTGGAAACCGTAGACCTCTCAGACAATCCAATTTCGTCAGTCGCCGTTGGTGAGTTCTTCAACCTCAACGTCTATGTCGATGACTTGAGACCGAGCAGTACCGCGGAAGGTATATTCGCAGCCTTCCTAGACGTGAACTTTGACGACGCGCTTGCGGACGTCGAGGGCGCTATCACCTTCGCACCGTACTTCAACTTCTTCCAAAACCCACCAAACGGTGATTTCTCGTTGTTGAGTCCGGAAGACAACGACTTGGGAGGATCGACACGCGAGTCATCAGGGATTCCTGAAGAGCGTTTACTCATGACGCTTCCGTTCCAAGCAAACAGCGCGGGCGTGCTGGAATTCACGACGGATGGTCCTGACAACCTACCAAGTCGAGAGATACTGCTGTGGCCTGCATCGGCGGAGAATGTGACGAACGATCGAGTGGACTTTGGCACCGCGACAATCACGATAACGAGCACTACGGCCGCGTTCGCACCATTCATGAATCCGGCCAATCGATACGACGTTAACAACGACGGATTCATATCACCGATTGACGTGAAAATCCTGATCGACAACCTCAATGACTTTGGGGCTCGCGATTTAGCTGCGGATTCGGCCGGCTATGTTCCAGGTAGCTACCTAGATGTATCTGGTGATGACATTTTGTCGCCGAGAGATGTGTTGTTTGTCGTCACGGCACTCAATGAAGCAAACTCTAGCTCTGCAGCCGCAGGCGAACCCGACCCGATAGCCGTTGATTTGCTATTCGCTGATGACGATGACGACGACGATGATGATGGCTTGCTGGGTTAACACTGGTTTCCGTTCAACGGAACCTCCGCGAATTGCGTACGTAGCTGGAATGGCAAGGTTTAAAACTCCGAGAGTGTCTTGCGATTCCGGCTACTGTTTTTCGCTTCTTTGACAATTCACTTAGTCGTTTTGGCTAAGTCGCTCTATGGGGTATATTGATGCCACGCGAAAGCGTGCCTTTCAACCGTCCCACCCGCTAAAAGTCAAAGCCAGATGAAAAAGTTCTCCGCCGTCAATCGACGCCGTTTTCTGAAGTCCGCCTCTGTCACCGCCGCTGCGGCCAGCACAGGTTTTTGGACGAGCGCGGCACGTGCTCAATCGACCGCTGCAATCGACCAGCTCAACCTCGCCTGCATTGGTACCGCTAACCGCGCTGCCGAAGACATCAACGGTGTCAAAACGGAAAGCATCGTTGCTCTTTGCGACGTAGACAAAAACTTTCTCGAACGACGAGCCAAAGAGTATCCCGGCGTTCGAACCTACGCCGATTATCGCGAAATGATCGCGGCCGAAGGCGACAAGATCGACGCCGTAGTCGTTGGCACCACCGATCATCACCATGCTCCCGCCAGCATCCGCGCGATCCAAGCTGGCAAGCATGTTTACTGCGAAAAGCCTCTAAGTCATACAGTTGAAGAAGCTCGTATCATCACGGAAGCTGCCGCTGAAGCCAAAGTCGCCACGCAACTTGGCACACAAATCCACGCGGGCGACAACTATCGACGTGTCGTTGAGCTTGTCCAGGGCGGTGTGATAGGTGACGTTACGGACGTTCATGTGTGGGTCAACAAATCATGGGGTGGCGGAAATCGTCCTGATGGCGAAAAAGATCCACCACCGCAATTGGATTGGGACCTCTGGCTTGGCCCCGCTCCGTATCGTCCCTTCTGGCCAGGTCGCTACCATCCCGCGCAATGGCGTCGTTGGTGGGACTTCGGTGGCGGAACATTGGCCGATATGGCCTGCCACTACATGGACTTGCCGTTCTGGGCGCTCAAACTGAAGTACCCAACGAGCTGCGAAGCTTCGAGTACAGAACAGCCTCATCCGGAAACGTGTCCGCTCGGCCTGAAGGTCGCGTACGAGTTCCCTGCCCGCGACGACATGGTCGCGACAAAGTTGACTTGGTACGACGGAAAGATGATTCCGAAGATGGTCGACGGTGAACAGGTTCCTGGCAGCGGAGTCATGTTCATCGGCAGCAAGGGCAAGCTCTACGCGGACTACGGTTCCTACAAACTCTTCCCGCAAGAAAAGTTCAAAGACTTCACTCCGCCTCCGCAAACGATTGCGAAATCAATCGGTCATCACGCTGAATGGATCAAGGCCTGCAAAGACGGTACGCCAACGACGTGCGACTTCAATTATTCCGGACCACTCAGCGAAACGGTCTTGCTTGGCAATGTCTCGTATCGACTCGGTAAGCGTTTGGAATGGGATGCGAAAACGCTGACCGCCACGAACGCGGCTGACGAAGCTCGAAAGCTAACGCACAAAGAATACCGCGAAGGCTGGGAAGTTGCAGCACTCGAGGCTATCGCCTAGTCAGCGGAATTCGTGAATTCGAATGATCAACAAAATGCACCAGCGCCGATCACACCGTTTCGGCGCCGGTGCATTTTTATTTTTAAAGTGCCGGAGAAACTGACACTCACTGCACTCGTGGCAAGTAGCGTCTCATCACTTCTGCATTTCGACTACTTTGGCGTAGGTTGGCTTGCGCGGTACACAGACAGACATACCAACCATCGTCGCGGGTGACTTCAACGCACCGGGTAACACATGCTACTTGCGATTTCCTGGATTCAAAAAATGCGCATGAAGTCGTTCATACGGGACTAAGTAACGAGCGTGCCCAGGTTACGACGTTTGAGCTCCAATGAAGTCCAAGATCAACGAGATGCAAACGGCTAAACACAATAAATGTTTGTGCCAACAGTTCGTAACACGAGAATTGCGGATCTAAGAAAAACCGCGGTATAGCGTGCTGTCACAGTTGAATTCGTGGATGACGTGGCTATCATCCCTTCCTTTGGTGAACCCATTTACACCAAGCATGGCTATTTCACGAAAGAAGAATCAATGAAGAGACACCTTGCCATCCTTATCGTCGCAGTGTGTACGACGACGACATTCGCAACATCTACGACAACAACGTCGCCAGCCGGCGGTGCGGTTCCTGGCATCACCGAAATCGGCGGCGTCGTTTTGGACCTTATTGGAACGAACGGAGCTCGTGTTGTCAGCCAACTTGAAGCCTCTGCGCTTTTTGAAGGATTCTCAAGCAACAATCCACTAACGATTGGAGTCCAAAGTGGTTTTGGTGCTACCCAAGTTTCTGCTCTTGGCGGTGGAATCAGCGAAGCTGCAGTACGAATAACTTTGCAGGACGGCGACACGGCGCCGGGTAACTTCGATCAAAACGAAAACACACTGCTCGTTAACGGAGTGAGTTTCGGTGATTTTTCCAATGTCGCTACCGTTCAAACGACAAGTGACGGACTCACCGAGCTCTCCTCAACATTTGGTTTTGGAAACAACATTTTGTCGACAGGTTGGTTCTTTTCCAACGATGCTGCCGGACTGTCCTCACTGTTTTCTTCGATCGTTTCGACTGGCGAAGTTGTCTACGAACTAGACGACGTGGATCCCGGTGATAACTTTTTCGACTTCACGCTAGGGATCGATGGATCTTTAGTCAATGTCGGGCAAGGGCCAACGACCAGTCCACCACCAACTTTGCCGCCACCACCGCCAACCAGCGGCGCTGTTCCGGAACCGGCCACGATTTTCATCTGGCTTGGACTTGCAGCTCTGGGATGCATCGCTGGACGCCGTCGCATCGCACGACAGTAAAGTCTGCGCGAAACTTACGCATACGCTCTACAGACAGCCATCTGTAGAGCGTTTCCTGTTCTGAGATAGCACACACACGAGGTAAAAAGAACAGGCAATCTATTTTCTAGATTGCCCGTTTTCAAAGAAAGCCGAAACAAGCGGCGATGCACTAACGCTGACCGAGACCAACGTTTGTTGCGGCCGTGGGAATGTTGAGCAACAAGTCAGGTGATTGCTCACCGCTGCTCATATTCATCAAAGTCGACGGATACTTGCCATCCCATTTCGTCATCCGCTGGATGTCCACATCCAGTTGCTTCAGCTGCAAGAACAAGGGATCTCCACCGGCCGCTTTGGTCGCTTCAGCGACTTTCTGAATCGCTTGGGCTTCCGCTTCCGCAGCAATCAATACTGCATCGGCCTTGCCTTGTGCAAGTTTGCGCTCAGTGTTGGCCTCCGCGTCCGCAGCGAGTTCAAGCTTTTCATTGATTTTGCCTTGAGCTTCGAAAGCCGCCGCGGTTCGCACTTTTTCTTGCTGCGCGACGAACGTTTCGTCAATCGCTTTCTGAATCTCTGGTTGTTCGTACGCAAAACCTCCAAACATGCCGAGTGTGGTTATCGTGATCCCTCTCTCTTTGAAGAAAGGAATGATGTCCAGGCGAACTGCCTCAATTATTTCCGGCTTCTTCGCCCGCAACTCGTCCAAGTCGTACTTCGCGGAGACTTCAGAAGCCACCTGCTGTACACGAGCTCGGATTTCGGTGTCCATCACCACGGGTAAACTGGCAACGCTCTTGTCAACGGACGCTTGAGACGAATCTGGTTGCGTCGTCGGATACCAATACAGGAACTTCGACGAATCGGGCTCGTCCACAAACGCGGTCGCGTTAAAGCCCAAGCTAAAGCCAATCGAATCACGTGACTCGAGCCAGATTGCCTGGTCCTTGTGCGCCGTACCCTGATTCATTTCCGCTGTCCACTCTCGCGTCACCGGAGAGCGATCAACGATTACCAAACGCACAGTATCGATGTACTTGCCTTCATTGGGAATTCGACCAGTTTTGACCCAGCGGTGTGGAATCTGAATCCGCTTTATCGCCACTTTGTTTTCGTCCAAAAAGCCTTCGCTATCGAACTGAGCTTGATTGGTCTGATTGGCACCCTCCAGTGGAATCAAATACCCCGTCTCGTGGTGTTGAATCTCCACGAACTCAGGTACGTCGTAGGGTCGAATACAACCAACCGATGCCGCAACAGCACACAATAGAATCGCAATGCCAAGACGAATCCACGAAAGAGTGCTTTTCATTTACTTACTCCCTAACCACTAAGTTCTTGGAAGAACCTGTACCTCGAAAAAGACGCCACCCCGTTGTGATCAAAACGCAAACGGCGGTGGCCGGAATTGCTCGTTGTAACGCGTCGTAGGAACGCATCGCGACACCAGCGGAATCGCTATCGTCCAATTGAGCGACAGCCATTTCGGGCGCCACCGTCGGTTGCACGACGGCATCGAAATACCGTACGGAACCCGTCACAAGCAGCAAAACAACGATGAATAAAAATGCTTTCGTCTTCATACCCAGTTATTCGCGGCCCTCACATTTCCATTGGTGAGAATCCGCGCCGATACTGAGCGATATTTTGGGGCGAGATTCTAGTCCTGCCCGACCGCAAACTCGACGACAATGGCTCGGTGGTCAGACCTCATCGTCCCTCGAATCTCGGCGTGGTGAAAAGCAACGTTCGCGTTACCCCAAACGTGATCTATAGCCAGCACGGGCAACGGCATGGGCCACGTAGCGTGCAGCCCAGATCCGACTTCCTCGAACGCGTTTTTAAATTGCATGCGGAGCGGGTCGCAGAAAACACTATCCACTGGTGTGTTCAAGTCACCAGCGATCAACACAGGCCCGTCAAGCTTATCAACGACATCGACTAGCACTCCGAGCGGTTCTTTGCGATGCAGTGAAAGTGCACTGGGCAAGTCTCCCAGAACGAGCGTAAACGGATGTTCGGCTGCAAAAGTCGCCGACTGGAAAACCCCACCACCGTCTGGCGGAGTAAGACCACGCGTGTCACTGATTGGAATTCGTGAGAGCAAAGTTAGTCCACGAGGAAAAAACACTACCTCATAGCCTGGAAAGTGTTTAGCGAGAAACTCCACCCGGCTATCTTCGGCTAACCAACACTCTGCGAGAGCAACGATGTCTGGATCCTGCGCCTTAATTTCAGATACGACACCTCCCCACCCCCAATTGCCTGCATAAACATTCCAGAACATCAACGTTCGGACTTCGCCTGTCACGTTTTGTCGAGAGTTAGATTCGTATTGCCTAAAACAGGTCCACATCACGGCCAACAAAAAGAGACCAATGGCAAACCGCCAAGTTGGAATGCGAGTACGAGGCAGACAGAGAATGGCACACAGCATGATTAGCGTCATCGCGGCCGGTGACGTTGCGTAGTACGGCACTGCGGTGACGAGAAAGGTGTCTCGCGCTGTAAGCCGAATCGCCATGCCGACAACAACCAACAGCAACAATGCATGAGCCGCAAAGTGCAATAACGCTTTTCGGAACCCCAATCGGTTCTTTTCCTCGGTGCCTCCATTCATGCGACGAGTGTAACAGTTGGGACAATTCACCGCGGAAATCCGACAGGGCAAAACCGGTAAAAAACTGCTATGATAGAGTTCCCGCCTGTCGCATTCGGTCAACATATGAAACGATCTCTTACCCATCTGACGGTACTCTTCCTTCTAGCGTTGCAACCAGTCGCGCGGGCCGATGAAGGAATTGAGTTCTTCGAAAACAAAATCAGACCAGTCCTTATCGAGCACTGTTACCAGTGCCATTCTTCCGACTCAAAGTCTGTGAAGGGCGGCTTACTGCTCGACACAAAGCAAGCCACCCACACAGGCGGCGATAGCGGCGCGGCAGTGATTCCTAACAACCCAGCAGAAAGCCTGCTGTTGAGCGCTCTTCGCTACGAAGACTATGAGATGCCGCCCAAGGGACAATTACCCGACGAAGTAGTCGCCAACTTCGAAAAGTGGATCGCGATGGGAGCTCCGGATCCTCGTGAGGGCCAAACCGCCATCAAACGAGAAATTGACATCGAAGCAGGTCGCAAGTTTTGGGCTTTCCAACCGCTCGCATCACCCGAGCTACCGAATGTCGAAAACGGCAACTGGGCACGTTCGCAAGTCGACCAGTTTATTCTCGCGAGAATCGAAAAAGAGGGTCTCGCACCGATTGCTGATGCGGATTCACTTTCTTGGCTTCGCCGAGTTACCTTTGACCTAATCGGACTGCCACCGACGACCAAACAGATTGCGGAATTTCTGCACGACGAATCAGAAAACGCCAGAGAGAAGGTTGTCGATCGACTACTTCAATCGCAACACTTTGGTGAGCGTTGGGGCCGTCATTGGCTGGACGTTGCCCGCTACGCCGAATCAACCGGCCGTACTCGAAACTATCCGTTTCCGTTTGCATGGCGCTATCGCGACTACGTGATCGAGTCCTTCAACGCAGACAAACCACTAGACCAGTTCATTGTCGAACAGATTGCTGGCGACCTGCTGCACAGCGACGAGCAAGCAGAACGCGAACGTCAACTAATCGCAACGGGATTGCTCGCGGTCGGCTCACCGGACCTGAATGAACGAAACCAAGACGTTTTCAAGATGGACATGGTCGCAGACCAGATCGATACCGTTGGCCGCGCCCTGCTCGGACTGACGGTTGGTTGCGCGCGGTGCCATGACCACAAATTCGATCCGATCCCCACGGACGACTACTACGCGCTGGCCGGAATCTTCCGAAGCACTGACCTATTGAACGGTTACTCGTCGAAACAGGGTGGAGGTAATCTTGCCCGCGGCGACCTGCTCATCAAACTCGGTGATTCCATTACCAAGCCAGCAGAACGATTGTCGGACGAGGAACTGCTAGTTCAAGGTCTCGATAAGAACCAAGCGAAGCAACTTTTGGCGGCAAAGGCGATCGTCGACGAAGCCAACGAAAAGATGCGTGCCATCCGAAAAAACAAAGAGCTCGACAAAAAGCAAAAAGACAAACAACTTGCGAAAGCCAAACGCGCCGTTCAGCAGAAAAACCGACAACTGGTCATGCTGCGGAACCGATTTGATCGATCACGAAGGATCAAAATCGAGGGCCCTCATTGCTTGGGCGTTCGCGACTCGCGAGAAATCGCAAACTGCAAAGTTCACATTCGAGGCGACACCAAGAAGTTGGGCGACGAAGTACCGCGTGGCTTTCTGCAAGTCGTCGCTCAGGGGGAGAGCACCATTGCGACTAACGCAAGCGGCCGACTCGAACTCGCACAATGGATCGCAAGTGCCGACAACCCGCTCACTGCACGCGTTTATGTGAACCGAATTTGGCGACATCTCTTTGGCGAAGGCATTGTCCGAACGGTCGACAATTTTGGCACAATGGGCGCACGGCCGAGCCACCCGAAATTACTCGATCATCTCGCAAACGAATTCATCGCGAGCGGGTGGTCAACGAAAGAATTAATCCGCCAGCTTGTTCTCACAAGAACGTACGGCTTGGCGGTCACGTATGAAGAAGAGAACGCATTGGTCGATGAAGACAATGTTTTGCTATGGCGTATGAATTCACGGCGACTGGACTACGAATCGATGCGGGACGCATTGTTGCTGGTCAGCGGACAACTGGAACGCAATGCACCAACCGGATCCTATGTTGAGACACTGAACGTAAACCAGATATCGAAACGACAAGTGAAATTCGACTACCAACGCAATGCTCACCGCAGCGTCTATTTACCCGTGATGCGAAGTTTGCTTCCGGATGAAATGTCGTACTTTGATTTTCCTGACGGCAGTGAAACGCGTGGAGCACGTGATGTAACGACAGTCCCGACTCAGTCTTTGTACTTGCTGAACAGTCAGTTCGTCGTTGATTTGGCGAAGCAAACCGCGTTGTCGCTACTAAACAACAATGTGGACGACGAAAAAACAGCAAGGCGAGCTTATCGGCGCATACTTGGGCGAAACGCAACCGATAAAGAAACGGCAGCGATGATCGAGTACGTCGAACAACGCGTTGGAATCCTCGCAGATGAGCCAAAGAACGTGAAAACAAAGGACAGGAAGAAACAGAAAAGCGAAGCGACGATAGCCTCGCCACGGGAAGCGGCATGGTCTGAAGCAATTCACGCCATGTTTGCAAGTGCTGAATTTAGATACAGATAACT
This sequence comes from uncultured Pirellulaceae bacterium, assembly GCA_964397295.1. Lineage (GTDB taxonomy): Bacteria > Planctomycetota > Planctomycetia > Pirellulales > Pirellulaceae > CAYNJG01. Next base: position 13,565 of record CAYNJG010000096.1, read on the forward strand.
CATGCGGGCTGCCCAGCCTGCACCAAGAAAGCCTCAAAATGATTCCACTATCACGGCGTGAGCTACTACGGTCTGCATCCTGTGGGTTTGGCTACCTCGCGATGGCTGGACTTGCTCATCAACAAGCTGCAGCGGATGCCGATGCGTTCAAAGGTCCGCTACAGTCTCGGACACCGCACTTCGCACCTCGTGCCAAACGCGTGATATTTTTGTTTATGCAGGGTGGTCCTTCGCATATCGATACGTTCGATCACAAACCCGAACTCAGTAAAATCGCAGAGACAGACGATAAGATCTACGCTTCTCCGTTTCAGTTTTCGCGTCACGGCGAGAGCGGCTTAGAAATCTCGGAGCTCTATCCCGAACTAGCCAAACACGCAGACGATCTGTGTTTACTGAACGGAATGCACACAGACAATCCAGCTCATCCGCAAGCAACGATCATGTTGCACACTGGTTCGATCAACTTCGTGCGACCATCACTCGGATCGTGGGTTACCTACGGACTAGGAACAGACAACCAAGATTTGCCTGGCTTTGTAACCATCAACCCCCCAGCCAACCTGGGCGGTGCGCAGAATTACGGATCGGCGTTCTTACCGGCCGCCTACCAAGCCACCGAAATCAAGGCTGGAAATACGCCGATCTCCAACATCCGCGCGCACATGTCGACCAAAGAACAACGCCAACAGATCGATCTCATCCAATCGATGAATCAGAACCTGCTAAATAAACAACAGTCAAACCCAGAGCTCAACGGTGTGATCGAGTCATTCGAATTAGCATTCCGCATGCAAACGTCGGTTCCGGAGATGGTCGACATCCGCAACGAAACGGAGGCAACCAAACAACAGTACGGCATCGGCGAAAAAGCGACAGACGGTTTCGGTAAGCAATGCCTGATGGCGCGTCGCTTGGCGGAAGCTGGCGTACGTTTCATCGAGATTTCACATCGCGGTTGGGATCAGCACAAAGACCTATCAAAGAAGCTTCCAGCGAATTGCTTGGCTACAGACCGTCCGATCGCCGCGTTGCTTCAAGATTTGAAGGAACGCGGGATGTTGGACGAAACGCTTGTCGTGTGGGGTGGTGAATTCGGTCGCCAACCTGAGATTCAAAACGGCGACGGTCGCGGACACAATCACCGCGGATACACGATGTGGATGGCTGGCGGTGGTATTCGAGGTGGTCAGCGATACGGTGAGACAGATCCAACTGGACGTATTGCAATCGAAAACAAAGTGCACACGCACGACCTGCATGCGACGATCTTGCATTTGCTAGGACTCGATCACGAGAAATTGACGTACCGATATTCTGGTCGCGATTTCCGGCTAACGGATGTTTACGGCAACGTCGTGAAAGAGATTCTTTCGTAGCCACAGCTGGCATTCGGACCTGGTTTTGAATCGCGTTTCGAGAAGCTAAACTTCTTGCATCTTGAACGCACACCAGGACCCATTGCCATGTCTGCTCAAACACTTACCGCTTGGATCGTTTTCTTAAGCTGCCTTTTGCCGTCGGTCGGGATGACGCAGCAAACGGATAACTTTCCGCCGACCGGTGGAATGTGGCTGCCTAGTCAGATTCCGGAGCTCGAATCACGTCTGCGTTCGCTAGGCCTGGAGATCGAGCCAAATGAGCTTTCAGACCCAACCTCGCGTACCCTCGAAGCAATCGTCAGTCTCGGTGGTTGCTCTGGTTCGTTCGTTTCGAAGAACGGACTGATTATCACCAACCACCATTGCGTTGCGGGTTACCTCTCCTACATCACCGAGCAAGACAAGGCGGCATTGGCGAAGCAGAACGAAGCTCGCGTCGCGGATGGACTGCCGCCGCTTGAATTGGACGTCGACTATATGCGCGACGGCTATGACTACCGCAAGGGTGGCGAACGATTCACGGGCCCCGATTCGCGGATCTTCATCACGTTCGAGCAGACCGACATCACGGAACGCATGACGAAGGGACTCGAGGACATCGCCGATCCACTCAAGCGATACAAGGAACTAGAACGACGCCAAAAACAGATTCTAAAAGAAGCCGAAACCGATCCGAACATTCGCGCCAACGTACGGAGCTTCTTTCGCAGCGAGAAGTTCATGCTCATCCGCAAGCGAAAGCTCAAAGACCTGCGACTCGTTTACGCCCCACCGAAAGCCGTCGGCTACTTCGGTGGGGACGAGCGAAATTGGGAATTCCCTCGTCACGTTGGCGACTTCGCCTTCCTGCGAGTCTACACCGGCCCCAACGGCGAAAGCGCTGACTATTCAAAGGATAATGTTCCGTACAAACCAAAGAACATCATTCCGGTTTCGAACGGCGGGCAGGGCCTGGCTCCTGGCGATCTGATCCTCGTTGCTGGTTACCCCGGGCGCACGAACCGGGCAACGACATTTTCCGAAGCCCGCGACACGGTGGGCCGTTCGATTCCATTTTCGATCGACTACCTGAATCAGGCTCGAAAGGTCTTTCGGGAGCTCGAAAGTCGCAATGAAGTTCTGGCCACCAAAACGCAACCACCGCTGTTCGGCATCGAAAACTACTTAAAGAACAACCGAGAGGCGCTGAAGATTTTGGAAGGTATCAACTACCTGGGCAAGAAAGAAGATTTTGAGAAAGAGTTGCTTGCCTGGGTCCGCAAGGACGCATCGCGTGCAAAGAAATACACCCCGGTTCTCGCGGAGATGGATCGCATTCAAAAGAAGTATCAGGAAAACTGGCAGAAGCGAACGTTTACCAGCCGCTTATTCAGCGGCTACTTCAACGGGATCGCCAATGCTGCAATGACGCTGGTACGGGTCGCGAAGGAAAAAGAAAAGCCCGATGCCGAACGTCTGCAGGGCTATCAAGAGCGCGACTACGAAAACCTGCGCGACGAACTGCGACAGATGCAGGGCACGTATGCTCGAGAAATTGCGGTACAAGTCAGCACTCATTTCCTGAAGCGATTAGTCGAGGCGGAGGGCAAGAATCCTCCGTTTGTTGAAAAGCTGCTCGGCAACCGACGCACGGAAGATCAGATTCGCAGCAAGATCCAGTCGATTCTCGACGCGACTAAACTCGAGGATCCCGACACGCGACTAAAGCTGCTCGAGTCAGCCACTTACGCTGACCTGAAGTCCAGTGACGATCCATTGATTCAGCTCGCGGTTCTGATCGAGCCCGATTTACTGGCCGCCGAAGAACACAGCAAAGCACAGTCGGGCGAGAATCTGCTCGTTGCGCCACTTTATATCGAAGTGCTTCGTGACTTCCTGAAGAGCCGCGAGCAAGTGATGGCCCCGGATGCGAACTCGACGCTGCGCGTCACGTTTGGACAAGTCGGCGGCTACTCAAAGAAGATCGAAGACATGGTGAAACAGGTTCCAGCGTTCACGAACATGCGGCAACTGATCGAAGACGAACATCAGCCGGGTAAGAAGGACTTCGAGGTTCCGCCACGCTGGATATCAGCCTACGAGCGAGCCAAGACAAAGGGTTTCGGTCCGTATGGTGAAGGACTGTTTGGCGGATTGCCACTGAACTTCTTGGCGAACGTCGACACGACCGGTGGCAACTCGGGTTCGGCTGCGCTGAATGCACGCGGGGAACTTGTCGGCTTGCTGTTTGATGGCAACACCGATTCGCTGTACGGGGACTACGTCTTTGACGCGGGAGTTCGCAGCATTCTGCTCGATGTGCGCTACGCGCTGTGGGTGCTCGACGAGGTCGAAGGCTTCGGTGACCTGCTACGAGAGATGGACATCGAACCTACGTTCGCGAACTAATTGAGTTTCGAGTATTTGCGTACGTACTTGGGGTTCAGTTCACCCGCTGTGCGCCAAGCTCGATCCGAAACTGAAACACATCGCGCAAGAACTATATCATGCGCGACAACGTACGCGCAATCGAAGCGTCTGGCTGATACTATCGCATCTATAGAATGATGCGAGGTGCTTCTTATGCATGTGGCAAAAATGAGTCCACACAGAGGATTCGAATGTGATGGCTAGTTTCCAGCCTAACCAATATGTTGAATTCTAGCGGATGCACGAAAATGTGTATCCGCTCGCACAGCATCACCGTCGCGGCGAAATGTAGTCAGAGACTGATCCTGCGAAACAGTGACGACCAATGCTCCCGGATGGTGAAACGCAAAAGATGCTGAGGACTTGTGACGAGTGCCATAGGGGCGAGTTGTCGACCTTCGTTGCGGTACTGAACCATTTGCGGATAATTCCCACTCTTCGATTTTGAATTCGCTGGTGTCTACGCTCTCAAGTTTTGCAGCGAAACTTACTACTTCAAGGCGATCGTTGAGAACAGTGGCGCCGTCGATTGCCCCCATTCCTGCCATTAATTCAAGTTGCTGGTGTGCGATACGCACTGCATTCAGTTCGAAATCTGATGGAAAATCAGCCGGATCCAGCGGCATGCTATTCACGAATCTTGCTTTACGAATGGCTTCACCGAGTCTACCTGTACCCGTTACGCAATGGCCAACATCACTGAATCCGGAATCTTCGTCGAACGAATGGCCACGGGGCAGAAGAACACATGTACCGCCTTGTTCTCTGTCAACCATTTTACGCAAAACCGTAGACAGAGCAGCTATCTCCCAAGCAAACTCCCTTGTGTCGTGTTGCTGCGATATAAGGAAATCTCCTAATGCGACGGAGACTAGCTGCGTAGCGCATAGTGCACCATTTCGCAACTCCGAAGGATAAAAATTCAACCAGCCAGGCCCAGAAACACGCACCGGCAACACGAAATCATGGATTTGCGAAAAACTCTTTATGCATTGGTCGTCAGCTAGTCCAACGATTTTGCAATCGGGTATTCTGGCCAGAAGACTGCAACCACTGAACGCCGAAAGTGATGACAGTTTCCGCAATCTTTCGGCATCCATTGCAACTGGTGTTTCGAAAGCCTGCATGCCGTCAGCGAACTCCGTCTCGATCATGCAAAGATCGAATCTTACCTTTTCTCCTTCCTCGGTCATTAGGCTCGCGTAGTAGCAGGCCATAAGAACGTCTCGGATTTCAGCCTTATGTGCAATAGGCCGACGCATTTGATTGAAGAATGCTTCGCAAAGTCGATCAATGTCGTGACTCACTTCTTTCCTCCACGCATCAATCTATTCATTCGTAATGCAGTAGACCTTCGTAGCCGTGCGCAACAATAGTTTTCCTTGTGCCGTGGATGGTGTGGCGATGCAAAGGTCATCGACGTCATTGATAGTAACCACCTCCAGTCGTTTTTTACCATCTTCCTCTTTAAGTTCTTCGCCAGGAGTGATGACGAACGTGCGTCCATCTTCGCTCAAGAAAAAGACTTTGTCGTTGTAGGCCCAGGGCGACGACGTAAAGCTTGCGCCACGGGGGAATCGGACTCGGTCGAAGATGAGTTCGCCGGTTGTTGCGTCGTGACACGTCAACATGCCACGATCGAGCAACGTGTAATAACGATCTTTGTAGACGATCGGCGTCGTGTTGTAGGGTCCCATCTTCTGCAACGACCATTTAATGAACTCATTGGACGTCTCGTCGTCTTTGAGCGTGATGTCGCCTTTGGCACCGGGTTTAATGGCGAAGACCGGTCGTTTGTTGTCTTGAAAATATCCAGACGTGATATACAGCGTATCGTCGACGACGAACGGTGACGGGATCGTGAGCACGGACATTTTGCCGTTGAATTTCCAGAGTAGCTCTCCTTCCGGCGAGTACGATCTGTTTTCTTTCTTACCCGTTTGAACGATTTCGGTGCCACCGGCGTGTTCCCAAATAAACGGCGTACCCCATGTACTTTTTTCGTCTCGAGGAATCTTCCATCGCTCGCGTCCGGTCTTTGCATCGAGTGCCGCGATGTACGATTCTTCCTGGTTGTCGTAGGTATAGATGACTTGGTCACCCTGAACGACGGGCGACGCAGCAGCGCCATAGTCCATTTGCGTCTTCTTCGGATCAATCATGTGACGCCAGACTTGCTTGCCTTCCATGTCGTAGCAATACAAGCCGAGGTCGCCAAACAGAACGTACACTCGCTCGCCATCAGTCGCCGGCGTTTCCGCGGCGTAAGAACTTTTAGGGTGCCGGCCGACAACAGGCTTGCCAGTATGAGCTTCTTGTTTCCAAAGCTCTTTGCCCGTCTCGAGATCTAGGCAATACAGCATCCAATGATGCACTGTGTTGGGCGGCTCGGCGCGACCGCGACCGTTGTAGAGTCCGCCCTTAGGCGCTTCGTAGTCATCGTCGCTATGTACGGCAGACACAAAAACTTTGTCGCGCAAAACGATGGGGCTGCCCCAACCGAAACCCGGTAGTTCGGCAGCCCATTGCACGTTCTTTTCGGTATCCCATTCAGTAGGATAACGCGGGTCATCGTCGGCAACGCCCGTTGCGTCCTCGCCGCGGAAGCGTGTCCAATTGTCTTGGGCGTTTGTCTTCGCGACGAACGAGAGTCCGAAACACACAACCACAATCAACTGCAGAGCAAAACAACGCATCGGTGAATTCCATCGAGAAGGAGGCATCTGGTTAGCCCCCTATCGTCTTGGATTGCGAAGTGATTAGCAAGCCGACCCGCGTATCCGCATGTAACGTCGCCTTGAGTCGACTAACGCAGGCGGCAACGGAAGCGAATGAGTCCACCCTTACCTGGCATGATCGGCTCTACGATTTCCCAACGGAGCGTCAGTGAATCGACTTCGTTCTCATCTTCGACAAAGACAGCTTCAACGCTGCACAACTGGGTTTCATCGAGGTATTCAAGGCGTGTTGTGAGATTATCAATGATGGTCACGTTACCCATCGGTTGATGACCGACGTTGTCGAAGCGAAGCGTGAATTCGATTTCTTCGCCAGGCAGCGCGTCCGACACGGATGCTGTTTTGATCACACGAAGTTTCGCAGGACGGTTGTCGCCGATGGTGTGAATAGACTCGGCACCCTTGCGAGACATCGCAGTGCGAGCCACCACTTCGTCGACGACGACTTGGACGCCAACATCGTGCGACCACGTGATTGCTTTCGCTGCAAATTCGGCCAGTCGAGGTTTGTCCGACTGTTTGTGAATGCCGATTTTCATGACACGAAAATCTTCGTGCACCGAAAGATCGTGGTCCATGATGCGAACAGGCAAGGTATGAACGCCTTCGACACCTGGCAAGTCTAACTGCACGGACGATGCTGGCTGCAAAGCCAGATGTCGGCGTGGTGCGAGGTTCTGACTGTATTGGTCGCTGGACTGTCGCTTCTGTTCGATGACGGCCAACTTGTCTTGCTTCTCGATCAGCACTTGCTCACGCTTCTCGTTTTGAAACGGGCTGGTGACTTTTCGCACGGCCGCGAATCGCGGTGCGTAAATGCAAACGCGGTTGCTTGCCTCAACTCCAACTTCCCAGTCCAGTGTATCAAAGTGCCCGATGGTGTCTTCTGGATCAAGATGATGCAGCGACCAATCTCGTCCAACTTTGACTCGGCCATTCGCATCACCACCGTCGCAGATGTATTCGTCGGGATAATGTCTTGCGAGATCGGCATATGACGTTTTCATGGTTTCCACAGGTGATGTAGCCCATTCTTCCGGTGAAACGTCGATAGGGATTTCGGCTTGCGGCAGGTAGTCGAACGGTGCGGGTAGCGGCGTTCCCGAATCGATGTGCTCGGGAGCCAGCGGTGCCACAATTTCTTCGCCCATCATCGGAATCGGATTGGACTCGATGACAACGCCTTGTTGAATTGGACCCTGCTGGATTGGATCTTGTTGGATAACGCCTTGCTGGACGGGGATTTCGGGTCCCGGATCTAGAAAACTTGGATCCACGATGGGCGCGAGTGGCGACTCAGATGCGGGCGGAAGCTCAGGATCGTCTAAGAAAGGAGAGCCTTCGACTGCTTGCGTCTGCCGGATGCTTGCCTCATTCGAAACGAGCGAATCGTTGTTGACGTGGAAGTAGATTGGCGCTTTGTGAGTACCTTGCTTCGTCCGAGCTGCTGTGTCTACGACACTGATACGTTCGCCATTGCGATAAACAATCGGCGCGACGCACGGTTCTTCAATGCCAGGTGCAGCTTGAGGTGTTGGTAGCTCTGTTCGCTGAATACTTAGCGGCTGAGTTTCCCGCTGAGAACCTGCAAATCGATCTTCTAGCTGGTAGCTTTCTTGCGACGCAGTCAGTTTGCTAAGCAACGAACGATCGTAGCCGTAGACGTTGACAGGATCCGTCGCGTGTTTTTTCAACACCGACCGCGTTGCCCTATTCTGAATCGGCGCACGACACGCGCACATGATGAGCGTGGCGATGACGATGATCAACCAGCGAAACCAGTTTGGAATCGGTTCCATCGTTTGTTCCCCTATGTAGCGTGTGGTCTCGTGGCGATTATTGTTTTGCACGGTCGTCTATCTTGTTATTCAAAGTCAGCAAACGGATCTTCGTCGTCGAGTCCAGTTTCCTCGGAGCCGTCAGGGTCACCGAAGAGGTCATCCGGTCCGTCTTCGGATCCAACTTCATCCGCTGGACTGGCTTCTTCGAACAAATCGGGCTCCGCAGTGAAATCATCACCCGGCTCTTCTTCCATTTCTTTTTTGGCTGGAAGGTTTTCCGGAACACTTGGGAGTTCGTCAGTCGCATCTGGTGGCTTCGGCGCGTCGGGAAGCGGCGTTAGTTTTTCGAGAGGCGATGGCAGGTCAATCGGCTCGAGTTCACTACGCTCGTACTTAGGTTGCTTCGGCCAAACGGCGTGACGCTGAAGTGGCGGTGAATCAAACAGAAATCCTGCCATGCCACCCTGCGTACCTGGCACAACCGAACCCATTCTCAGAATGGCGATGGGACGACCGATACGGGTCGCTACCTCATAAGCGTCTTCATCGGGAAGTGCCTCGAAGTATCGTTGTTCCTCGAGCTCGCGAGCTGGAATCGCATTGTTCGGATCTTCGACGTAGATCACGCGTGTCACGAATTTTCCAGACAGCGCTAGTTTTAGTTCCTCCGCCGTAATTTCGATCGGAACGGGATAGCGTGTTTCTTTGCCTGGCGGGGCGTGCAGGCGATCAATGATTTCGACCGTTGGATACACGTCGCCATAGTTTTGTGGGATGTTCGAGATCTTTAGTCGGTACGTTGAACCAACTTGTAGACTCACGAGCTGCACGCTTTCTTGACCGGCCGAGAAGCCGGCGCCTTCGGCAAACCAAATCGTGGCGCCGTCGGGAGCTCGCATTAAAACGGGTTGCCAAACTCCGGCCAATTCAGGCCGTCGCTGAAGTTGCGAACGACCAATGTCTCCGGCGGGAGATTGTGTGTTCACGAAAAAGCGTTCGGCGTGAACGGATGCGTTGACAGTGCAAAGCAAAAACGACGCGGCAATCAGCTTTGTAAGGCTATGGCTAGCAGAGACTCTCTTGGCAAGATTTCTATTAGCAAGCCGTCTGGGCTGTGAGTTATTCTTCCGCATCTTTGCTCTCTCCGTCGTTCGTTGTTTTCGCGAAAACCCCGGCCTTGAAATTCAAGGCCGGGGGCGAAATAAACAACCGTTTTCGCCTTCGCTCGGTCTAGTGACCGAGCAAACTCTTCACTCCGCCGAGCAGACCGCCACCAACACCGGGGCCGCACGAACCATCAGGACATGCTCCTGCTCCGCCGCCACCGTAACCAGCAGCTTGAATACCGCCACCGGCTGGCAATCCACCTGCACCCGGTGCAATACCGAAGTGGCGATTGCTGTAGTGTGGTGCTGAATGGATTGTGTCTTCGGTTACCCACGCACGACTTGCTGGTTGTGGGTAGCTAAGACCAGGACGTTGCTTGACATTGATCTTCAACTTGCCAACCGGATCCGGAATGTGCCGGCTCGTTCGGTTGTGCATGACATGGCTCTTCAAGCCCGCTGGAACTCCAAGTGGGATATGTGGAGGGCCAGGCAATCCGATCGGAGTACCAGTGATTGGCATTCCGTATTGACCAGCGGCAGTAAGTCCGGGAGGCAAACCGCCGGGACCGTGACCACCACGTGGTGTCGAATTCGGACCGTAGAAGTCAGCAGCTGTACCGCCGCCGCCTCCAAAACATCCGCCGCCTAAACACGCACCACCACCTAGACACGCACCATCGCCGCACGTTGCAGCACCGCCACCGCAGCACCCCGCGTCACAACCGAAGCTCGTCTGAGCAACGCCGCTACCGGAAGCCGTTGTGGCAAAAGCTTTTCCAGATGCAGCAGGTCCGACGAAACTAGCAGGAAGAATTCCTGAGTTTGTTCCGTTCGCACCGTACATTGGTGTGACAGCCGATCCACCAGGGATCTCCATATCTTTGTTACCAATTCGCACGACGGCCAAGATGGCACCACGACGGTTGGCTTCAACGATTGGGTCGAATCCAGGATCGAGTCGCGTACTAACAAGTGTTTCTACACCGGCGAGCGCCAACTCTTGAAAGTCAGGTTCGGGCAAGTAAATCACTTTCGTGACGAAGTTGCTCGACAAGACTTGGTCAAAGTCTTCTTCAGTAAACTGAACTGGAATCGCGTTGTGCGCGAGATAAGCAGCTGTCTGTCGAGTTGGAGGACCAACCTCGAGAGTTGGGTACAACTCAGTACCTTCACGGCCAGGAATGCCCGTCACTTTCAGACGGTACACACCACCTTGCATGAAGTTTTGTCGGCCCGGAGTAATGATCGGTGCAGAACTGTATGATCC
>CAYNJG010000097.1:0-24235 GCA_964397295.1 uncultured Pirellulaceae bacterium
GGTTGAACCCGATGTTAACGCCAACATTCGAGTCATCTATGAAGACTCGATGCTTGTCATCGTCAATAAGCCGGCGCCGATTCCCATGCATCCCTGCGGTCGCTACAACCGCAACACGATCACGTACCTCATGGACATGGTCTACGCTCCCCAACGCCTACGAATTGCTCATCGCCTAGACGCGAATACAACCGGCGTCGTTGTGTTATCCAGAACGCGAAACGTGGCCGCGAAGATCCAGCCGCAGTTCGAAAGAGGCATCGTCAAGAAACACTACATCGCAAGAGTCTTCGGCTCACCACCGCAGACGTTTACGTGTGACTCACCCATCGTGCCCAAGTCCGCGAGAGCAGGCGGACGACACGTTGGCCCAAACGGGCAAGCGTCCGTTACGGAATTCGACCTAATCCTCGAGCTCGACGATGGAACGTCACTCGTCCATGCTCGGCCAATCACTGGCCGCACGAATCAAATCCGCATTCACCTTTCGCATCTCGGCTTTCCGATCGTTGGCGATCAACTGTATCGCGGCACTGATGAGATCGGCGAAAAACAGACACTGCACGTTGGCGAAGAACCGCTTTGCTTGCACGCCCACCGAATTCAATTTGAGCATCCTTCCGACAACCGACCGCTGGAATTTACAGCACCACTGCCGAGTTGGGCGCAAGGCTACCTTTCGTGACGGAATAACAATGGAAACCAACTTCAATCTACAAAGACGTGTCGAATTTGCAGAAACCGACATGGCCGGCATCGCACACTTCACCAACTACTTTCGCTATATGGAAGAAGCGGAACACGCGTTCTTGCGTTCGCGAGGTCTTTCCGTTGTCCTAGATGATCCGAAAGGAAAACTGGGTTTCCCAAAAATGTCAGCGACGTGTGACTACAAAAGACCGGCACGATATGAAGAAGTTATCGACGTCCACGTCAACGTTACCTGCGACGATGGAAAGTCGGTAACGTATGACTGCAAGTTCCAATGTGGTGAAGAGACACTTGGTTCCGGCCAAATCCGCGTCGCTTTCTGCCGCTTTCCCATCGACAAACCGCCCTATGCAGTCCCTATCACTGACGAAGTAATGCAAAAGCTCTTTGCGTGATCAATTCGCTAGACACTTCTACGAACAGGCAGCTTTACATCAGGCCGCAACAATCGTTTTAGACCAAACCAACGCACCAACTAAAATCATTTGATTTTACGCAAGCCCGCAGTGTGTTGGTCGAATGACTCTCACCACTTTATAATGAGTTTGGCAGCGTTCGCGGCCAACTCACCTCTTTCAAAGGAATATCGAATGGGTCTTTACGCTTCTCTGAGCGATGACTTCTACGTAAACCTGAACCTAAACACGGAGATGGACCTTCCGACCAATCGCGAAACCCTTCTTCACTTTTTCGAGCGGATTCAAAAACAATATCCAACGATGTCAAACTTCTACTCGCGCGAACGCGGTGAGTTTGTGTTGGAGGAACCCAAGGAACTCGGCCATTACCGATGGGCAACGGTCGATAGCCGTCGCATCTGTTCGGGCTACGTGAATCCTGAAAGCATGGACAAGGGCATCGAGCAGCACGCGCTTATTCTGGACCTCGTCCCCTACATGCTATCCGTGAGCAGTCTCGACTGCGAATCGTTGAACCTGATGCTGGGCTTCGATTTCAACTACTCAGGCAACCACAACGAACTGGTGGTCGATGCCTTGGGCGTCCCGCCAGCTTTCGAACAACTGGCTGATCGCTACCGTGAGCAAATCGTAGCCTTCGAGCCGCACATGCAGTTTTCAGTTGACACGGATTGCCAGACACAAATACGTGTCAGTGTCGAAACGCGAACAAGCGCCTACCACCTGAAGACGCGAAGCTTTCCACAAGAACAAGTCAGCGTCTACGTCACCGCCAGACGATACGGTAGCCTGAATAACAGGATGGACTTCAGTACCGTACTACACGAACTCAAGGAAGCCTGCGCAGAAGTGGTACAGGACTTCGTTGCCAAAGATATTCTGAAGCCACTGCAACGGACAATCGAGATCAAATCAGCCCAAGGCTAGTTGCATCAACGACGAGTTTTCGTCGGCAATTTAACTGCCCGGAATTGCGGCTCGAAGCTAAGCGGCTGAAGCAATGAACTACGCGGATTGTCGCGACCTGCGGCAACCTTGTCGTCGCCACCCCCTTGGGCGGGCTCTTGTGACTCGGCTTGGTTCATGTCGAAGAACCGCGTTGTTTCCTGCACTGCGAGTCGCGTCTCTGGCACCACAGACTTGACGATTACTCGAAAGTCGTGGCTTCCACTCTTCTTTGCCTTCGCTTGCACTTTAAAAGTGATCTTGTGGTTGGGCTCCAAAGTTTCGACGGGCTTGAAGTAGACTTTGCCATCTCGCAAAGCGGCACTCCCAGACACGTCGACAGGCTCGAGATTCGAATCGCAAACGGCGATTACAGAAATGTCTCGTGCGGTATCCGTACCATGATTCAAAACACGAATCACATATTCAGCGACGCTATCTACTCGACGCGGTCCCACAGGGTCGGTGACTTCAAGTTTGATATCCGGAGCAGTAATTGCTTCCACGGAAAAACGATCGGTCGCGGACATGCGATCCATGGTGCTGGCAGTCACTTGCAGTTCATGTTGACCGCCCTTCTTAACGGCCAGCATGAGCGGAAACTCCAACTGCTCGCCAACGGCAACGCGATTGACGACCCACGAAATGCCAGAACCGCGAAGGGAAGGCTTTTCGATGCCAGAGACATACTCCATATCCACTGGAAGATCGAGCGTCAGCAATACATTTTGAATCACGTCATCGCCTTCGTTGATAACTTTCACTGCATATTGCGAAGTAGCACCGGCAAAGTCTCGACGCACACCCTGCAAGTCAACAGCCAGGCGACCACGACGCACAACGAACGAAGCATCCGCCACAGCCGAGAGTCTCCCAGACTTGGCGACAACACGTATCGAATGCGAACCCACTTCCGTAGGGTTTATTTCAAGATCAATCGGCTGCTCTCCGCCAGCCGCCAAACGTGGCAACATTTGACTGGCTACCTTTGAATCGCCAGCAAACACATCGACCTCGACGTCTCCTAATTCGCCAGTACCCGGGTTAAGCACATTCAGTTTCCAAACTGACGACTTACCGTAGGACACCGCAGCCGGCCCTACAAGACTCAGGTCGAGCTTCGGCTGCATCACCGATATCTTCTTGTTTACGTTGGAAGGTTCCACCGAAATGTCAACCTTCAGCTCAAAAGCCTTGCCCTCCCGAGGAACCAAGTTGAGCAATAGCTCCTGGTGTGCTCGACCAGCGATCTTGTCGACTTGCCATACGATATCGGGGTGCGTCCCAACGAGCTTGCCGGTGGAAGCTACGTGTTCACCCAGCTCAACCCAAGCTGGCAACACACATCTTACGTTAATCTTCGACGCAACATGTTCGCCCAGGTTATCCAACGAGATCACATACTTCGCTGGCTCATTCAGCACCAATGATTCTGGCCCCGCCGTGCTGACGCGCACTTGAGGAAGATCACTGACGACTTGGGAGCCTTCCGGCTTCGAATCCACTCGCGTTGCAACCGGACCATCGACTGGGCTCGGAACGAGAACTCGCAGCGTTGCAGAGAGCGGGGACGCGTCACCGGCTCCTGCCGCGTTTACGGCGAGGAGCACCATCACACATCCAACAATAGACCTAACAGAGTGGGCCATGACATTGCCTATCGAAGAACGAGCACAGAAATCGCGAGTCGCAACGACTAGCGGCGAATAGGATTGAAACGATTTGCGGTCTGCTCCAACACTCGCACGCCAGTTCCAACAGGTTGTTCCTGCACTGGCGTAAAGGCGGGTGGTGGAACCGTAGCCGCTGTAGCTTCAGGTGCCGGCTTGGCCGCAACCTGAGGCTGCTTGCGAACATCGGTGCTGGGTACCGAGTGAATAGTCACTGGGTTACTTTCGCCACTGTAGTCCACTTTTCGCTCAAGCTTCCCTTCCGCACTCCAGTACGACCAGTCACCGTCGAGCTTGCCTGCGGAGTAGCCACCCTGAATAGCTTTCTGACCATTCTCGTGCCACCAAACCCACGGACCATCTCGCTCGCCGTCTTCGAACATACCTTTGACGGCAACCTGTGTGTTTTCGTGCCACCAGGTGAACTCGCCAGTGCGAATTTCGTGCTCAAAGGTTCCTTCAAATTTCTTCTGGGCGTTTTCGTACCACGAGATAAAGCGACCATGACGCTCGGGCTCTCCAACCTTGCGGTAGGCAACGGGCGTGGTGTTCCACCAATCGTCTTCTTTGCTGATGACGAATGTTTCGTGCAAGAACATACCTTCCCAGCGAACAGCGCCGTTCTGATACAACTCTTGCTTGAGAGCCAGCTTGCGACCTTGCTTGTAAGTATCGCTTGTCAACTCAGCTCCGTCCTCATCAAGCAATCGATAAGTACCGTCGATCAGGCCGTTCGTGTAGTCGATTTCTTCGCGAACACTGCCGCCTGGATAGTACCAAGTGGCTTTTCCATTCAATTTGCCATCGGTGTAAGTCCATTCGCTGGCGACTTGACCTTCACTATCTGTGATCGTCCAAGATCCATTCAACTTGCCGTTGGTGAATTCAGCTCGCGAGATGAAAGGAGCTTCGAACTCTGTATAGGGAAGTTCATTGAGAAGGGGACTGTCGCCCCAGTTGATGGTTTTCGTCCAGACGCCTTCCCGCTTATTGTTGGCGAACCGGCCTTTGGCAACTTCTTCGTCGATTTTCGAGAACTGCGTCCAGTCACCGTGCTTGATGTAGTTGCCGGCGATGTCCAAAGTCATCTCGCGACGAATCTTGACCTTACCTGTGTCGAATCGTTCTTCGACGATTTCGATCGGAGCATTGGGGTCGGCTTCATTTTCGCCTTCCCCGATAGCCGCTTGGGCGTTGGTGATCGCTTCGGGAGCCGTGGTAGCGCTCGCATTCACGTCCGTGTTACTAGGCAAGGATGCTCTGGTTGGGGACGCTTCCGAGGAAGAGAACACATCGGAATCGGAGGTTGTTGCATCCTCCAAAATCCCGACTGCCGTTTCCACGGCATCTTGAAACTGAGGGAGACTGTTGGTGGGAGTCTGCTGTATGGCAATCACACCATCCTCGGCATGGAGGCTGGCTGCCGATAAGGCAACAGAAAAGGCGACGAGGTATTTGATGGGGGTCGACACGAGATTATTCCTGTTGGTGGGTTGGATACCGATGCGGTTGGCTGCGACTTTGCGCAAAGATTGACCAGGTGCAACATTCGTCGACGTCACCAACCCTACTCGTGGAGAAAACTAGATTTGCCCGGAGCAACGTTCACAGGACCGAGACGCTTCGCAAGCGATACAGACTTTCTGTCCAGCACGAAAGTGGCCAGCATTGCTGTCGCCCGCATTCAAAAATGCGAAGCTTTTCACTACCCCAAGCCGAACACGACGCCAGCTGCCACCACAGCCACCGCAAGCATCAAGGCAGCAACCCGGTGGCAGCTGAACCTACGAAGCGAACCAAGACGCGATCTCTTTCAGACCGACAGATGTCGTCCGAAGTGGCCAATACTCAAGACCAACATACCCGTCGAAGTCGGTTTGCTGGATCGCTTCAAAGATATTGGGATAGTTGATCTCGCCATGTGACAACTCATGACGCCCCGGATTGCCAGCGGCGTGAAAATGCCCAATCTTGTCGATGTTCTGCGTAATGTTGTGAATCAAGTGACCTTCACTGATCTGCTGGTGGTAGATGTCGAAAACGACTTTCACATGCAAGCTACCGACCTCGTCGATTATCTGGAACGCTTCGTCGCTGCGAACCAGATAATAGCCGGGATGATTGACTAACTCGTTGAGCGGCTCGATCACAAGTGTAATCCCAGCGTCCTCGAGCAAGGGCGCGGCTTCCTTCAATCCATCCACCAAACACTGATGTTGCTCGGCTCGGCTAACCCCATGTCGCGCATCGCCGACTTGTGAGATTAACGTCGAAGTACCAAGCTTCTTCGCAGCAGCAATCGATGCTTCCAGCCCAGCAAGGTATTCGCTGCGAGTTGACGGATCGACCAGGCTGACAAACTTCGTGCAACAAGCAGCGACCGCTAGCTGATTAGTCTCGCGGGCGTCGATCAGTTCGTCGAGATCCTTGTCCCACCACCCCCAAAACTCGAACGCATCGATTCCGCAAGCCTTCACCTGAGCGGTCGCCTCGGAAATGGATTGACCTTCCATCACAGCATCAACGCAAACGGACGGTCGTAGGCCACCACTCATCGATCGACTCCCTTTTCAAGCATTGCCTGTTCGACCACTTCGGCGGTATCGGGGGCCACCTCCGTCGCTACTGGTGTTGGGTTTAGATCGGCGAACCAAGCGTAAATCGCAATCACGCTGACAATCAGTGCGACTCCCGCGATACCGGAGAATTTCCACGGCGTCATGTCAATCGCGTTTTCGTCTTTCTGCACCCATTCCGTATCGGTCGGGCGAACTTCGCCGATGACAAACATCAGAATCACCAGCCAGGCGAAGATCGTACCGGTGAAGTAGAAGCCGCCCATCGTGTCAGCGATCTGGCGACATTGCGTTAATACAGGAACCACGGGTGACTCTTGCCCAGAATAGACAATGGAACCGACGATACTTTCGAAGGCGCCGTTACCCAATCCAACGGTGAGCACGCCAGCGATCAGGCCGAATTTTGCGGCAAGCGGTGGCACACGTTTTGAAAGCATTGCCACAAGTACAACAGCCAAGATTGGAATCGAATACATGCCGTTCATTTTTTGCAGGTAGAGAAAGATATTCTCGTTCTTCGCCAAACCGGGCGCGATCACCATCGCTGTAATGGCGATGAGCACGCCGAAAATCTTGCCGGAACCGACTACCTGTGCCTCAGTTGCATTCTTACTGAAGATTGGTTTGAAGAGGCCGAGGCTAAATAGCGTACACGTGCTGTTCAGCGCCGAATTGAAGCTCGACAGAATAGCTCCTAACATCACCGCCGCAAAAAAGCCGGCAAGTGGTGAAGGCAAGACCTCGTTCACAAGCATCCCGTAGGCTTGATTCGGCTTAATATCATCCTTGGCAAACATTGCGAAAGCAATCATACCGGGAATAACGAGATAGATCGGCCCTAACAGCTTCAGCGCGCCAGTTAACAACACACCCTTCTGCCCTTCCGCCAAACTGCTCGCCCCAAACGTACGCTGAATGATCTGTTGATTCGTCGACCAATAGAAAAGTGTGAGCAGGAAGATGCCCGAGAACACCGCACCGAACGGTGCCGAGGACTCGGGAGAACCAATCGAATTAAACCTCTCCTTCTGTTCCGTGAATAACCTATCGGCACCGGCACTAAAACCAGCATCCCCACCAAGCGCATTGAGTGCAAAGTACGTAATGAGAAAACCTCCGACTAGCAACCCAATTCCATTTAGTGTGTCAGAGACGGCAACCGTCCGCAGGCCGCCGAACAAGGCATAAATAGATCCAATGATGCCAACAACAATTACGATGATCCAGCGGGTCGTTGGCTCATTGGTCCCCAACATAGTCTGCACGTCGAGGATGCCCATCATTCCCTCGGCACCGGTGTACAGGATCATCGGCAGCAAGATCCCAACGTAAGCCGTCAGAAAGATGATGTTGGTAATCGTTTCCGTCTGACTGTCGAATCGCAAACGAAGGTACTGCGGAACGGTAGCAATACCGCTTTTGAGAAATCGAGGCAAGAAAAACCAAGCCATGGCAACCATGGAAATGACTGAAACGACCTCCCAAACCATAACACAGAAACCGTTGGTGAAAGCGTCGCCATTCAGGCCGACCATCTGTTCCGTCGAGAGATTCGTCAACAACAACGAACCAGCAATTAGTGGAAAAGTAAGCGAGCGACCCGCGAGAAAATACCCACTGGTGCTTTGATTTTCATCGCCACGCGTAATCCGCCATGTCAGGAAACCAACAAGCCCGGTGAAGAACAAAAACGAAGCAATCGTTACGAAATCCATAATCCACTCACAGTCTTTCCCATCGGACACCTCAGAAATGGCTCGGCTGAGCCCGGCGAAGTAAGAGATCTTAAGCTCTGCTCGACTTCCATGCGAGACCGCCAGCGCGAACATAGGCTCGTCAATACTGTCCGTTACTAACGTGCCGACGCAGAAGGCAAATGTGAAAGAGATCCGTTTTGAATAGCTGCTGCAATGTCTTACCTCCGATTTCAGACCAACATCCGCTGCGAAAACACAGGCCGCTGGATAGGTATCTTTTCTGCAGCCGGCGAACTACGTGACAACGACAGAATTGAGCCGTGGTTTGCTGAACCGTTGCGAGAAACACTTCAGTGGTTCAACACAAACCTAAAGGTGCCGAATGCTGAACAAGTCAAAAAGCGATGCTTGTTCTGGTTCGACTGCAATTCGCCAGACGTACTCGGCGCCGTGTGGGATTTAGTGACCGTACTTCGACAACACGACATCGACGTGGCCTCTACGAAATGCGTGGACCCAGGCAAGATTGTTTATCGAGATCGGCATCAAATCGCAGCCATCCCAAGCCGACGTGTTTATCGAATACTGCGATGACTCCTCAATGACAACGGGAACTCATCGTTGTTGATTCAACATCGCGAAGATGAGGCCGCATATCGCAATGCTCCAAAACAATGTAAAGATCAAACCGCAACCAATCCCGATTCCCGCATGAACACTGCCTTTAATCACAGGATTCTTCTTGCGATCGCGAAGCCCCATGATCCCAAGCACAAAGGCAGCGATGCCAAAAGGAAGTCCGATAAAGGGTAAACCAGATGCGATCCCTAGATAATAGGCCAGCAACGCCTTCGGATTCTTATACGGAATAATGCCGCCGGTGCCATCGCCTTCCAATGGAGCGGGCTCTCCCGGCGCACGGGAACCAACAGCCTGCGATTGCACCGGTGCACTGTAAGGATTCGATTTCTTACTAGACTGCGGCGCACACTCGGTACACACCGACTCACCTTTGCGAAGCGCATTGCCGCAGGTCTGACAAATTACTGGTAGGTATTCTTCTTCGTTCGACAAGCCTCACGTCCTTCCGAGTTGTTAGGTATCCGCAAATAGGAAAAACCACCTTGAGCTGCACGCCATCTTTCGACTCTAACCAACGCACAAACGCGACGCCACCACTGAGAACTGAATGTAGTCGACCTTCGATTCCAAACCTGTGATTGCCACTCGAATATTGCGCAAATGAAGATTCTGCTTCCAACATCCAACGATTTAGCTTAGCCTCAAATGACCACCATTCCCACCTCGAAGTAGGAATCCCTACCGCTCACGCCTTCAGCTCTTTGCGATGCTCATCCCCTACAACACTGACGCGCCGATTTACTATTTCCCGTATGCGACGATAGGACTGATCGTTGCAAACGTACTGATCTACTTCGCCACGGCGACGATCGCAGCCAATGATGCCCCCCCGCCGATCGACCCCGGTCTGATGGAAATGCTACTGGAGCAGACAGACGAAGACGGCCAACCATTGGCGACCCAAGAAGAACTCGAAGCCGTATGGGCCGCGGAGCAACAAGAGCAATCGGGCTCCCTCCTCTTCCTAAACTATTCACCGCGAGTAACGTGGCTGACACTAGAGTTCGACCAGATCAACCCGCTGCAATGGTTTACCCACAACTTCATGCACGCCGATGTGATGCATCTTCTGGGAAACATGATCTTTTTGTGGGGGTTCGGCATAGTTGTTGAAGGCAAGCTAGGCTGGCTGCGTTTCCTTCTGGTGTACGGATTGGTGTGCCTCATGCAGGGTGCCTTCATACAAATCATCATGTTCTTCGCAAGCGACGGAGTCGGCTTAGCCCTCGGTGCTTCCGGCGCGATCTACGGCATGATGGCCATCGCGGTTTTATGGGCGCCGAAAAACGAAATGAGCTGTCTGCTATTCTGGCGATTCATCCCACGCGTCATAGAAATCCCCATCATCACATTTGGCGGATTCTATCTCGGGCTCCAGCTCGTGTTCTTCGCTCTGCGCGGCTTCTCGATGTCCTCCGAAGCGTTACACCTCTCGGGCCTGCTTATGGGACTGGTTCCCGGTATCGTGATGCTCAAAAGAAATTTGGTCGACTGCGAAGGCTGGGACGCATTCACTGTCTACGCGGCAACTCCCGAACAACAGGACAAGAAACGCGACGAATTTCGCACACGCAACCAACGCGCCGAGTTAAAGGAAGCGAAAGAAGAACACGAACAAGGTCTAAAGCGAAAACTCGAGGCACTCTCAAATGCAATCAAGGCCGACCAAGCTCGACCTGCAATCGCCATCTACACGAAATTCAAGAGTGAATTCCAACAAGGCAAAAAACTACCAAACAATGTTCTGCAGAAGCTGATCTCGCTCTTACACGCAAACAAAGAATGGGAAGACTCGATCCCATTGATGGTAGAACTCCTTCAACGACACCCTAACGAAAAGGTGTCCGGGGCTCGACTAAAGCTAAGTCAGATCCTGATTCAAATCACCGATCAACCGAAGCAGGCGATCGCCGTCCTTCGTAAGCTACCGAAAGAACTCCCACCCAAACAAAGTCAACTACGCTCAAAGCTCGCAAGGTTAGCAAAATCTAAACTGGCGGACAGCTACGAAATCGAGGTCCACGACTGGTAGTGCTATAACAAGAAAAACGATGAACTCTGAGGACGGCGACAATGGTGCGATACTCTGACAACCACCCCAACATCTCACGCCCGTTTCATCTATCGCTGGGAACGATTCGCCCGATGTCTGACGACCAGTGGGATTTTTACCTTGCGTCGGTTTTCGGGGACGTGGAAACACTACAAAACATCCACGCCAAGACTCCGAACATCGAAGCCACGGTGCACTATGAATTTCCACTCATCATGGCCGTTCGACAAGGTCGAGCAGACGCAGTACGGTTTCTGCTAAGCACGCACCACGCCAACGTCGACGGTAAACTGGCGACGAAAGACAACGTGTGGTTCTCACGCTGCATCGACGCCGCAAACGCTCGCGGATTCTCTGAAATCAAAACGATGCTGAAAGAGCACCGGGCAAAAGCGGAAGCAATAGTTGCATCGCAGGGCGTTCACCAAACCGATGAGACCCTAAAGCCACCCATCCAGTCAGGAGATCTTGCAGCATTAAAAACGCTCCTAACGAACGCCCCAGAGCTAACCAAAGTCTCTCGCGGCGACCAAATGCAAACACTTCTCTGGGCGTATGGAGCGGACGCGGAGGAATCTTTGAAATGCGAAATGCTGGAAATGTTGATCGATCATGGCATCGACCCTAACTGCGGACCACTCATTCACTACGCTTCGGAAAAGAATAGCATTCCGATTGCGAAACTCCTGCTGGAGAAAGGAGCGGACCCCAATACGGTAGTTGACTCGTGCTCCAACTGCATGTGGATCGCCAAGTTTTCCAACAAGGACAACTATCAAGAAATGCACGCCCTGCTGGAAAGCTTCGGCGGCCGCATCATGCTGCACGACCTCGACGAACTTCCACCAGTAAGCGAACTGCTGGCAGCGGATCAAAAAACTCGCGACGCGGCTTACCCTGGCGGTGAATTACTGTGGGCAATCTTGCGAGAAGACAATCTGCCGATGCTGGAGAAGTTCGTCGAGCTTTATGGTATGGAGCAAATCAAAACGGTGTCGCCAGGCGGTCATTGGTACGACCCACGCAGCACAGCCATGATCGATCGACTAGTCGAATACGGCTTTGATGTGAACCGACGAGACTGGCGAGGTCGCTCGATGATCTTCCTCGCACCTTTCGATAGGTTCCCTGACTACATCCGCCACGGCGCAGACCTGAACGTGGTGGACTTCATGGAGTGCAGCACGCAACTCGGCTACGCAGCCGCCGATAACAACCTCGAAATGGCAACATTCCTTCTTGAGAACAATGCGGACCCAAATCTACCGACAGAACACGAGTGGGCAAGACCGTTGTCCCGCGCGGAAAAGAAGGGCCATGGCCACATGGTCGAGCTACTCGAAATGCACAGAGCTGCGTGAAGGCGTCACTCCGCGACTAACTTCGTGGACGATCGCTACTTGCCGATGCAAAAACGGCTGAAGACACGATCCAGCACGTCGTCTGTGTAGATGACTCCGACGATCTGCCCCAGATGATCGAGCGCAACACGCAACTCACTGGCAATCAATTCATCGCCGACGTTGAGCTTCACTTGCTCGCTTGCGCGTGCCACCGACTCACCAACCAGCCGCAAACTCTCGCGACAACGAGTTGCCGTGTTTCCTACGACGGAACTCTCTTTTGAGAGAGCCTGAACTTTCTCTGAGCAAACGCGGATCAATTCGCGGATCGCGAGATCATCCTGGTGATGGACGACAACATCCGCCGCGATCTTGGCACGGTCGGTTTGCTTCAAATCTGACTTGGTCAGCACAACTAACGTCTCGTCGGTTGTAATTGCAAGCTGCTGGGTTTCCCAGGGTGTTAATTCGCGACTCGCGTCAATGCACAGCACCACCAAGTTCGCCGCTTCGGCCTGCGAATCGCCTTGATCAAGCATAGACTTTCTCAACGCATCACGAGCTTGCTCCACTCCCGCGGTATCGATCAGCGAAAACCGACCGTTTTCGCTCTCAACCGTTCCAACCAAGTAGTCACGGGTTGTACCGGCAGTTGCATCCACGATCGCCGAACTCTTTCCAACCATTGCGTTCCACAACGAACTTTTACCTGCATTCGGTTCGCCTCGCAAAACGACACGCGGAAGTTGACCACTTGAATGCCGCGATTGCATTTGCCGAAGCGTTGCCTCAACTGTTTCTTGTGCGGCAGAAAGCTCGCGAATGACTGCGTCTTGTGAAACGAACTCGATATGTTCATCCACAAAGTCTAAACCAGCTTCAAGGTCTGCCACCAAGTTC
Source organism: uncultured Pirellulaceae bacterium (assembly GCA_964397295.1). Lineage (GTDB taxonomy): Bacteria > Planctomycetota > Planctomycetia > Pirellulales > Pirellulaceae > CAYNJG01. Next base: position 12,960 of record CAYNJG010000097.1, read on the forward strand.
AACAAAGTATCCCGTAGTCGCGTTAACGGCTGCGACAAACCTCCCGCCAACTGCGAGAGTGCCACGTTCATTTCCCGATCGTTCGCTGCGTCAATGACTCCCAGCACCGCCTCGGCCTGCGCCAAATCAATGCGACCACTCAGGAACGACCGTAACGTAAACTCCCCCGGCTCTGCCAGCCGAGCACCATGTTGACAGACGAGCTCTACCAGTTTGTTCAAAAGCGGCAAGGCTCCGTACGTATGCAGCTCGGCGGTGGGCTGCTGAGTGTAGCTGCGGTTGGTCGGCCACAGATGCAAATCGCACGGGATCACACCAAACGGCGAAGTTAGATCAATGCTGCCCTCGATCCGTTGCGCCGCACTTAGTGCCGACCAGTCGATGGGCTCGGTAGCAGAAAAGAACGCTCGCACGCAAGCCAGCGTATCTTCGCCACTGACACGGACAATTCCACGATGACCGCCGACGTCGTGCGACGAAGCAATCGCTGCGATGGTTTCGTCAGTATTCATTCCGGTACCGCCACGAATTTGATTAGATCGCCACGCTCAAAGCTAGTGACGCCAGCCTTCGGTTCTTCGTCGATTGCCATGATCATTTTGTCCGGCAACACCTCGACCAACTTGAACCGGTCATGTGGCCAGTCGCCACCCAGCCCGAGTCGATAGTGGATCCGACTCCAGCGTCCACCCACACTGTTTTGAGGGCCGTGATAGAAAAAGCCGAACTCGGTTCCGTCCAACCGCCAGTCGACGTGCATCACCTCGCCGCGACTGCTGGCAAGCGTGGCCGTGCCGTCTGCGAGAATGCGCCAGATCGTGCCCCTCTCACTCTTCCACGTTCCGACCGGTGAAATCCCCTCGTCGGCGTTGTTGTTGTCGACGATTCCGATACCAGGCCGAGACAAAGCCGCCAAGAAACCGAACATCGCTAGTCCAAGAACGGCCACCGCAACTAAACATACAATCCAAACGAGTTTCGGTCGCCTTCTTTTGCCTTCCTTCAAAGTGCTTCCGCTACTCTTCATCTTTTGGGAATTCACTTGTAAAAACTATCTTCGCACCGTCGGCGGCCCAAACACCAGAGTTGTTGTGACGGTTCGCCGGTTGCCCTGGAACAAGCTTCAACTTTGGTTCTTCGTCCTTTGGATCAAACGTGAATAGCTGCTGAAGTCCGTCTTTTGTCACTGTACACATAACTCGATTGCCATCGGGCGACCAACAGAAACTATTAGATGTCACCAATTCTTTTTTCGCAATCTCCTTCGAGTCGACATCCACGATACGCACTTGATACGTCTCTTGGCCCGTGCGAGCCTGAACGCAAATTCGCTTCCCGTCCGGCGACCAGTCGAATCCATGCAAATACTCGCAAGGTCCATCGTCATTCTGATTGGGCGCAACCAGCTCGTGTTCTGCCTTTGGTTTCTTCAAATCGGCGATCACGACACCTCCGTTAGGACCAACTCGATTGTAAGCAAGCTTGGTTCCATCAGGTGAAAACCTTGGGCTAGTCCCGTTACGATTCATCTGCGTCAGCCGACTCCCGTCCAAGGCAATCGTCCATAGACCGAAGTCTCTTCCATGCCGAAAAAATGTCAGAAGACGCTGGCTATCTTTGACTTCGGATTCCTTTGCGCCAGCGAGTTTGGCAATCGGCAACCAAGATGGCATCGACCCCAATGTCAGCTCCTTGAGGCCTTTCCCATCAATGCCAACCGTGAACACCTTCGCCTGTTGGGCTCCAGTGTCATCGGATAGCCACGCGTCAAAAACCACGAATTTCCCATCGGGAGAAACGTTAGGTGAACCCGCGTATTTTCCTTCGCCCAGGTCAGTCACAATAGTGAGATTCGAGCCGTCAGCGTCGATGACACAAATCGGGCAATGATCGGGACCATCCAACTTCGCAGCTTTGAATACGTCTGCTTCTTTCGCATGGAGAGCGTTGTTGCTTAGCAAGAACAACACGCAAACAATCGCTTGAAGACCGCACCAATTTTTCGCACGCATATCCGTTCCCTCTTTGCTGCTAGAAAGTATTCGCCCTTGCCGAATGTCGAATCGGCCACGACTCGACATTTTAAGACAAAACGTCTTGAGCTTGCAAATAACAAACTTCTGGCGGCGAATGAGGGACCGCCCGCACTTCAGAGTTCGGCCGATTATTAGATGGACGACTACTTCTTGCTCTTGCCGCGTTTGCGACGTTTCTTACGATCGGCCACGGATTCCTTTTCCGTTTCGCGACCCATCGCTTTTTGCGCTTTCTCGACGAGCTTTGATGTTGCCTTCTGCTTAGCTGGCTTACCACTGTCGTCGACGACCGTTTCCGCTGGCTTTGCTGTAACGTCCTTCGGCAACATCAGTCGTTCGCCCAGTGCCCAGAGGCTGGACGTGATGAAGTACAAACACAATCCGGCTGGAACGCGGAAGAAAATCACGACCATCACGATCATCATCATCTTCATCATTTTTTGTTGCATCGCCTGCTGCTCATCTTGCGGCGGAGGCGTGAACAAATGCTGATGGACAAGGAATAGACCAGTCGAAATTAGTGGCAGCACATTTAAATACGGCCCCAAAAATCCGGTGTAGCCAGTGAGACGCTCGATCGGAATCATGTTGTTCCATTGCATCAGCATGTCGGGCGCGGCCAAGTTGCTACACCACTCGACACCTTTGATCAGCGGAGTCTGCCGAAGTTCGATATCGACACTAAGTGCTCGATACAGACCGATGAAGATCGGCAACTGCAATAGCGCCGGTGCACACCCAAGAAGCGGGTTGTAGTTGTGCTTGCGAAAAAGTTCCTGCTGGGCCTTTGTTTGTTTCTCTTGATCGCCCGCGTACTTTTCTTTGATCTTCTTCATCTCGGGTGCCAACTGCTGCATCATCTTGGCACTTTTCGCTTGCTGCCGTCCGATCGGGAACATACAGGCTCGGACAATCATCGTCAGCAAAACGATGGAGACACCGTAGTTGCCAACAATGCTGTAGAGAAAGTGGAGTAGGCTGCCCATGATCTTTGCGAACATCTTGAACCAGCCATACACAATACACTGGTCAAGGCCGTACTCTGCGAGCACTTTCGGATGCTTAGGGCCAGCAAAGATGTCGAACTGTTGCGTTGACGCTGTATTCTCTGGCACGACGACAACTGAATCCGCTCGAAATGTTACAGGCGTCTTCTTGGCCGTTCGCTTGTCGACTTTCGCCAACGCGAATGATTCGACGCGATCAAAAACGATCGCTTGGTTAGCTTTGTCTTGATCCGGAGCAGGTAGCAGCGCCGAATGGAAATACTGGGCGTCAACGCCGAGGTATTGCAGCTTTCTCGCGTTGTCAGCGATGATCAATTCAGGGCTATCAGGAAAATCTTTGCGGCGTTTGACCACGTCGCCGTTGGTGTGCAACTGATGGCCTTCGCCTTCGGCTCGCCAGCAGATGTCACGCACACCGACGGAAGTGAAGAACTTTTTCGGATGTGTTTTGTAGCCGTACCACCAGCCTTCCAGAGGCAAACCGGTGGGACCATCCACTCGATATCCAACCTCGATATGTTCCGCTGCTTTGTTGACGAATTCCAGATCGAATTTGACGTGGTAGTTTCTGTGCGGGTAACGAACTGTCGGATCACCGCCCGGTGTTTTCTCAAGCCAGAATCGCTTCACGACATCTAGCGAGCCCTTCATGCCGATTTTCTGGAAGTCGCTGGAAGATAGTGGGAACCGAAACTCGATAACTTTTTTGCCATCGACGTCAACGACCGACGACTGCCACTGGCCAGTACGAAGCGATGGGAAGTTCGCCATCTCGTCTTGATCAAAGTCCGCCTTCTTGACGCCTAACTGATGGATTCCAACGAGATACGAGAGAGGCTGGAGCTTGCCAGCATTCGGTTGCCCTTCACCGTCGAGTGTAGGAATCATTTCGGGTCGAACAACTTCAAGAGGACGCCGAATAGACGCCACAGACTTGTTCATCGTTGCCCCATTGCGACTGAGCGTAATGGGGACCTCTGCACCGTACCTGAACTTCCGCAACGCAATGTCTGCTGAGTCAGCGGTACTTACTGCGTCTTCGCCGATCGAGGTGATGATGTCACCTACTTGGATGTCTGCGAGCGACGCGGGTGTTCCGTCGCCAACAACTCTTACTTTCACACCGCCATCTTGCGGATTGCTGGTCCAGGCGAGATGCCCGATGTAGGCCGTCGCGTCTTCCAGATCTTTGTAGCGTGCCTCGTTAAGTTCAATGCGTTCAATCGCACCGCCCTTGCTGTTGAACGTGACCAGCATTTTGTAGCCACTCTCCGGATCGAGTGACCCGGCCGTGAACCACTGCTGTTCCGCCGGTGGAGCTTTCGGTTCTGCGTCCGCCACGTCGTCAGATTGTTCCGCCGTGGTGCTGACTTCGGTTGGATCGGCCTCTGCATCCATCGTTGGATCAGTGTTTTGGCTACCATCTTTTCCTGTAGCGTCAGTCGCACCTTCGCCACCAGCTAACTCCTCGGCGATGGGCTTTTCCTGACCGGGCTCAGGCTTCGGCGCCCAGAGTTTCATTAGCTCCATGTAGCCCACGAAGAGCAACATCGACACGAGCATAAAATTGAGAAGACGCTTGTCCACAGTGTGGGCTTTCCATCAAGTAGTTTTAGGCGTTAGCGCCCGTCGTAAAGCCGATCACCGAGGAAGTTATCTAATTCGGGAATCGCATAAATTTGTTTGGCGACAACGTCAATGTCATAGACGACTCGACGATACTTTATCGTGTTACCGTCCAAAATAACGTAGCACGCACGCTTATCGCCATCGCGAGGCTGACCGACGCTGCCGACATTGACCATCGCTTTCGCGTCGGGCAAAGTCATCTGGTAATCAATCTGATCGGGACGCTGGAACCGAAAATCCTCAGTGAACACTCCAGGCGCGTGAGTGTGCCCCTGGAAGCAATATCGTGGAATCAGGCCAAATATTCGTTCTATTTTCTTGGCGTTGTAAATATCTTCCGGAAACACATATTCGTGCAACGGGCTACGAGCGGAACCGTGCACGAACATCACATCGTCCTCGCGAATGACGCGAGGAAGCTCGCAGAGGAACTGCCAACGCTCTGGATTGCGTGGATCGGCACTGTTTTCCAGCTGCATCCGTGTCCAGAAGATCGCCTTTTCAGCGCCGCTACTAAAACCATCGGGGTCGAATAATGCGGCCTGATCATGATTACCCAGGATGCAATGATCGACCTGCATAATCTGGTCAAGGCACTCGCGCGGGTTTGGACCGTACCCAACGACGTCACCAAGGCAGACAATCTGGTCTACGCCCTGCTGCTCGATGTCAGCCATAACCGCTTGAAGGGCGGTGAGGTTTCCATGGACGTCGCTAATGATCGCGCGTTTCAAAAGTAGTTGCTCCACTCGCCTAAATCTAGACAGCGTGGCTGTCAACTTGCATGGTCGTCCAAAGTTAACCCAGCAGTCTAAAACCCCGGCATACTATGGTCAACAGCAAGGGAAATCGCTGCAGTATTGGCTTGGATTTGCCATTCAAGCGGCCCAGTGACGACGGACACGCAGACGCGAGAATCAGAAGCATGATTTGATCAGAATCAAATGTGTCGGTCACCCGCAGGGAACTTAAAGCGTACAATCGCGTCCAACAGGTCAAAGTCCGCTTTCCTCCAGAGGTGCCCCATGCCTTGGCCCCGCTTCCGCTTCAGCTTGGCTTCCCTGCTTTTCCTGTTCACCATCGCTGCCATCACATGTGGCTGGTACCTACATCAACGCAATCTCAATGCGTCATTACGATCAGTCCGTGATCAGCTGGCTCTAGCGCAAAACCAAGAAACTACGTCGGAACCAGTCAACCAAGTCTTTGCCGACGCGGTGGTTGGAGAAGTGGGCCCCGACAGATCCCGACGCTGCGGTACACGGGACGGCTACGTTGGCAAGCGAGTACAGGTTGAGGGAATCGCTTGGGGGCAACCGTTCGGTTCTAGCACGAACTCTCTTTCTCCGTGGGCGCAAGCTCATGTTTCATTCGACGGCGGAGAGATATTCCTTCAAGGCGCCGATTTCGCGAACGACGGCATGAAGGGCAAGCTTGTCCGCGTTACCGGGACTTTAAGATGCGACCCAGGCGCCCACAGCCGTTTCGGCGACATCCCCAAGTACTACTTTATCGAAGTCGAATCGTACGAAAGTATCGACATGGTCGAAGAACCGCTGCTGTTGGCTCTTGAAGAGATCGACACACCAATCACTGCGGTGCCAGCGGAAGAATAGCTGAACGGAAAGCAGGACACCCACTCGCGACGATCATCGACCGTGACGCAAACGATCGCCGAGCATGTTTTCGAGATCCGCTTCCGCGTAGATCTTATTAATGGTCTCTTCCATCGGATAATCCACGCGCCGGAAGTAAACCGTATTGTCCTCGATGATCGTGTAACACGACTGAGGATTGCTATCGCGAGGCTGGCCAACGCTTCCTACGTTGATCATGACCTTGTCTCCGACGAGCTGATACTCGAAGTCACATTCGTCAGGACTGAGGAATTCTCCATCGGTCGTGAACACGCCAGGAATGTGCGTATGACCTTGGAAGGAATACAGATTCAATCGCCGAAAAAGCTCATCCATCTTCCGTGAATCATAGACGTCCTCGGGAAAGACGTATTCGTTGGTCGGTTCACGCACGGAACCATGCACAAACAGGAAGTCGCCTTCTTCTTTGAAGCGAGGTAGCTCGCCCAAGAAATCCCAACGGTCATTGATTTGCTTTGGCGTTCCGCCGGCGGACTCAAGCTGATCTCGTGTCCAATAGATGGCACGCAGCGCAACCGGATTAAAACCGTCTGGGTCAAACATTGCCGCTTGGTCGTGATTGCCAAGAATGCAAACCTTCGCCTTCTGGCGAACAAGATCCAGACACTCGCATGGATTCGGCCCGTAGCCAATAACGTCCCCGAGACAATAGATGTCGGTAATCGATTGTTGACGGATGTCCTCAAGAACCGCTTGAAGCGCTTCCAAGTTCCCGTGTATATCGCTAATCAATGCCAACTTCACCGCATCTGCCTCTTGATACCCAACCGGGTAGTAGTGATATTCAGATCGTACAGAGCCACTTCAATGACTATCGGTTTTTGAACGCAAATGCCGTAAGTGGTTTGCGTTCGTTCCTCCCTGTCCTGCTAATGAGGAAGTCTAGGTCGCGCGTTGGTCTAGTCAAGCGGAGCCTCAGGATCAGGGCGACTATGTAGCTCAAGTCACTTCGTTCCAGTTATACGGGTATCGCAGCCAATCTACGACCGCGAACCAGTCACTTTGTCCCCGCACTCACAACCAAAAGCGTTCCTATGAAAATTCTTGCGATCGAAACCGCCAGCCCACCCGGGTCGATCGCGCTGCTGGATGGCGTTCAAGTAATTCAAACGCGAACTCTGGAAGACCCTCGGAAAACGACGCAGCATTTCGCGACAATCATTGAAAACCTCCTGCAAGATGCAGATTGGTCACCTTCGTCCTTGCAGCTCGTTGCGGCACATACAGGTCCCGGCTCGTTTACGGGACTACGCATTGGGATCACTGCTGCGAAAGTTTTTTCTTACGCCATCAATGCGAAAGTCGTGGGAATCAATACGCTAGAGACTCTCGCGTACCAGTGCTTTCGCGACACCACATCAACACATGAAGTTGAAACTGTGATCGACGCCCAACGCAATCAGCTATTTGCCGCTCGCTATCGATGGATCAACGGTTCGTTAGAAACCATACTTCCTGCGGAAATCATCGATGCTGATACGTGGCTTTCCGAGCGAACCTCTAATGTCGAACTCACAGGCCCCGGTTTGAAACGCATATCTGAAAAGCTATCACCCGACTGCGCGATCGCATCGCAGCCCATTCCGCAGGCCACGAAACTCGGCCAATTGGCATTCCTCAAAGCACAGGAAGGACTCACCACGGCCCCGATGCAATTGGCTCCCATCTACTTCCGCAAAAGTGCTGCCGAAGAGAAGGCGGAACTGCAGAGCAAACAATCATGACAGAAGAATACGAAGGCTCACGAACTGAGTTCATGAAAATGCTGGCCGAGCACGATAGCCCACCAGCATTCGTGCTTCGCGCGCAACGTGTCCAAAGTGTCTGGCAGAATCTTTTGTCCGAGTGCAGAAAACAACGGGCCGAACTCACCGACATGCCGCGCACTCGCCTAGCACAACTCGCGCACTTGATCGACCACGACTGGCCGCAGCTTACCGCTTACATGCCGAACGACCACGCCGAATTTCTTAAGTCGTTACACGGCCAGTGGGCGCCAACATTGCGGGGCGAACTTCTGCCGACAACGTCACGACGAAAGATTCAAAAAGGAATCGACGAATTAAAGTCTTCTTTTGAACGATTCAACCGCCGCTGGACGGAATGCGTGTCGAAAACCAGCCTGGATCGTGTGAATTACGAGCGAGAACAATACAACGACTATTACCTAGTCGAGAAGGCGGCGGCGCTAGGATCAGATAAGATGGCTGAAATGGGGTTCGAGCGTCTTCAGTTGCGGACGCATGACGACATCCTGCAAGAACTCCCGTTACTCTTGGTGCCGAATGGCTAGGAATGAGGCGAAGAGGAATGGCCCTGAGAACACAACGCATTGTTTTCCGCCGCTATCGTCCTCGACGGGCTCCTTGCCCGGTAGTTGAAGGTGCTTAGGTATGGAGCGTCTCAAGTTTTGGTTGCTCGATGCAGTACATTACCGGGATGAGTTAGCTTGCCAAGCAATTCGCGGCTCGCTTTACACGCAGGTCCCACACGGTGAAAAGCCATCAACAGCTGCGAAGATTTTGGTCGAACTGGGTTTGGCGGGGCTCGTTGAATTTAAACACGGCAGAGAGGTCATCCGCCCCAACGAATTTGACCCGAAGAATACGAAGATCGCTTACTCGCTAACAGAATCTGGTGGCTTGACTTGGGAACGATTCGCAAAGCCGAATTGGCAAAAGTCATTCAGTAAATCGGAAGCATGGCTGAATGATAATGAAGCGTTCGCTACGCCCAATTCTGCGGAAGACTGGAATCTTGTTCGCGAGGATTATTACCACATTCCGCAAATCGTCTGCACATACGATTGCGGATCTGTTGAACTTATGGAAACGATGCTTGATGGTCTTTGCCCTAAATCATCTCGACTTTACACAAGTCCGATCTACGAGATTTTGAAATGGAAACCGCTGTACTGGAAGACACTTAGCAACGGCTTTCGTACGATCGTTGTCACAAATGACGTAATCGACGGGGACATTGATGGCGATTGGCGATGGGACGAAGAATTACCGAAGTGGCGAGAATTTGGGTTTAACCCTGCAACGTGTCGACAAGTCCCAACGGACTCCGTCAAAGACGACTAACTTGCCTGGCCAATCTGGTTCGTGCCCAACAGGACCTAGCTAGATTGCGGCTGGCGGCAACTAGTTGCCGAACGCGTGCGGATATCCCGAGAACTCAAGAATGGTTCTCGTCCGATAGCTTCGGAATGCTGGCTCTGAATTGATGTACCAAGGCTGTGACGTCGAACGCGCCCGATAGTTGTAGTTCGACGTTGTACGTCTCGGTTGGTAGGCATAGCTGCGAGCTTGCGAAACCGACCGGCTACGTCGTGCGGCTCTCCAACGTGATCCAATACCGGCTGCGAGCGACAGCGATTGGAACGTAAACACCAAAACTAGGGAAGTAGTTAGCAATCTCTTATTCATCGTTTCTCCAGTTCGGATGGACTACGAAGTCTTTAGCTATTCCCATTATTCGCCATGGCTTGTTTGAGGCAAATGAGTTGTCTTTCATCGTACAAATCTATGTCGCTCCAAAGAGTTTCCCGATCTGGATATCACGGTTTGCGGAGCAAGCAGCATTGGTCAGCGCTTGCAGGATCCGCTTGCCGAGCTTGTACAGTGCCAACGACGTAGCTGCGCCGATATGGCAGGTTCTAGCCTTTCGCAGCCGGAACACCTGTTCCACGGGGGTACACGGCGGTTGAGTAAACGACCTGTCGGCGACGCGGAGACGCGAACGCCGTTGCGTTTAGTAGTTCGTAGTTGAGGTCGCCTAGAACTTACGCGTCACGGATATGCGTTTTCTAGCGACATCAACTTCCATCACTTTCACAACCGAGCACGCTTACATTCGTGCCAGTTTGCTTTGATGTCGCGAACCCAGACGTTTTCCCATTGAGCCTGGCGTGGTGTACGTGGTCTTCCATTCGGTATGACTTCCGTTAGGAATCGATATGTCTTTCCTGCCTCCCACGGATAGATCAGGTAACTTTGTCCGCCGGACCCTTCATTGCCAAACTTTCCAGTGTGGAATTTCTCGCCACGGGCCAACATTTCGATTCGCTGTTCCTTCGGCACGTCGCGAAGGTTGTCGGCCTCAATGGACCGCTTTCTTTTGCGCTGATTTTGCAGCGCATTCCGAGAATCGTTCAAAATCCTTGCAACCGTGCCCCCTCTCTGGCCCTTATAGGCAAGCCAGCCAGAAGGCGTTTTCCAAGAAATCGGCAGCCAGCAGAACAAAATCGGCATAGCTTTTAGCTAGTCACAGCTTGATCCTTTTGTTGTAGGAATGCCATGTTTCTCCGTGCATTGTCGAGTCGAGGGTTTTTGGTCAACGCTGCCATTGTGGGCGTATGTTGTTGTTTTTGGTTCTACCAACTCAACAAAATGCAAACGAAGGTCGACCGCTTAGAGTCGCCCGAAAACCAAATTTCGCTATCCCAGGATCAGCTGAGCGAAATCCCTGAACAAAGCGACTATGTCCTAGCGATAACGGACTACCGGTTCCTAGGGCAACCTTTCGAGAAAGACGGCAACCACTTCCAACTTCTTGGCCCTGAAAACGCTAACGAAGCGACTCTCGATCCTGCTTCACTGGTAGTCGCCCGCTCCCACATTTTGGAAGGCAAGGATCTTCGGGAGATGATCCGCAATTCAAAAGGTGGCACTTGGTACTCCGTCAACAATTCAGATGAAGACGCCCCCGCTCCAGACTCCCTTGAAGACACTCTATCGCACCCGGAATACCCCAACCTAAACTTGGCTGAAATTCATCATGTTGGATACATCAACATCAGTTCTCTTTCGAACTTCACCTATATCCTTTGGGCAATTATTGCCACCCACATCATTGCGATCCCCGCCTCGTTGTATTTCCAAATGCGATCTGAGGTGGTCTGGGTTTCACGGACACGCCAACACCTATCTTGGAGAACTGCA
>CAYNJG010000098.1:0-24065 GCA_964397295.1 uncultured Pirellulaceae bacterium
GTGTCCGACGTGGGGTCTCTTGAGACCTGGGTTGATGACACATGTGATGCAGCCGTAGAACTGCTGGACGAAGTGGGGGAATCAGACAAATCGATCACGATCGTTGGTTTGCGTTTTGGTGCCGCAATCGCAACATCGGCCGCAAGTCAATTGGCGGATGACGGCATCGGCACGAATCTGATCTTATGGGAGCCCGTCTTCAACGGCCGCCAATTCTTGGCCGAGCTTCGAAGTATGCATCGTCAGATGCTCGATTTGTGGGTCACAAAAACAACTACCGAGAACACTGATTCGCACGAAGAGATCTTGGGGTTTCGGTATGCCAGAACATTGCTGGAAGAAATTGAAACAACGGACTTGTTGAACACTCCGGCGCCGCCATCTAGTTCTGTGCGAGCCTACTCATCCAACGGAGAAGAATCGCTGTATCCGGAATGGTTGACTGATTGGGTTCTTACGGAAGACACGTACGACTGGGGTGATGCAAACTACATCGAAGAGGCATGGCTACCTACGAAATCACGAACAACACTGCAAGCCGAGCTGAAGCAATATGCAGGCGGGGCACCCACGCAAGGTAGGCGAGTTCCGCCGCTTCAAGTCGACGTGCCCGGTCCTCAGCTTGATGGAGTCCAAAGCTGATGAAAGAAAGCGTAGTCAAATTCGGGCCGAAGCAGACTCTGGTTGGTGTACTTTCAGAACCGGAAGCTGGTCACGAAATACAGGGAAGCCCGATTGCCGTAATACTTAACGCGGGAATCATCCATCGAGTTGGTCCGTTTCGGCTGCATGTCCAGCTTGCTCGCCGCCTAGTCTCTCAAGGCTTTCGAGTTTTTCGGCTCGATATGTCAGGTCTCGGAGACAGCCAAATCCGTGTTGGCAAGCTCAGCGCTGATGAGCGCGCAAAACGTGACGTGGAAGATGCTTTTGACGCATTGTCTACACGACTAGGAGTCGATCGTTTCGTTTTGATTGGACTTTGTGCCGGGGCTTATAACTCTCACCGAGTTAGTGTTGCTGACGAGCGAGTTGTTGGTGCCGTCTTCATGGACGGCATTGTGTTCCGGACGCTCGGTTTCTACTTGCGAGACATGCTCCGTTTTTTGCGACCCCGCTTTTATCGCAACGCCATCAAACGTCGACTTCTTCGCTCAGGCTTTACTAGCGAAAGCCAGGCAGAAGCGAAAGAGTTGGCTGCTTCGGAGTTCTTTGGGGAAAACTTGGACCGCGAGAAAACAAAACGAGAAATCGATCTACTCTTAGAACGCAACGTGCGGATGCTGTTTCTGTACACCGACGGATATGACGACATCTGCGGGCGTGCACAATTCAAAGAGATGTACGGTATTAAACCCAACAACAATCTCTTGCAGCTTGAGTACTATGCAAAGTCGGAACACACGTATCGACTGACGGAGAATCGAAAGGTCGCTATCGAACGCATTGCGAATTGGTTCGACACAGGCTTTCATCCTAAAGCCTCTCAGATTGACACTGAACTCAAACAACCTGTTCTTAGTTAACCTTTGTGGTTGGCGGAAAGATGTTGGATGAGTACGTTCTATCTTGAATTCGAGAGTCGTATCGAGGAGTTCGATACTCAGATTGCCGAGCTCGAAAGCCAGCATAAACATCCGACAGGACAACTGGTTGAACTGCAGAAATCGCGAGACGCCTTGCTTCGTGAAATCTACGATTCGCTCAGTCCGTGGCAGACGGTCGTCGTTTCGCGGCACCAGCAACGGCCGCAATCGACGGATCTCATTCAGCTCGTTACTGATGAATTCGTCGAGCTGCACGGTGACAGATGCTATGCCGATGACCCGGCAATCCTAACGGGCTTTGGCAATATCGATGAATTCAGGGTCATGTTGATCGCTCATCGTAAAGGGCGGACTCCGCAAGAACGCAATCTCTGCAAATCCGGCTGTGCTCATCCCGAAGGGTATCGAAAGGCACTTCTGCGAATGAAGCTTGCGGAAAAGTTTGGTTTGCCGATCGTGTGTTTGATCGATAGTGCGGGAGCGTATCCAGGAATTGAATCCGAAAAACGCGGACAACACAAAGCGATCGCCGACAATCTGGCGGCCATGGCCACGCTTAGGACACCCATGATCTGTGTGGTGGTCGGCGAAGGGGGAAGCGGAGGAGCATTGGGAATGGGGATGGGTAATCGTGTTGCTATGTTTCAGCATGCCTATTACTCCGTCATTAGTCCGGAGGGATGCGCGGGAATACTTTGGAAGGACAAACGATTCAAAGAGGAAGCTGCATCGGCTTTGAAGTTGACTTCGTCAGATCTGTTGGAGTTGGGAGTGATTGACGAAATCATTCCGGAGCCGCTAGGAGGTGCTCATCGAGATCCGCACCTTACAGCCATTCGACTGAAACTCTATTTGAAACGGCAGCTCTCGGAAGTGGTTCGTCTCGATGTCGATGAGCTCCTGGAGCAACGATACGAAAAGTTTCGTGACCTCGGCGAATACCTTAGCGAATCCGCGATGGAGCCAGAGTTTAGTTGCGTCACTTCGTGAAATATCGAGCGTGATGTATCTAGCTCAGTTCTATTTCGTGCAACTGGCACGAGACTGAATCGAACTCGCTCGGAAACACAACGGCAATCGGAGCATTGGCAATTTCGTATCTTCGAAACGACCATCGCGTTTTGCTGCCGTTCTGATCGACGACAAACCCTCGCCCGTCGTTGGGGAAGACGGTAAAGCTGGTAAGAGGAATCGAGAGCCCTTGGCCCACGGCCTTGATGTAGGCCTCCTTCAGAGTCCAGATGGACAGAAAACGACGGCCCTCTTCTTCCGTTGATTCTGCTTGTCGCAACCATTGCTGCTCTTCAGTTGCAAAGAACCGGTTCGTGACGTCGTGATATTTTTTCGGGATACTAGCTTCTACGTCCACACCGATGCTGGGAAACGCGGCTAGCGCACAGACAATGGTGGACGAGGTATGAGAAACGTTGAAATAGAGACCGAAATCTTGTTCTGCGCAGATTCTTGGCTTGCCGAATTCGTTCGTTTCAAACTTCCACGCGTGCGGTTTCATGTCCGCGTGTCTCGAAAGAAGATTCCGCACCATGCGGCGCGTGGCAAGGTATCGCCGCTGATCACGTTCGAACTTAAATCGGTTTGCCTTGGTCCGTTCTTCCTCCGTGGTGACGTCTGGAACCGAATTGGCCGAGTCATCGTCGGGTACCGTTCCATAGAAGAGATCAATTGCTCCCGGATCCTTTTTGGTAGGCCCTGAACTGTCGTTAGCAGTCAATTGTGATTTTTCCAAGCTGGTTTATCGGTCGTCCCCTGCTCTGCTCTTCCAGAATAGCCAATTGGCCACCATCGTCGCCATGCGAATTGGCTGCGTGTGGCGAAAGTCGTCAAGACTTTTGGCAATTCACTAACCAGCACCAACAAGCTTCGTTTTTCAAAAAGGAGCGGCGATCAATTTTCTTTGTCCCCAAGCCGAGCGCGATTACGGAAGTTTTCTGTGAGGGAAGAGTTCCGTCAGTGGGAATGCATGTGCAGGAATTCGCTCGAACAATGCCTGTTTGGCTTATGCACTCGACGGCTGCCCCATCTACGAGCCGTTGGAAGAAGGTGATCCAGACTTGGTCGAACTGGACGAATGTGGCGGACACACAGAAGACGGATTGGTTACCGCTATCACGCGAATACTGCCGTCGAGAACTAGGTTCTCTCCTGTTTGAGATCGCAGGAAACGTTGTCGGAGGTGCCCAGAGGGTGGCGGACCAGTGGAAGATGTTGCTGTCGCATTGAACGAGGATCAAAGCGACTAATACAAAGGCCAAACTCAGCAACTGTAGCGAGGCGTGGCCTACCCCCACGCCCCGCCAGTTGCAGACCTGACCAGTGTCTCAGCAGCGGTCTCAATCCGAACGGAATTGAGTCTTGAGCTTGTTGTAAATATTATGAATTCTCCAAGCTCGTTCCGCTGCTATGTGTCTAACGCTTGAAGTAATCAGTCACTTGCTCAACTTGTAGCGCGAACGTTGTGCTTCGTGTTGACGGTTTCTTATCCCGCGGTTTTAAAGCTTGAACAAAGTCGAGGTCGGCAAAAACGGTTTCAACTTCATTTTCTCGTAGTCGGGGCATCTGTTTGTTTCCTTGCTTTAGTCGGATAGCAGCGTTGGATATGCCGGTTTGACGACGCAGCGAGCAGTGCCTTACAGGTTGCGTACTAAAAATTCTGCAAGCGTTTTCTTTTTTTGCTAACAGGTAAGATGGATCGCCACCTTTTCGTCTGAAGTGCACTTGCTCGACGTGGTCGAGCGTCTCATGAAATGAAAGGCAGGTTACACATGTACAACGCAGTTCTTCTTTCAGGCGCGAGCATGGCAGCACTATTTACGATGTCTGCGACTTCTTCGGCCCAGTTCGACATCCCGTATCGACCGAGTCCTTACGTGGACGTCGACTATTCGCTGCAGCGTCATTGGTTCACGAAACCAGGCATTAGTCCCTATCTGAATCTGACACTGCCCGGTAGCCAATACGGGTTGCCTAACTACCAGACGCTAGTTCGCCCCCGATTGCAGTCAAACGCACGCGGCAGATTACGGAACGCATCGCGAGTCAATACGACGACCGTCGCGAGAAACCCGACACTCAGCCGCTACTACCCAGCCTACGGGCAGACTCGACGTTGACGCTTTCGACGGTCCGTGGCGAAATTTGGCAGTTGGTTCACATTTCTGTGGTAAGGCTCGATGCCGTACACCGTCAATACAATGCAATCGCAGAAACCAAGCCACAATCAGGAGCAAAAAATGACTACGCACCAATCAATTCTCATTCCGATAGTACTTTCTCTGCTATTCACCAGTGGTGATTTAATGGCCCAATCGGGTAGCAGGCCAACGAAGTCCAACAGTCGCCAAACGCGAGCCACCGCTCGGCCGCAGCAACCCATTCGAAGCCAACCGAAACCGGGGATCGCCGGCGAGAAGGCACCAGCTTGGAAAGTCTCCGAATGGCATCAGCTTCCCGAAGGCGAAAAGTCGCTGAATGTCGCTGACTACAAGGGCAAGGTGTTGTACTTGTACTTCTTTCAATCGTGGTGCCCCGGTTGCCATAAGGTTGGTTTCCCAACGCTTCAGAAGGTCCAGAAAGAATTCGAAGGCGACGACAGTGTTGCGTTCGTTGCGATTCAGACAACATTCGAAGGTCACAGCGTGAATACCGCCGACAAGCTGGAAGAAGTTGCCAGCCGATATAAACTCGATATTCCGTTTGGGCAAAGCGCCGGAACAAGAGGTACGCCCGACATCATGAAGAGATACAGGACAGGCGGCACTCCATGGGTCGTCATCATTGACACCAAGGGCCGAGTGGTATTCAACGACTATCGAGTGGATGCTGACCGAGCCATTGCCGGGATTCGCAAGTTGTCAGAACAAGGGATGCAGAAGACAAGATCCGTAACAGCGAACTATCGTTGATCTTATGCGTTGGCCGATGGTAGTGCGTGGATCAAGGATTAGGATTAGCTTATGATCCAGCCACTGGTTTCGAAAGTACGCGGCAACTGATGTCGGTTTGAATGGCTTTCGGGCAGAGTTCCTACACTGGCATTCCGCATAAAGATCGATTCATGTCTCATCACTTTAAAACAACACCAGTCTTACTGGTGTTGTTTCTGTTTGTAGTTGCGATCCCAATTAATATCAGTCTGGCGGCAGATCTGACCGACGCAGGATCACCTCCGAACGTGGTCGTGATTCTCGTTGATGACCTCGGCTATATGGACGTGGGCGCGAACAATCCTGATTGCTTCTATGAAACGCCGAACATCGACGCGCTTGCGAAAACAGGAATGCGTTTTACGAACGGCTATGCGGCCAACCCTGTTTGCTCTCCCACACGTTTCAGTTTGATGACTGGTCGCTATCCTACGCGAGTCGGAGCGACAAACTTTTTTAGCGGCAACCGAAAAGGTGAATTTCAGGGGGCCGAGCTTCACAATCGAATGCCGTTGGGAGAAGTAACGCTGGCGCAGGCGTTGAAAACGAAAGCCTACTCTACTTTCTTTGCGGGTAAGTGGCATCTCGGACCGAGCGAAGAGTACTATCCAGAGAATCGTGGTTTTGACGTTAACGTTGGCGGCTGGCACAGAGGTGGGCCTTATACGGGCAAGAAGTATTTTGCACCCTTCGAAAACCCTTACCTGAAACCCGAGAGCGAGGAAGGCGATCATTTGCCGGCCAGACTCGCTCGAGACACAGCGGGATTCATTAAGAAGAACGCCGACAAGCCGTTCCTGGCTTATCTATCTTTTTACTCAGTCCACACGCCGTTGATCGGACGCCCCGATTTGGTCAAGAAGTATCAAGTAAAGGCTCAGGCCATTACCGGCAAAGAGTTCGGGGAGGAAGAGCAGTTTCTTGGCAAGAAGCCTCGCCGGGTTCGAATTCTTCAAAAGCACGCCGTCTACGCGGCTATGGTCGAAGCTATGGATGATGCCGTTGGCGTTGTGCTGAAACAGATCGATGACTCCGGTGTTCGGGATAACACGATTGTTGTCTTTACATCAGACAATGGAGGGCTCTCTACGAGCGAAGGATCGCCTACGAGCAATTTGCCACTGCGTGGCGGCAAGGGGTGGGTCTACGAAGGCGGAATTCGTGAGCCTTGGATCATTCGCTATCCGGATGTCACCGAACCTGGATCGATTTGCGACGAACCCATTTGTTCGATAGATGTTTTTCCAACCGTGAATGCGGCTGTGGGCGTGAAAGTCCAGCATGAAATTGATGGCGTCAACTTGTTGCCTGCTTTGCAAGGCAAGTCGCTAAACCGCGATGCACTCTTTTGGCACTACCCTCACTACAGCAATCAGGGTGGAATGCCAGGTGGAGCCATCCGCGTTGGAGATTTTAAGTTGATTGAGAATTACGAAGACGGAAGCGTGCGTCTGTTTAACTTGAAAGACGACATTAGCGAGACGACAGACTTGAGCTCTCAGCACCCGGAGAAAGTTGTGGAGATGCGAGACAAACTGCACGGCTGGTACAAGGACGTCGGTGCCAAATTCCTTCGCAAGATTGACGGCGGCCCCGAACCTTGGAGTCCTGGTAAGAAAGCGTCTGCCGAACCGGTGACCAGCGCGTCCGGCGGTGCAAGCTAGTTGCCAATTATCACGGGCGACGTGTACTCAGTCTTTTTGTGTGTTTTGCACGCCAGCGAGGGTAGTCTTTTTCTAGTAGCGATGCAGCCCAGTTTCCGTGGTAGGAGTAGCCGCTCCGGCGTTCGTAGCTGATTTCGTTATAGTCATAGCGGAACTTGGAATCACGATCGAGATAGAGCGGTTTGTTCGTTTCTAACTCGTAGAATCGCGCCCAAAGCGGCGGAGCATTAGCGTCCGCCACCAGCTTGGAGTCAGTGCGACCGTCGGCTTGTTTGATTCTTTCCACTCGCCAGCCTTTCATTTGCACAGAGCGAAACCACTGGATAGCTCCTTCGATTGAGGCAACAACTTCTTCAGATGGATCATCGATCTTCATCAGGAATCGAACGATGCCAACTGATTCGCCGCCAGAATAGGAAGGCGGTTCGTATGACCGGGCCCAGGCTGGCTCGAGTGTTTTCGCGTCATGCTGCGCGCACCAGACGTTGAGTGTTCCGTCATGCCGGATCTGTGTTTTGAGAATGCACTCGATACCGGCCGCCATGGCTTTGGCCGATTTTTCAACTCGATTTTCATCAACGAAAGCGTAGTTTTCTTCGCCCACAGCAATGTCGCGGAGCACTTCCATGATCTGGATCATGGCACCATCATTAAAAGTAACGTGAGAATAGTAGCCCTTCCTAAGTGGCCAAAACTGAGGCCAACCTCCGTTTGGATATTGTGCCGCCAACGTATAGTCGAGACCCTTCAAAAACGAGTCTCGATATTTGGTCTCGCCTGTCGCGTGTGTGATCCGTGCAAGGAATCGCAATGGCACCGTCGTCGCATCATTGTCAAAGCTGTTTGCGCGGCCGCGCCCCGGTGGCGGAATGTCTTGCGGTTTGCGTGGCGGGTCGGAAAGTTCAGTATTCTTGGGCCAGCCGCCTTGAGGTGACTGGTATTGGATGACGGAATCGGCAATCTCACGGGCTTGCTCCGAACGAAACCAGTCGTCGTCCTTCTTCAATAGGTTTTTGCCAAAGCGGACTTGCCCCAACACGTCCTCCTTTGCAAGCATTACGATCGTTAACGTCAGGAGAACGAATATCGCCTTGCGAACCAAGGCTGTGTTTTCTTTCGCCATTATGCTCACTTGTCCGTAGATTGATCGATTCTAGTCCGTTTTCAACATGGTACCCCAGTCGAGTCGATCACGAGACTTTTTCTTTGGAAACGAGAGTCACAATGCGATCTGCCATCATCATTACGCTTTTACTCAGCCTGCCCTACGGCGTTGTTGCTGAATCAAACTGGCCGCGATTCTTGGGACCGAACGGCCGCGCAACGCTTGCCGATAGCAATATTCCCGTAGAGTGGAACGAAAGCAAAAACCTGAAGTGGAAGACGGCCATTTCCGCTGGTTCGTCGAGTCCAATCGTATGGGGCGACAATGTTTTCGTGACGGGTTACTCGGGCGTAGCTGGTGACGTGGAAAGGACGCTCTACTGTCTTAATCGAAACTCCGGGAAAGAAAAGTGGACCTTCAAGGTTCGCAACGAAGGTCGCGAAGATCAATACAGCGGCTACCTCAAGGAGCACGGATACGCGAGCAGCACACCCGTTACCGACGGCGAGCTAGTCTATGCGTTCTTCGGCAAGATGGGCGTATATGCCGTCGACTTTGACGGCAACAAAAAATGGGAGGTTGCGGTTGGTAAAGAGTCGAGCAACCGAAAATGGGGTTCCGGCGCGAGTCCGGTGCTATACGGTGACTTGCTGATTGTGAACGCTGCCGATGAAGGCCAGACCGTCTACGCGTTTGATAAACGCACCGGCGAAGAGAAGTGGAAGTCGGCGTCCGCTGGCTATGAGCTCTCTTACAACACACCAACGCCAGTTGCCAAACACGACGAGCTTGTGGTAGCGGTGCCTGGCGAGTTGTGGGCCTTGCATGCGAAGACTGGAAAGCTGAAATGGTATGCCGAAACGCGACTGACTGGCAACGTTTCTCCATCGACGATTCTCGACGGCGATACGGTGTACACGTTCGGGGGATATCGTTCTTCGGGCAGCCACGCATTTCCAGTTGGCGGTAATTCGAACGGAGAGAAAGATGTTACGAAGCGTGAAATCTGGTACGCGAAAAGTAGCTCGTACGTCGCAACGCCATTACTACACGCCGGACATCTCTACTGGTTCAACGACCGAGGTATGGCATTTTGTACTCGCGCGTCAGATGGTGATGTCGTATACCGCGAACGCATTAAGGGGTTGTCGAGCGGCGGAAGGCCCGTGTATGCGTCGCCGGTCTTGGCAGGAGACCATATCTACGTCGTGAGTCGGTACGATGGAACGTTCGTTTTGCCCGCAAAGCCGGAGTTCAAAATCTTGTCTCAGAATAAGTTCGCTGGGGACGAGAGTGACGCCAGTGGTTCGCCTGCTATTACGAAAGACGAGTTGTTTTTGCGAACGGGCGAGTTTCTGTACTGCGTGTCAGATAAATAGTTGGCCGGGCCGGGCAAAAGTGCAGCTGCAAAGTTGCGTTTTATGCTTGTTGGCGGCACATCCTGACGACGGGTATGCGCACGTGTGTGGGGCCACTTAGGGCAGGTGTGCACTATGGGCCGCTGTACACCAGGCGCGTAAGGCAGCGTCGTCATCGTAAGTTTTGCTGGACGGGCGGACTCCATTGCCAGCCACTGTAGCCGTTGCACAGTGTTTACCTAAAAGTGTGAAGGTTTCACACATTGTGGTTGACGCGGTGTCCCAAGTGTGAAAAGATCACACTTGAGTTTGGCCCCGTTTGTTCCCAGCTGAGATTTTCCAATGAAAATGAGCGAAAATGAACTTGAGGTGCTGCGGCTGTTGTGGCAGCAGTACCCTCAAAAACCTGGCGACATCCAAAATGCATTTGGATGGGAAATCGAGAACGCGACACTCCGCAGCGTCCTGGTGGGGATGGTTGAGTCAGGGTTGCTGAAGCGGGAAAAGTCCGGCAAGGCGTTTCTTTACTCACCTCGGGTGCGCCGCGAGACGTTGCTTAAACGGATGGTCGGCCGCATTGCTGAGGTGTTTGCCGAAGGTTCCACTGGAAAACTACTCATGGAACTGGCTAGTACCGAAAAGCTTACCAGTAGCCAATTGAAGGAACTTCGCGCCATCGCGAAGCAGAGCGGTGACAATGATGATTAGTGAATTCTTTGCCAGCGAGACGTTTGGACTGTTGCTGCGCGTGACGTTGATCGCGTTGATTGGCTATACGGGAATCGTGTGCAGCAGAAACCGGATTCCTTCTTTGTCGATTCTGATCGCCAGGGTGTTGTTGGTTGCGATCTGGATAGTGCCATCAGCCATGCTGTTGGGCTGGTCTCTCGACATTGCTGTACTGCCTGTGGAGTCTCGAGAGAGTGAGTTGGCTGAATCTGGTTATCCTGCAACAACCAGTGTTGTTGAACCGGGTATGAGGCCCTTGCAGGCAGTTTCTGGAAACATTGCGACGATCGCGACTCATTCAAGTGAGCGAGTCGCCACGCTTTCTGAAGGCCCGGCAGTCGCTACTTCCGTACCTTCGGTTGCGAGCCAACTCGTCACCAGAGCTTCTGGCGTTTCGATCGCTGGATGGGCGTGTGGAATTTGGGTGCTGGGGAAGGTCTTCTTTCTGTTGAGTTTTGGTTTCAAGTTTCTGCAAACATTGTTTTGCATCGGGCAAAGTGTTGCCTGTGGAGAACAAGCGGCAAGTCTCGCATCGGGAGTGGCGGACCGATTGAGACTTACCAGACCGGTTGATGTTCGGATTTCAAATCGCATCAATGGGCCCTGCACTGCCGGTTGGATTCGTCCGCTTGTATTGTTGCCCGAATCCTGGATGCAGGGGCTGTCGAATAGGCAAATGAAACTAATTCTCGCTCATGAACTAACCCACGCGCAACATCGTGATTCGGCGTGGGACTCGTTGGCCCGGATTACGGCAGCTTGTTGGTGGTTTCATCCGATGGTACATGCGGTCGTCCAACAACATCGACTGGCATGCGAATATCGGTGCGATGCCGCAGCTGCTACAGTTGCTGGTGGTTCGCAAGCCTATCGACGTCAACTTGCAAAGTGGGCACTTGCGATTCGCGACTCGGGTCGAAACGCAAAGCTGGCGGCATTCACTGCGCTTTCGATGGCGGAACGCCCTCTGCTTTTGCAACGTTTGAGCTGGCTTAAGAACGCGCCGAAGCCTCGTGATATTTCGTCACGTCAGAAGTGGCTGATTGCAATGGGGGTGACTGCGTTTTGTACGTTGGTTTCAATTGCACATCCGACTCAGCGTCTGCGTGCGCAAGACGGCGCCGACAAGATTGAAGTTCGCTTGCAGGCTCAGGCCCCTGGTGAACAGACTGATGCGTTGAAAGTAAGGGAACCGCTCGCCGGAAATGCAGAATCAAAAGCAGCGGTTCAAGCCCATCGCGAGGCAGAGTTCAAAGACTCCATCAATTCGTTTTCAGAATTTCGGCCTTCAAAATATCTTGAACTTCAGGAGTTGAGCATCGTTTCGGGAGGAAAGACGGACAAGGGCGACTATCTTTTCGTTTGCGACACCAAAGTGGTCTGGCTCAAAAGCCGCACGGAACTGTTGAAAATGCAACGCGATTTCATCACCAAGTTTGCCAAAAAACACAATGGAAGTATCACCGCTCTCGGAGTCGTTGGCCTGGCTATGCAAAGCTCAATAATCGAGTCAACCATTCCCAAGTTTGAAAGTGGGGACGTTCATTCCAACAGAAGGATACGAGTGCGCGGTGAACGAGCAGGTGATTCAATCATCGTCACTTCTGTCACTCCTGCCGATTTCATGGTCGGAAACTCCAACTCGGGAGTTGCTCAACTGCTGCAGACTCTACAGGCACTTGAATCTGACAAGCTGCCTACTGGAAAAGGAAAGCCAGTCATCGAGCTTCAAGTAGAGGAAAAGGAGCCTCAGCCTTCTGGGGGTAAGTAATCAGCACCTTACCCGACTCTCCTCGCCAGTGAAACAACGAACGGACGAGCGACTACTTGGCCGATGGATTGGGAAGATGTTTTGTAGGAAACGTTCATCGTTGTGCAAAACCGTTTTCAGGGCTTGGCGACAAGAATTCGAACTTATCGACTTCCTCTTGCTTTAATTGGTCCGTCTGGACTGGAAGCCAGAGCGAAGTGCTTGGCACGTAAGTAATGACCATCAACGCCGCGAACATCGCTACGTAGAACGGCATCAGCGGACGCACTACGTTTGCGATGGTTGTCTCGCCGACTTTGCAGCCGATGAACAGGCAAGTGCCAACCGGCGGCGTGCAAAGTCCAATCGACAGATTCACGATCAACATCATGCCGAAATGGATGGGATGCATTCCAAGCTTTTCTACGACCGGCAGGAAAATGGGCGTAAAGATCAGAATCGCAGGCGTCATGTCCATAAATGTTCCGACGCAAATCAGCAGCACATTGATGGCGATCAGGATCACAATCGGATTGTCGGACAGACCAAGCAAGCCAGCACTAACTGTTTGCGGGATATTTGCCAACGTCATGATCCAGCTCAGCCCCGAACTGGCCGCAATCAAAAACATCACAACGGCCGTTGTAACGCATGTGTCGCGAAGAATGCCTGGTAGTTCCTTCAGCTGAATTTGTTGATACAGCACGACGGACAAGAAAAACGCATAAACGACAGAGATAGCGGCGGCTTCTGTTGCTGTGAAAATGCCAGCGAGAATTCCGCCGATCACAATGGCAATCATCAATAGGGTTAGGAATGCACGCCGGAACGTTTCGAAGCACGCCAAGCAGGTGGTGGTGATTCCTAACACCAAGACTGTCGATCCATTGTGGAAATGCTTTGCTAACAACGCGGCAACAATGGCGACGACAATAACACCGATAGCCGTCCATCGCTTCCAGTTTGGGATCTCGAATGTTTCTCCTCGATAGCCTTTCATCAGCGACACGCTGGCTGCAGCCAGCATGATGCACAACCCGGTCAGGATGCCGGGAATGAATCCAGCCATGAACATTGCAGCTATCGATACCGAACCCGCAGCGACCGAATACACGATCATGACGTTGCTGGGAGGTATCATGAGTCCAGTTGTTGCGGCTGTCGTCGTAACGGCAACGTTGAAGTCTCGGTCGTAGCCTTTGCGATTCATTTCCGGAATCATGAACCCACCAACTGACGAGACTGCCGCTGCCGAGGAACCGGAAATCGAACCGAATAACATGCAGGTCAGGGTGTTTACGTAGCTAAGCCCACCCGGAACGGTGCCTACCAAAACACTCGTGAAATCAATCAGGCGACGGGCCAAGCCACCGCGGCCCATGAGGTTACCCGAGAGTACGAAAAACGGTATAGCAAGTAGCGCAAAGCTATTAACGCCATCGGCAAGCTTGAGCGCGAGTACGACTCCTGGGTCCGATGAGCCTTCGGTTACGATCGCCAAGAATGCGGCTAGGATGATGGCGATCGCGATCGGAACGTCCAGTACCATGAGCACAAAGAAGGAGACGACAAGGACCGCAGCGACTTCCAGCATTACGTGTCCTCGCTCGTCGTTTCGAATTCTTTATTTTGCTCGGCGATTGACAGGGTCGGACCTAGCATTTCCTCCAGTGCGAAGAGCAATATGAATACACCCGCAAGCGGAACTGCTGCGTAGACGTAACCCATCTTCCAACCAAGTGCAGGGGTCGTTTGTTCTGCGATCAATGCGTCCGAGACAATACGGACGCCGCCGTACAGGAATACACTGGCTGCTCCGAAGCATACGATTCCGAATTTGAGAAGTCGCATGCCGCCGCGCGCGTCGTCGTGTAGTGAGCCAATAAAAAAATCTATTCCCAAGTGTTCTCGCCGGCGAAAAGCCAACGCACCTCCCAGCATGGAGACCCAGATGAGCAGGAATCGCGCCAGCTCCTCCGTCCACTCCGCTTGCGCCCCTAGTAGGTGACGTGTCCCTACTCCCCAGACGACATCAACAACAAGTATCCCGATTGCCAGGATTGCCAAAACCTCAAGAACGCGGATGAGAACGGCGTTTAGACTGGCCAACCGTACGGCAATACCGGTTTGTCGTTGCGCAATGGAAGCTTCTGCGTCACTCATCTGTTATTACTCCGCGAATCGTGGCCAGCGTTTCTTTGACCTTCGCGTCCTTAACTCGCTCGAGCATGGGCTCAACTTTTCGCGAAAAGTTCGCCGGATCGACTTCGTAGACCGTTACGCCGGCTGCTTCAGCTTGCTCACGCGCTTTTTGAGTTGCGTCGGCCCAAAGTTCTCGTTGCACCACAGCCGACTCGTTGGCTGCCGTTTGCAGCCATTTTTGCTGTTGTGGCGTAAGCCCGCTCCAGGTTTTGGTGCCGACAAGCAGCACATCTGGGATACGCGTGTGACCGTCCAGAGTAAAATGCTTACAGACTTCGAAGTGCTTGGTTGCACTGAAGGTCGGGAAATTGTTTTCGGCACCCTCGACAACACCTTGCGCAAGCGACGAATACAATTCTCCCCAAGCGATTGGCGTTGGCGAAGCCCCGAAGGCTTCGACCATTTCGATCGCCGTTGCGCTATTCATGACGCGTATCTTTTTGCCTTGGAGATCGTCGGGCGATCGGATTGGCTCTTTGCTGTAGAAGTTTCGACTTCCACTGTCGTAGTAGCACAGTCCACGGATGAATTTGGATTCGCCTTCTTGTAAGAGTCGCGTTCCAATCTCTCCATCCAGCACTGCCCAGAAATGTTGCTCGTCACGAAAAACGTAAGGCAAGCCAAAAACCGCCATTTCCGGTACAAAGTTCTCGATCACTGCAGCGGAGGTCTTCGTGATCGACAGCGAACCATTTTGCAGTTGCTCGATGCATTGCGTTTCCGATCCCAGAACCGCACCGGGGTAGATATCGATGGTCATTTGTCCGCCCGACAGCGTTTCCAATCGCTGTCGCATGTGATCGATCGCTTGGTGTACTGGGTGACCGACGTCCAAAGCGTGTCCCAGCTTGAGGACCAATCGCGAATCATCGCCGCCGCCGGTCGAGCGTTGATATCGCCGCAGGATGGAGAATCCAACCGTCGTTAGCAGTACGCCGACTAGTAGGCCGCTAATGAATATGGATGACGTTTTGTTCAAGCTTGTTCATTCGAAAAGGAGGTGCACAAAGTGAAGCATTGCTACGCACTATAAACGCCGCCATTGATGTCCAGCGTCGCGCCAGTAATAAAGCCGTCGAATTCTGAAGCAAGAAAGACGACGGGCCTCGCTACATCATCGGGATCGCCGGCTCTTCCCAGTGGAATGCCGGCTACAGTTTTTTCGGCCGATTCCTTGGTCGTGTGCGTGTCATGAAAACGAGTTCCTAGCATCAAGCCAGGAGCGACCGCATTAACTCGTATACCGTGTGAACCCAGTTCAGCCGCCAGAGAACGTGTCCAAGTCAGGGTTGCGCCCTTTGCTGTCGAATAGCATAGCGAGCCAGCGTGTCCACCTTTTCTGCCAGCGAGCGACGCCAAGTTGACGATGCTGCTGGCGGAGTTTTTGCAGAGATATGGTACACACTCTCGCGTGACCAACATCATCGATGTCAGGTTGATGTTCATCACTTTGTCCCAGAATGCCACGTCGATTTCATCAAGGCTACGACGAGCCACCAGGTCCCCAGCGTTATTGATTAACACATCGATCCCACCAAGAAACTCGCCGGCCGACGCGACAAACGTTTTGACCGACGCTTCGTCAGTAAGGTCAGCTTGAAATGCTTGTGCTTTGAGTTTCGCGTTAGTTGCTTCGGCAACTAGTTCCTCCGCCCCATCGCGACTTGTGTGATAGTGGATCGCTAGATGACAGCCTTCCTGGATCAACTGACGGACGATCGCAAGTCCAAGGCCTTGGCCCCCGCCCGTTACGACAACTCGTTTGCCGGCTAGTTTTCCCATTGTTTTTCCCAATTGCTAGTTTGATGCGAAAGTGGCCGCGTTTACTGTAGCTGAAACGATACCGCGCAGCTGAATCTGCTTGAACCAGCTACGGTTTAGATCAGATCAACTTCGGCACGGAATTGTGAAACTTGGGGCGTCCGAGACATACGCGTGCAGCCAGTGAGTTACTTCCAAGTGGGGCCCGTAGTTGCTTCAGTTACCCAAGTTCGTCGTTGCGTATTTGGTTCGTCACATCCAGCGATGGCCGTATCGCCACGTGGCTGGCCATCGATATCGTTCTTTATGAGTGACTTTTCGTCTGTGCTCAAGGCTTCTGGAGTCGTCGGTCTTAGCAGTCCATCGTCGGCACGATCCAAGCGTGAATCGATACGTTTGATCTCGATCTTTAGCTCTTCGCGAAGATCGCCGATTTGCAGTCGATTGCCATCCCAATTGCAATCAACTGGCTGTGCGTGGAATCGAAATAGCCACCATTTGCTTGGCAGGAAAAGGTTGTGCGTGATCTGGCAGTTAGTAGGTGCAGCCGATTGCTTTTTGCCTGCGCGGTATCCGATTTCCATAGCCATTTTGCAATCGATGACGGTGTTATGAGCGATAGTCGCGTCACGCACCGGTGCGTAGGAGTTCAGTGCGTATTTGGGTATACCGTTCATGACGCAGATAGCAGCTCTCTCTTCGTTGCCTCGCAGCCCTTCGAAGTAGTTATTGGTAACAGTGTGTCCCGCCCCGATCACGCGCACACCACCAGTGCCAGTCGCCTTCCTGCCAAGAAACAGATTGGAATCAACGAGGCATCGGTGCCCGTGTCGCAACGTCAACGCGCCCTCGCATTCGTCGAAGACATTCTGCCGATAAATGTTTTCGCAAGCCTTGTTTGAGATGATCTCCGCTTCACCATTGCATTTGTGGAAATAGTTTTCCTCGACGACTGTTTTGCAGTTTGCTTCGGAGACTTCACTGGTGCCAATCCGAATGGTTTCACCACCGTTCTTGCCTAATTCGGGTCGAAAGCCGAAGTGGTTGTGGTCGATGCGATGTTCTTCGTCAACGTCTTCACTCACCCAAACGACGAGCGTCGGTCCTCGACTCCTCTTCCCGCCAAAGTAGCAATGGTCAATTCGATTATGTGTACCAAAGACAGAGAGCCAACGGGATTCGATGCCCGTGGGTGCTTCTGGGGTTTGTTCGAATACGCAGTCAGTAAATCGACAATGATGTGCATGCCGCTTGCTGTGAGTTCTAAGTTGAACGACATCGCTAACGTCATTCGTGTCTCGGAAGACAAATCCTGAAACAATGATATGTGTCCCAGAAACGCGAAACTCTGTACTGCCGGAGAAGACAACCTTTCCAGGTGTTTGAGGTCGAATTTGAATCGGGTCGGCGGCGGTGCCTGGCAAGCGTTCGAATTTCAGTTCCGCATCAATCCAAGTTCCATCCTGGAGGACGATTGAGTCTCCAGCAGTTACTTGCTTCGCCAGTTCTTCCACATCTGTATCCGGCGTGATCGGGAGTTCTTTTGCCGCAGCGATGTTCGCAAAAATCGCGACCACGCAAGCGATCGACGCAAGGTGGCTGTGTGGACTCGGATACTTCATAAAGAGAATGCTCAAAAGTTTGACTGCGGTGGCATGAGTGGCGGCACGCGGCTTTGAGTATGGTCGATTTTGCTTGTTGTCGTCCATGCACTGCCGTTATGACTAGTGGCGATGACGACAGAAGCAGCTTAACACCAATGTCGCGAGAATCAGCAACGTATTCCCGGTGGGTTCAGGCACTGATTCTGCTCCGAGGGATTGGCCAAAGTTTCTTGAAAGCACTAAGAAGTCGGCGAAGTCAACTCCTCCCGCAAGATCAATATTGCCGTCTACGTATCCTCCGCTTACTCCTCCGAAGTTGGCCGACAGGACGAGAAAGTCAGCGAACGAAACGTCGCCGTTCCCATTGAGGTCACCCGGAAGTGTGTTGAGCGTGGTCAAAATAAGGTCACGATCGTCGATTGAGGTAACGCAGCTTAGATCGCCGGCATTAAGTATTCCATCGGCGTTACAGTCACCTGTCAATTCTTCCATGATCTCAGTGAAGAGAGCATCTAGTTCAGAATCGGAAAGCGATGAATCCAAATTAAGTACGAAGCCATCGAAATCGGCCAAGCCTTCGCGTTTTCCGATTCGGAATTGAAGTGGGACGCCAAGTTCGGAACTGCCAATGGTGAACTGGTCACCCACTTCCCAGTCGTATTCTCCGTTTTGCACTAATGTTTCGTTCTCATCCGGATCGACACCAAACTGGTCGGGCGTATAAATGCTGTCAGACGAGCCACTAAATCCTCTCGCTCGATAATATGCCGTGTAGGTTCCTTCTTCTGAAAACTCTAGATCGTAAAATGCAATCGCGTCATGTGCGCCCTGATCAAGGTCAACTCGATTGCCTCTTGGAGCGATAATGGACTCGCCACCGTGTGCGTCGTCGGTGGTTTGAATGGTCCAGGTGTCACCGTCACCGTTGGGATCGCTGAGACTAGTAAAAGCCTCGGCTTGGATGACGCATCCAGTGGCTGTGCAGGCTGTTGGTGCGGCTCCAGGAGTGCCAGTGCCGCCACCGCCATTTTCTCCACCACCGGTTCCATTGTCTCCACCACCGCCGTCTACAGGTGGGATGCTAGTTATCCAGCTTGGTCCGACATCGCCGTTATTCAGCGGGATTCGCACAATTGCGTCGGTTGAAAACTGATCCGCGCCAATGTCGTATGCGCCGGTCCTGGCCTGGCCATCGACATCGACTGGAATGGCTGGGTTAACTATCGCAGCACCAATCAGTGGGCTGTTGGCTGCTGGTCGAAAGAGTCCGTCGTCGGCGAATGTGAGAAGTGGGTCCACAACAGTGATGCCTTCATCACCGCTCTTGGGGCCCAACGAATCACCGAACGCAACGTTGCCTTCCCAAGTCCAGTCTTCGCCTTCGTTGCCATCAAACAGCGTATCCTGAGTCGACCAAATTGCATTGTTTGCGATCGTTACTTGTTCAGCAAGCAACGTTCGATTGTTCGAACCTAGGCCATCATCGAACGTGATGGCGGCGTCGTTCACATCAACAATCGTGTTGTGCGCGATCAGAGCGTTCCTGACTTGGAAGTACTCGTTGAGCGCTGAGTCTTCGACGGCTGCTGAAATGGAAATGGCACCGTTTGCTCGCCCGTCGAGATCGTGGAAGTAGTTGTTGATAAGCGTTTGGTTCTCACCAATTACTCGCACGCCACCGGATCCTGACTTGCCCTCGCCTAAGAAGAAGTTTCCGGCGACGGTATTGTTGTCTCCATGGCGTAACGTCAGCGTTCCGGAAGATTCGCGAAACGTGTTGTATTGGTAGGTGTTGCTGCCTGATTTACTGGAGATGATTTCGATCTCGCCATCGACTCGCTCAAACAGATTGTTCTCGACGGTGGTGAAAGAATCGCTGAGTGAATTGGCGCTTGTGCCGATGCGAATGGTTTCGAAGCCGTTCCCATTTCCTACGGGCCGATCGGCAAAGTGGTTGTTGTCAATCAGATGGTTGTCCGCAACGTCAGTATCTCGCCAAACGACGACCGTGACGCCGGAATGATCTTGGTTTTTGAAGTAGTTGTGATCGACTCGATTGTTTTGTCCGTACATCGACACCCAAAAATAGCGAGTGTCAACATTTTCAGGGTTGTAGTCGATGATTGCAGAGTTTGTTAAGCGGCTGTTCGTCGCCGGGCCACGATCGCCTCGGAATTGAACAACGTGTCCTGAGGAAAGCGAACCCCCTTCAAAACGAAGGCCATCTACTGTCAGGGAGTCGCCGGAGATCTCCAGATTTGAAGTCCCGTTCAGAATTACCTCTCCCGGTGTTTCTGCGCGGAGAGTGACGCCGTTGCCTTCTAGTTCGATGTGTTGATCGGTCCAGATACCGTTGCTCATGATGAGCACGTCGCCGGCAGTTGCCGATCGCAGAGCGGTAGTGATTTCAGCAGCTGATGAAACAACGAACTCGGCCGCAAGTACTGGCTGCGCGAAAGGCAAAGAAGCGAAGAGAAGTATTAACGATGAGAGATTGCAGAGGTGTTGTTGGACATTTTTTTTGAGAGGATTACGCGTCATTCTGTTTCCGACAGCTGAGAAAACGATACCGACCACAAACGACAACAGCTACGCCGTAAACCGGCGTAGCTGCTGTTTGGAAGCTTACATTGTCAGGCAGTCATTCGGACTAACTCCGACGACGACGTAGTCCAACGATCATGAGTCCAGCAAATGCCAGCAAGCTTAGTCCAGATGGTTCTGGAACTGACTGTGCACCACCAACCGTTTGACCGAAGTTCGACGAAAGGACGAGGAAGTCGGCGAATGCAACATCACCACTGCAGTCGATGTCACCTGTCGTGTGATCGACAGCGGCTTGTCCAAAGTTCGACGAGAGGATAAGGAAGTCAGCGAATGCAACGTCCCCGCTACCGTCGATGTCGCCCAAGGTTCCTGGGTCGCACGTGCTAGTCACGGCGTTACTGCCGATTACGTTGACGGTGAAGTTGTCCAACAGGAAGTCGAATTCGTTCGCACCGTTACTCGCATTGCGAATTGCGAAGTAATCCCAAGAGTCGCTCTGGATACCACCGGTACCTTCGACTCCGCCGTGGTCTTCCAGTTGTTCCAAACCGCCAAACGAATTCACCTCGCCAGTCGCTAGGTCCGTGACCGAAAGTTCAGCGAAGATCGTGTCGCCTTCTTCCTCTGCGGTCGCTCGTGTTAGAGACAGCTCGATGTTGTAGACGGCGTCTAGGTCCAGCGAAATGAAGTCAAATGCGGAGTTGAATAAGTCGGGGTCAGTGTCTTCGGGTTGAGCAACCGTGTGGACGTCAGAACCTTCAAGGATATCTTGGGAATTCAACTCCTCACGTATGCGCGATCCACCACCGTTTTCTGGGAATGTATCGCCCATGAATACGCTGGCAGTCCATCCGTTGTCACCGATGCTACCGATGAGTGATCCTTCGGGACGTTCGCTTGCGTCGACTTCTCGGAACAGTCGTCCGGAGAAGAGGCCGCCTTCTTCTCCCCATACTGCTGGATTGAATTGGGTTGTCTGATCAGCGAAAGGCTCTCCGTCCTCGTCAACCTGTCGACCGGCAAAAGGATTTGTCATCCCGAGCTGATTGTCGGTGTCTTGGAATAGTCCGAAACGCAATTCACCTTGCACTGGAACGTTGTCTTGCTCGGGCGTGTTGCTGTTCACATTGGCCGCGTCACGCCAGATTCGATAGTCAAAGCTAACCGAAATTGAGTCATCCACCTCGGGACCCAGTTCGATTGTCTCGTCGAAGAAGCCTGCTGCGGAACTGCCACCGCCGCGTGATTCCCACGACAAGGCGTACCCACTATCGATCGCGGGTACTTCGAATCCGCCACCGGCGGTTTCTTGCATCGCACCCTGGCTATCGTCAATGATTCGGAGTTGTGGTTTCACGCTGCCAGCACCAGGAGCATTTCCTTCTGCGTTCGACCAGCCTCGAATTTGAAGCCATCGAATGCCCGTATCACTGGCATCGAGTACTTCACTTACTTCGGTGTTGATGGGGCCCAAGCCGTCATCATCTTGAAGTCGACCTGGTACGTAGGTTCCTGGCTCTCCACCCTCTGGCGTTCCGCCGACGTTTACGTCTTCTGACTCGAGAGCTTCACCGTTGTTGTTGACGTCGGCATCACCGAAGCCGTCAAAAATTCTGGTTTCGACGTTTTGAGCATTTGCCGATAGAGAAAATGTTGCGGCAATGATAAGAGCCGCTCCGCCCGCGATCAGGGCGTTCTGGGTAACCAGCTTGAAGGTCCCGCAAACACGATAAGTCATTACTATAATCCGTTTTAAAGAGTTTAAATCAGTAAGGCCCCGTAATTCCGCGTATTAAGCGGACACTTACTTTCTTCTGTTCTGCAGCTTGTGCAGGTGGGTAAGCGAGGGGCTGCCGGAAGCAGCCGCTCGCTCTCGTTTTCATTCATTCGATCAAACTACTAACTACTGTTGGCGACGTCGACGTCCGAGCATCCAGACCGATGAGCCGACCAGCAACAGAAGTGAAGAACCTGGCTCCGGAACTGGAGCAATGTCAGCGCCTGTGAAAAACGTGATGTTGTCGTACAGAACGTCAGGATCCGTATTGGAGTTACTGCTTCCAATCAATCCAAAACGCTGAATGCCCAATGCTGGGTCGTAGTCCGTACTTCGTAGCGTGTGAAAAGCCATGCCGTTCATGAATTCTTCGTGCTTGTCATCGCCTTCCATGCTGCTGTTTAGCAGTTCACCATTGATATAGACATCGTACGACAGTGGATTTAGGGTTCGTTCGATGCCGAAAAGGCTGTAAGTGTAATCTCCAGATAGTGCACCGTTGGCAACCATCGTTATGTCTTGCACACCAACCAATGCGTCTGATGAAGTCGTGTCAACGTCCGAAGGATTGTCGTCAGCGTTGCCTTGGTACTTCGCAGACACTTTTCCGTCTGCCTGCCAAGAAAGCGAGAACGCAGAGCGTCCTTCTGATGAAATGCTTTGGCCAGAGTTAGCCATTCGGAAGCGAATCGCACTGCTGCTGCTTGCTGGACTTTGGTCGAACGACTGAAAATCGATTCTGAATGGCTCGAAGATTGGTTCCGCAAATTCACCTTGTATCTCTGGTTTGTCGCCATCGTACAAATCGACTAGTCGAACGGCGTTTCCATCGCCAAACGGACTGTCTGCTGCGTCTATGTTGAATACTCCGTAAGAGTTCACGCCGTCGCCAAAATCTTGAACGGCATCAAACACTGCTAAATCGCTTGCGAGATCGCCTGTGGCACCTGTGTAAAAATTGATCACATCGGCTTGGGCTATCAGGGGTGCGGTGACTAAGAAAGCCAGCGCAGCAAAGAAGATTGGAGTGCGTGATTTCGTCATTAGTTCCTCGAATTTACAAATGGATGTTTGATGTGCGTTAAAAAAAACACCTAAGTGCATTGATTCAAAACATCGAGTAAGACGTTCGAAAGACGGACGTCTAAAGTTCTGAGTCGACGAATGCTTTAGGTGATTGCGTTAGCGTGCCTGCTAGTTGAACGATTGACCTCGTTCTAAGCTATTTCCGGAGTCCGAGCGATAAAATGGCTCGATGTAATACTAAGCACAAATCGCGCAGCCCGCTGTATCCGATCTTTCAGCATAATCGGTGATGGTGGGTCATCAATTGGCCGATTGGCCACGGGGTCGAAATAGGTGTGAGATCAACCACAGGTTTGGAAGTTACCGACAAGAATAGCCATTTCGGTCAAGAATTGCGTGTACCTTCTCGTGATTCTATGAAAAACGATCAATAAATTTGACCTACCGAAGCAAGCCTTGTTCGAACCCGTGAGCCACCGCTTCTGCTCGGTCTCTGGCTCTCAGCTTCAGTAGTATTGACGCCACATGGGCTTTTGCTGTTCGTGCCGTAATTCCAAGAGCCTCTCCAATGCCCGCGTTGCTCATTCCGTGTCGCAGATGCTGGAGCGCTTCCAATTCACGCGGGGTTAGTTGTGGAGCATCCGAGTAGTCATTAAGTCGACGCGAAACCTCGTCGCTGATGTAGGTCTCGCCTCGGGCGACTGCCAAGATTGATTGAATCAGCTCTGTTGGTGATGCTGTTTTTGTAATGTACCCGTCCGCACCGGATTCCATCGCTTGAAAGATGTCGTGTTCTAGCTCCGACGAACTGAGCATCAGGACTGGTGACTCGGGTGCAACCTCCTTGATCATTTTCAGACTCTCAATTCCGCCGATGTCGGGCATCACAACGTCCATTAACGTGATGTCTGGTTGATGTAGCTGATGTAGCTCGAGTGCTTGGCGGCCATTGCCCGCTTCCGCAACCACTTGAAATTCGTCTCTAGCGTTGAGCATATTGGCTAAGCCTGACCGCATAACCGCATGATCATCGACTAGTAACAGGCGCAATGGT
>CAYNJG010000099.1:0-23899 GCA_964397295.1 uncultured Pirellulaceae bacterium
AATCGGCGAACGCAACATCTCCGCTGCCGTCGATATCACCGAGCGTATTCGGATTACACGACGCAACGTCACCGAAGACAATTGATCCCGTTGCTGGGTCAAAGCTCCAACCTTCCGTAGCGATGGTTGGCGTACCAACAATCTGATCGGCGTCAATAACTAAGAACGATGCACCTTCCTCGGGTGTGTCACCGATGTTGTTGATGTGCAGCTCCAAGCCGTCGACGTCCAGGATCGTCGTGAAGATATCTTCGTCAGGATTCTCTAGCTGGAAGACATCAGCCACTCCGGCAGCTGGATCGACATCGATCTCCCAACCGCGAGGTGATACTGGGGCAGTTCCAACGGCATCACCACTAAGCAACGGCGCTGGACTATCCGGACCACGAAGGTGGGTGTCGGGGATTTGAAGTTCAACTGCATCTTCTTCGAATACGATTCCCTCACCCCTCTCGATGGGGAATAATTCGAATTCATCATTGAAGTCCCAATAGAGTATGCCGTGGTCACCACCACCGCCTTCGCCCATATTGAATTCAATTGCCAACCATTCACCGCCTTCAGCGATGTCTTCGAAATCCACCTCGACAATTTCGGCACCACCGTTGGCAATGCTGACAGCGTTTGTCCAAGAGTTATCGTTGATGAGTATTTCTTCCTCACTGTCACCAGCAACACCACTCCGGTCCGTGTCAATCGCTAGGTAGGTATAGTCGTCCACACCGTCTAGGAATCGGATCGGTCCGGATTCTTCGATCAGGATGTCTCCAGTGAGGATCGCAATGTACTGGTCTCGATTGTCACCTTCAAAAACACCCGCAACCTCCGTCTCTACGGGATAGTTTTGAATGTCAGGCAGCGTTTGGCTTCCAGACCACCACGTTCCATTGGAACCATGGAAGAAAGGAACTATGCGGTCGTTGTTTTCGACGGCAGCATCAATGCCTGCTTTGTTTCCAGGGTTGCCGACCTGGTACCAACTTTGGCCCAAGCCAGGAACGTTTGGACCAGCTTCCCCAAACACTTGGTTAGCGCGGGAACCTGAGATAACGGTCGTTCCAACCGTGTCACGTCCTGCAACCGGCGGCAACGGGACTTCAACATCTCCGATTAACGATCCAATACCTTCAGTACCCGCCTCAAAGATGGCCGCTACTTCGTCCAGACCAATCGCTCGTTCCCAAACTGCCGCATCGTCGATCAGTCCAGTCCAGTTTTCTCTCGTTTCATCGCCGCCGAAGAAAATAGGCTGAGGATTTTGCACCGCAAGCTCATCCTCTAGATCAAGAATATTTTCCTCTTCACCATTGAGATAGTACGTGAGCGTTGGGCCCGTTTTGACAATGGCGTGGTGCGTCCACTCGGAAGAGATCTGTGCACCGCCATTCAGAGAAACGTTTTCTGGTCCCGGATCCTGGCGATCGTACTCAAAGTTCGTCGGAGTAAACTTAATGAACGTTCGATAGTCGCCATCGCCATTGAAACGGTTTCCAAACACGGTGTCATTGTTTCCGTTACCCTCTCCGTTCCTAGCCCAGAACGACCAAGAGTAATCGACAAGTTGGCCGGGTTCTGCCAAGTCTTCGTCGATTGCAAGAGGATTCACGAATACGTTGGTTTGTACATAGTCGGATTCGTCTCGGAAGAATTCGAGAGCCGTTCGTCCTTCATCCACTACCCAATCGGGACCGAAAAGGTTCGCCGGGACACCACTAGAGCCAAGATTGTCAGCGATGTCACCTTCGGTTTGGTCAAACGGCCAATAGCCATGGAGGCCGTCTGCGATTTGTGCATTTGCGACAGGAATACTGCCGAGCAACGCGAATCCCACAGGCACCACAGCCCAAGCTAGTCTCCGCCAATTGTTGATTCCACTCCCCAGAACGTTCTTCATGTTAATGTCCTCAAGCGTAAAATAAGTTCACAACCCCAAAGGAGGGTGAGTTTAAAGGGATGTGGCTGGACCGTCAAAAAAATTCCATGAACAGTGTATGGTTTGTTACAAACGGCTGAGCCGAAGTGTAGGTGTAGTCTGATGCTGTTTCGGGAATGGACCTCGCGTTATGGAAAAGAAGTTAGGGTTCAACGCAATACGAGAATCTTGGCAGCGTTTCATCGAAACCGTTCGACGCTGGCAACGACGTCGCTCGACGTTGGGTGCTAAAGGCGAGCGCATCGCAGTAAGGTTTTTGCGCCGGCAAAAGCGGATGCACATCATCGAAGCGTCCGCAAGAAACATCTATGGTGAGATCGACATCATTGCGGTCGATCGTCAAAAGACGCGAGTGGTTTTTGTGGAAGTAAAGACACGTGCTTCACACGATCGCGGTCATCCGGCAGAGGCCGTGACACCGGAAAAACAAAAGCGAATAACGCGTATCGCAATGGCTTATCTTAAGCACCACAACTTGCTCGACTCCTGTTCGGCACGGTTCGATGTTGTGGCTGTGACTTGGCCGAAGACGCAACGCAAACCCAACATCGAGCACTACGAGAACGCGTTCGATGCGGTGGGCAGTTACCAAATGTTCAGTTAGACGCCAACCATGGCAAACGCTTTCGAAATTGCCTTGGACGTTGCCATACACGCGGCATCGTTATCCATTTCATTCAGTGGTTGATTGAAGGGCTCGGCACGGATGGGGCCATCGTAACCAATCTCGACTAGCGCAGATAAAAACGATTTCACATCGATCGTACCGGTCGTGGCCGGAAGCTCGCGGCGATTGTCCACTTGTTGGTCCACCGGAATCCCTGCCGGTGCGTCGTTTAGGTCACACGCTACGACGTCTTTGTTCTTTAGCGTTAGTAGGTCGTCTTTCGTTTCGCCGGCGCAGTACCAGTGCCACGAGTCGAGCACAAAGCCCATATTGTCTGCTTGCGTGGCCGTGATCAGTTCCTTGGTTTCCTGCATTGTATGAATAAAGGAGTAATTCGACTTCGTCCAAAGCGTTTTCGTGCCCACGTATTCTACGCCGAAGCGAAGTCCTTGATCGCCAACGACTTTGGCGACTTCTCGCAGCCGCGTCGTGTGCTGCTTAAAATTTTGGTTATAAGTGAGCGACTCGTGATAAGGCCGAAGCCAGGTGCTGATGCGATTTACGCCGGCTCGCTTGTAAGCTTTGGAAATGTCCGACAGCTCCTTCATCCCTGCATCGAATTGCTGTTGGTCTTTGCGAAATTCGACGGGCATGTTCGCGGCGCCCCAGACGAGGCCATCGTTCTTTAGCTGTGCGTGAAGTTCTTCGAGCTGAGCGTTGGATAGCTTCATGAGGTGGCGGTGGTTTGGCTGGACGGACCCGAATCCGTGCTTTGCAGCGAGCTGGATGAGTTCCGCTGGCGAAGCGTCAACACCAATCGCGCCGCCCACCAGATCCATCGTGAATTTAGCTTGTTGTTCAGCCGCAAATGTTTGATGAGATAACAACGCTCCGGTGACGACTGCCGCGCCCAATTGGATGGAATTACGTATGGCTTCTCTTCGGGAGGTCGTAGCTTCGTTCATCTCAAATCCTAACTAAGTCAGTTGGTAGTCTGTCATTCCACGCCAGAGACCATGCGGTTGTCGCGGAAGAGAATCAGTTCTTTGATGCGTTTGATATCTTGCTCGTTGTTTTCGTCTAGCAAGAGACGGAGTCGTGCGGAAGTATCATGCGTGACCGAAGATTCGAGCGATTGCATCTGAGCATCAATTTCAGAAAGCGTTCTGTTTCTTTCTTCTTCCTCGGCATCGAAATCGAATTTCGTATCAGCGAATAGCGGAGTTTTACGCAACGAATCGTAGGCGATCCAGCGAACGGCTGCGTACGGATCTTTCATCAACTGCATGATCACCGGCACCATCCATTCGCTGCCAGAAGCTTCACGAGCTGGCTGCCAACCAAGATGCCACGCCATGATGACTCGTTGGCCTGCATCTCCTTTCAATGCCCAGAGTGGGCCGACCGCGATCTTTTCGTCGTCCGGAAACAGATACGGACTCGAAATGTCATACCACTCTTTCAAGTGTTCCGACGTCCATAGCTGCGTTTGGTCTAGGTGACACAAATTGCACGCGTTGGGCCGCGCGTTCGACTCCAGCGGAGCAACCTTCGGTACGCCAACCCGATGGCTGCGGATGCCCTTGTACAGTGCATAGTTCGTGTGTGGCATGTGGCAATTGTAGCAATCGCTGCCGCTGGAATTTGCTGTGTGGTGCGTGTGTTCGGTCAGTGTTTTTTCGTCGCGGTACTCTGCGTGGCATTGCAAACACGCCTCGGCCGAGAGACCTGTTTCCGAGAGTTGATCGTTGGGATCACTTTGGTGCATGCTGTGGCAACTCGTGCATGCCATCTCGCCCTGCGTGTAACACTTCGAAGCCGACATGCCGCTGAATTCTCTACCGCCGCTACGATTGAAGCCGTCTCCCCAGAACCGCGTCATAACTTGTGGTCTTGGCGGTGCGGTTTCGAGTTTCCCGAACTTAAACAGATCTTCGCCCGGTCGGAACTGTGGGCCGTGCACGGACAGTTCGGGATCGCCGTGGGTAAAGTGAGAATGGCAAGAGCCGCAAATCTGCGACGAAGCCTCGTGCGGCAGTTTTGCTGGATTGATAATCGGATCAACGAGATTTTCCTTCTTCGCGTATTCGAGCGAAAGTGTTTCGTGAAAGGCGATGTGATCTTCCGCCGGACCGTGACATGCTTCGCAAGCGATTCCCAGTTCGGTAACTTCCGTTTGTTCCATTACGCCGGAACGCAAATCCTTGCCAGGGTACGGACCTGTGCTGTGACAATAAATGCACTGACTGTTCCATACGCGAAACCACATTCCAGGTCGCCATTCGGGCGGCGTTAGAAAAACGTCTTTGCGATGGACCCAGCGTTCTTCCGCGATGTTGTAACGCCACGGAAATTGCCACAGCTCGCGGCCTTCTTTCCCTTTGATCCAGTAAGCTTGAAAGTGATGCGAGCCTGTCGTCATCACAACTTTCCCTTCAACACGAGGCGCTGGTTGCTCGGAATCGAATGGATCGGGCGCGGTGGTTCCCCGAGTTCGTGCCCATTCGCCGAACTTTGCTTGCTCCCAGCTCTGGTCGACAGCGTTGACCCAGAATTCGTCTCCACGACGTTCTAACTGAGCGGTCTGTCCGCCGGTCTCGAGTGAGACGTTGTCGAATGAGGCGACTACCGTGTCAGGCGTCGCCGGTTGGGTCATCGTGCGATGAAATGAATCGTGCCAACTGGAGTGCTCGTTCGGATGGCAGCTAACGCAGGCATTCGAAGAAACGTATCCCGCACTGGTTCGCTTGGGAAAAACGTTCGATGAAGTCGGTGTGGGTGTCGGCGTTTTGGTTGGATCGACGTGGGCTTCGGTGCTGTTCGGCTGACGTATCCAGATCACTGTCGCGGCGAGTATCGCCACACATCCAATCACAGCTAACGCCCGAATACGCATCTTTTTCTAACCCGGTTCACGGTACTGGAAAGGTTCTATGATACACCGTCCGGATCGATTGCAGTTAACTGGGTGAATCAAGGTTCGATCGCAGGGTATACTCGATATTTTACTACGCCAATTAGCTCTTTCAAAAGCTAGACTACAAGTAAAAGCAGTTTCGACTTTGCCTCTGCGACGCGGACCGAAAATGGTACAGAAGAACATGTTAAATAGAACGTTGAGACGATTTGGAGGGAACGTGATCGCCATTTTAACGATCGCTATCCTCGTCCAGTCGAGTGTCGGTCAAGAAGTGATCTCGACGGCATCGCAACTGGTGAAAGCCCGGCAAGAACTAGACAAGACTGTCTGGCGGACAGAGCTTATTGCTCAAGAGCACGAGAACACGTTCGTCAAGTTGTGGGACAACTTGATTCACCGAAAAGACAAGTTCGAAGTCCTGCGTGAGTTTCAATTCGAATCCATCACGTTTGCTAACGGCGTCAAAAAGAAAACGCTTGATCACGGCATTGAGACGATCACGGGTGATGAAACCGAGCACCCGCTCACGCGTGAGCAGTTCGTCAAATTGCTGACGTCCTATGAAAACGATGGCTACAAGGTCATCGAAACCGAATGGCACCATCAAGAGTTCCATCCTGCAACGACGGATGCGTTGGCTCGGTCGGCTGTGTCGGTGGTGATTCACGCGACGCAGGAAAAGACGGACAGCCGTTTTGTCGTTCGAGGGCACTTGCACTTGGAATGGCAGAAGACGTCTGGCCAGGTAAAGGTTGTTAAATCGATCGATGCGAGCGATTTGAAGGTCTACCGGCGTCGTGGGAAGCCAGCGTTCCAAACGAAACTCGTCGAGAATTTTCAATGTGACCAGCGCGGACAGAAGTCACCGACGACGATCCATCCGGTAATGATACATGACCTCAACAACGATGGCCTTCCTGAAGTTATCGCTGGTGGATTTAATATCGTTTATTGGAACCAAGGCGATTGGAAATTTAAGAAAGAGAAGTTCTGCGAATTCCCCGTGCGTCACGTGAACGCTGGTGTCCTGGCTGATTTTGATGACGACGGAATCACGGATTTCGTCGCGGCCGGAAAGAACGACTACGTCTATTTCTTGAAGGGCTCCGAGGGCGGCCAATTTCGAACGCCAGGCGTTCCGGTACGCTCTGCCGGGAAGTTTCGCATTCCTGCCGCGATCGCAGCCGGGGATATCGATGGCGATGGTAAGCCTGACCTTTTCATCGGGCAACAAAAGCACGGCTATCAAAACGGCGAGATTCCAACGCCGTATTACGATGCGGCAGACAGCTATCCGTCTCACTTACTGATCAACGAAGGCGGTGGAGAATTCCGCGACATCACCAGCTTTGCAGGCTTTGGGAAGAAGGCGCGACGCAGGAATTTTAGTGCGTCGTTCGTCGATCTGGATGACGATGCTGATTTGGATCTGTTGTTGACCAGCGATTTCTGGGGTACGGATCTATTGCTAAACGATGCCAACAAGGGAAGTTTCACAGACGCGACCGACACGCTGAAGCCGCTAGGTTTTGCGTTCGGCATGTCGCACAGTTTCGGCGATTACAACCTGGATGGAAAGCTTGACTTTATTACGATTGGCATGAGTTCCACGACCGCGCGGCGGCTGGAGAAAATGGGGCTCGGTCGCGAGGAGTTTCCTGACTACAACCAAGCTCGGATGAAAATGGGCTACGGGAATCGCTTGTTCGTGCGAGATAGTAATGGCTTTAGCCAAGCCGAATTCAATGACACCTGTGCGCGAACGGGTTGGTCGTGGGGTAGCACTACGCTCGATTTTGACCGCGACGGCGACCAAGACATCTACATTGTCAACGGACAGACGAGCGGCAAAACGACAAAAGACTACTGCACGCGTTTTTGGTGTCACGACATTTACTATAAGGAAGGCGAGCGACCCGACAAGGCGATCCAAGAACTGTTTTCCAACATGCAGCCGCTGTTTTCTGGAAACGCGATTTCATGGAACGGCTATGAGCACAACGCATTGCTGATGAACCTGGATGGCAAGGGGTTCGTGAATGTTGGCTTCTTGATGGATTGTTCGTTCGAGTTCGATTCACGCACGACCGTCAGCGGCGACATTGACGGAGATGGTCGCGTTGATTTGCTGGTAGAGCATTCTGATCGTAGAACAGACCAGCGCAATTTGTACTTCGTGCGAAACCAGTGGGAAGACACGAACCATTGGATCGGCGTCAAACTGGAGTCGAAAGCGAATGCAAAGGCATCGCCGCTAGGAGCGAAGGTCGTTGTTTCGCTGGCAGATGGTCGCAATTTGACGCAGCACTATGTGACTGGCCATTCGGTTTGGGCGCAGCACCTGAACTGGTTGCACTTCGGAATTGGTGACGAAACCTCCGTCGAGCGAGTTGAGGTTCACTGGCCCGGCGGTTCGAAAACGGAAAGCGTGAAACCGGCAATCGATCAGTATCACGCAATGTCGCCGAAATAACGTCGCCGCAACGGTGCCGTCTTCGTTAGTTGCGCGTTAGTTGGACTTCTTCAACACGAACGTTTTCGGGTACGTGAGATTCCACGCATACCAACGCAAGACGCTTGAATTTGCGATCGCAGGAAGGCGTT
The DNA here is from genome assembly GCA_964397295.1 of uncultured Pirellulaceae bacterium. Lineage (GTDB taxonomy): Bacteria > Planctomycetota > Planctomycetia > Pirellulales > Pirellulaceae > CAYNJG01. The sequence continues at coordinate 8,065 of CAYNJG010000099.1, forward strand.
TCCCTTTGTTCTTGCCTTGGACGCAGCGACCCATGATGTCATACGCATCGCCATCTTCGGTGACATAGCGACCAGCAGCTGAATTTGCCTGCGAGAACTTTAGCTCTCGAGTTCCCCCAGCCGCGGATGTGTAGAAGCAATTCGCAGCCGATCGAGTTGCGTCAAAGAAGATCACAATTTTGCGATCGTCGAGCTGTCCGCTGATGAAGTTGCCTGAGAATCGGCTGAGACCAGTCAGTGGGACGAACAGTTGTTGTGTCGTTCCGCGAACGCCAATGCCCAATTCATCCGGAGCACATGAATCGCGTACGTTTTTCACAAACTTTGAACCGGAATTGCTGCCGTCGACTTCGGCGTATTCCGTTTGCAGTGGTGCAAGAATCTTCGTCGACGGATTCAATTGGTTCCAGTGTTGCAAATCGGTCACGAACAGTGGGACACGTTTTAATATCGTGCCCTGTAGGGGGCCCTTAAGGCACTGCCCGGTGAGCGGGTTCCAAAGTGATTTCGTTTCGCGATCACGGAGCACGTTGTAGCCCACACCTTGCAGCATTCCGACGACGTTAAAAGTCAGGTTGAACGTTCGCTCGGAGTTCTTCAGTTCTCGTTGGAAGGCAGTGCTGGCTCCCGATGAGGGGCAGTACGAAACGAGAACGGGTGTTCCTGCAACTTCATCGTGACACAGTTGGTGTGAATTCATGAATCGAATCGGATAGGCGTGTGTTTCGTTTTGCAGTGAGAGTCCAAGAACGCGGTCGTCACCAGCGAGCGTCGATTGGTTCGCCGATACAAATTTTGGAGCGTCGATTGTGATCGACGTGCTCCGTTGGGCGTTTGCCGCCGCTTTGGATTGTGCTTCGCTGTACGACGAAAACTGGAAGTCGCTCTTGCCTTCTTCGATGGTGACAACGCCGTCCACCTTGACGTTGGATAGAGTCTGCGTGGCTCCGTTCGGCCAACGAATTTCCACCGATTCGATTTTGTCAGCGGTTCCCGTGCCAATTAACATTTCAGCCGGGCCTTGGCCCAAGCATCCGTTGGCTGGAAAGAGATCTCGCACGATCTTGCGACCACCGGCTTTCACTACCGCGCGAGCGCCGATTGCTGAGCGATTGGACTTGGTGCCGATCAGCTGAAGCCGTACCGAGTGGTGGCCGTCTTTAAATTGGTTAGCAAACATTCGCAACGGTCCGCCGCCGACAGATCCTACGAGAAGGTCGGGGGCTCCATCGCGGTTAAAGTCTGCGGCGGCAACAGATCGCGAGTCAGCGTCGATATCACAACCGGATCCAAACGAACAATCTAAAAAGCGTTTGCCGTCTAGGTTCAAGTACATGCGGTTGGGTTCATATGCACTTAGGTTGTCTTTTCCTCGTCCCATTTCGAATGTGTTCTCTCGCCAGAATTCACCGGTCGCAGTATCCAGGTTTCCGATCTGTGGTATTCGACAAGAACGATCTAGTGGCTGTGTCACGACAGCCCGCCAAAGGCACGTTCATCCATCTGGCTTTGTGCGGTCAACGCTCAGGAAGCCGCACGTCGCGTACAGGTCAAGCAAGCCATCGTTGTTGAAGTCCGCCATCGCTGGAGCGTAAGCCCAGCCGATTTGGTTAACGCCGGCCTGTTCGCTGAATTCGATTGCATTACTGGCATTTTGGTTCAGGCGGTACAAGCGACTGCCGGCACAAGCGCCTTGCAAACGCGGATAGACGCCGGGAGGATAGTCTTCGTTTTTCACTTGCCCCACGATTCGTCGGCCCATTTTGGAATACATGTTGGCGACGTAGATTTCCGACGTGCCGTCGTTGTCCAAGTCGCCGGATGCAACGCCCATGCTGGTCGCAAAGTCTGATGTGCCAGACGATGCCGAGACGTCTTCAAACGTACCGTCGCCGCGATTTCGAAAAAGCGAATTCGTTCCAAAATCGTTGGCTACGTACAGATCGGGAAATGCGTCTTCGTCAGCGTACAGCCAATTCGCCGCGAAGCTTTGTCGCTTGCCACCAGCGACTCCGGCTTCTTCGGTGGCGTCGACAAATGTTCCGTCACCTTGGTTTTTCCAAAGTTGATTGCGACCGCCGCTCTGTTCGTCGCCAATCCAAGCTTTGTTAGTTTTGACTGCATTTGTTGCGTCGTGGGCGTAGATGAAATAAACGTCGAGTAGCCCGTCCATGTTGTAGTCGGCAACGGCGCAGCCCATGTGGTGCGGACGAAATTGGATTCCTGATTTCGAAGTCACATCAACGAAGCGTTTTCCTTGCTCATTGTGATAGACGCGGCCTCCCAAGATCAAATCGGGGTAACCGTCGTTGTCGTAGTCGAGCCAACTCGTCGAGATATCAACGTGTTTTCCGCGAGACATTGAGTCAATGCCAAGTCGTGACGTGACTGGTCGAAATCTACCGCCCTCAAAATGCAGTAGCAGATTGTTGCCGGCACTGGAGATTGCAATGTCCAACAGTCCGTCTTGATCATAGTCCGCCACGGCCATTTGGAACCGAATCATCTGCGGCGTTTTGTCACTCGATAATCGCCAATTATCTTGGATCGGAATCTGAGCCAAGCCGGCGGGTGAGGTGACTTCCGCCATCAAGTCCGCAGGTGATTCGGCGACGCGCACCGAATCGACTTGCCAACCTTGGATGGCGGGCGATGTTTCCAATTCGTCGACGTCGTTCCAACGGAAGGTGACGCTGTGCTTCGACTCGATGAGTTTCTTCGCAGATGACTGTTTGCTCTGTGACTTAAGCAACATCTTTGCTTGCCACGTGTTCGGCTGCTCTTCGGCTGCCTGAATCGCAAGTACCCGGAAGGCGTACTTGCTTTCGGAAGATGAAGTTGAATGCAAGTCAAATAGCCAGCTGATCATTTCGTCACGAGTGGCTGATGTCTTTTTCGCTTCCGGTTTTGTCTTGAGCGAACGAATGCTACTAACGTTGGTGGCGGATGCTTGTTGCCAATCCATGGTTTGGAAGGTAGCGTCTTCGGCGAAAAGCCTTGCGAGGTCTGGCGAACGAGAACCTAGCAGCTCCCGAAATCGGACGCCCAGTCGGTGCTCGATCAGATGCGTTGCGTGTTCCGCGTCCCACACTTCCTTCTGACGCTTCTCATCCAAGGCCGCGTCAAGCGGAGCAAGTCCCGCAATGGACGGCAGCGGCAAACGTTTTTCGTTGATCCCATCAGCGGCCGTTGATTCCGTCGATTTCTGTTTGCAACCGATCGAAAAGAGCAGCAAAGCGCCGAGTGAAAATCCCACGGCACAGCGCAGTGCAACGTGCGACCGTAAGCGAAGGGCACCGCCAATCATCTGCTTTTCCTCATTTGCCAAATCGAGTTTGCTCGACAAGAAATGTTCCCATTAGATGTTTCCAGTGTAGCTGGCCATTTCGCTGCGTGTATCATGGGGCAATAATTTCTCGGTTCGTTTTACGTGTTACACTTAAACTATTCGGAACTCCATCAGTGAGCATCGGCGCAGAGGCACATCGTCGCATCGTTTTCATGCTGATTGCTGCCATCTCGGTAGTGTGCGTAGCCTCGGCCGTTATTCGTGCGAAGCAAACGAACGAACGAAGGGCGATTTCTGAACATCGAAAAGTCGTTTCGCCAACCCGTTCGAACGATGCTGGCTATGTGTCTTCGGATGCTTGTAAGGCATGTCACCCCGGGGAATATGAGAGTTGGCATCGGACATTTCATCGCACGATGACACAAGTGGCTAGTCCCGAATCGGTGCTGGGCGATTTTGACAATGTGACTCTCGAGTATTTTGACAAGAAGTTTTATCTGTCCAAGAAGGATGATGAGTTCTGGATTACTCAAGTTGGAGCACGTAGCACCAAAGTTCTGCAGACGACTGGTTCGCATCACTACCAGGTTTATTGGGTAAGCGGTGGCAGCGGGAATATGCTCCATAACTTCCCTTTCGTGTATCTGTTGGAAGACCAGCGTTGGGCACGCCGCAACGACGTGTTCATGATGCCTCCTTCGATCGGTAATCAGCCGGAAAGCGTGCGGCCGTGGAACGACGGTTGTATTGCATGTCACGCAACGCATGGTCAAGCAAAGGTCAGCGTGAATGCCAATCATGCGAATACGAAAGTCGCGGAGTTGGGGATCTCTTGTGAAGCATGCCACGGTCCTGCCGCGGAACATATTGAGTACTACAGCAATCCGCTTACTCGGTACCAGGGTCATCTGTCGGACGAGTCACCTGCCAGAATCATTAACCCAGCAAAGTGCGATTCGAAGAAATCAACGCAGGTCTGTGGGCAATGTCATGGCGTAACGCGTGAACAAGATCGTGATGCATGGAGTCAGCATGGATTTGCGTTCCGGCCCGGCGAGGAGTTAGAAGATTCGCGTATCGTTGCGCGGCATCCGGCCAATGCAAGACAAGCATGGCATGGATCGATGGGACAGGATTTTTTCGACTCGTACTTTTGGAGAGACGGCATGGTTCGCGTCTCAGGCCGAGAATACAACGGGCTGTTGGAAACTCCGTGTTATCAGCAAGGCGAATTGTCATGTTTGTCATGCCACTCCATGCATGAAAGCGATCCCAACGATCAAATCAAAACTGAAATGTCTGGCAATACCGCATGCGTCCAGTGCCACGAAGAAATCGGTAACAACGTTTCGGACCATACGCATCATGAGGAATCGTCGTCGGGCAGTGTTTGCTACAACTGCCACATGCCGCACACGACCTATGGCTTGCTAAAGGCGATTCGCAGTCACGAAATCGATTCGCCCAACGTTGCGACAACGTTAAAGTCTGGGAGGCCGCAGGCATGCAACCTTTGTCATCTCAACGAGACATTGGAATGGACTTCTGAGTACTTGAGTGACTGGTACGGTCAAACGAAACCGAAACTTAATGAGCAACAAAGAACTGTCTCGGCGACATTGTTGGATCTGTTAAAAGGTGACGCGGGACAGCGTGCGATTGCTGCATGGCACATGGGTTGGACGCCTGCGCAAGAAGTTTCCGGTCGTGACTGGCTCGGCGGGGCTCTGGCTCAGCTGTTGGATGATCCGTACGCAGTGGTTCGATATATTGCGTTTCGTTCGATGAAAACGCTGGCGGCGTTTGAGAATTTCGAATACGACTTTGCGATCAAGAACCAAACCAGCAAACGGGATGAAGCGTTACAGCATTGGCAGGACGCCGACACGCCGCAGAGAAACGCGGCAACACTGATTGACGACCAGCATCGGTTGAAATTGGATGAGCTAAAGAAGATCCAGCAACAGCGTGATGACCGTCCGGTCGATTTACTGGAATAGACGATTTGGTATGAATAAACGGGACTCTAAGAAACGGCACGATACGAAGGGCACGGCTCCTTCGACGGACGATGCTGTGTGCGAATTGGTAACACGTCATCTTCGGTTTGGCTGGTGGTCGCTTCTTCTGTTCTTGACCGTGGGCATTCTGCTGGAGTCGATGCACGGATTTAAGGTCCAGTGGTACATCGGTGAACAAAACGCGACGCGACGATTGATGTGGACGTTAGCTCATGCGCACGGAACGCTCCTTTCGTTAATTCATATCGCTTACGCCGCATCGATTTACAGCGTAGGCAGAGTATTAGTGTTCTCTAGCACACAATCGCGTTGTCTTTCGATCGGAACGATCTTGATGCCAATTGGGTTCTTCGCCGGTGGTTGGTCAACCTACGATGGAGATCCAGGACTCGGTATTCTTGCAGTGCCACTAGGTGCGGCTTTGCTATTCGTTGCGGTCTTGTTGATCGCCTCTTCTATCGGCAAAGCAAAAAACTAAGTTTCGATGTCTTAACGATAACGCGAAAACTTTACAATTTTCCACTTCTTTCGGTTTTGATGGTTGTAGCGATATGGGGGCCAAATTATCCTTTCGGTGTATCAAAAAGTCACGATGTGTCCAGTTTTGCACGCGAGCGTGTATCGATCTGCGACATCGTGACCGCAATCGTCCACATGTTTATTTTTGAGAGGTTGGAAAGATGAGATTTTCTAGTTGGTGGCGAGTTGGTCTCGCCCTTATCGTTAGTTGCCTCGCGTCAATCGCATTGGCGCAAGAACCTGTGCCTGGCGATCCAGGCTGGTTCATCCGCGTCATTGACAGCGCGGGCACGATCAATAGCCTCGACACGCACGACAACGTGCTTTCCCAGGGTGAGGTTCTACAAGTAAACGACAGCTCAGCCGAGTTCATCGACTTCAACGGTGGACCATGGCCATTCAACAATCCATGGCCTATCGACGTAGTTGATGACTTTGTTACTCGTGGTATCGCTGAAATAACGATTCCAGCTGGTGAGTGGGCCGTTGGTTGGGGTAGTGATGACGGTGGTCAGCTGCAAATTCCTGGCGTTGAATTTATCACAAGCTTCGAGGGCGATCGCGTTTGGGATCCCGCGGATGCACCAATCATCGGTACCGATCGACTAACGTTCGACGGCAACCGTGGTTATCGTCCAAGTTGGGGTTCGTTCTCTCTATCCGAGCCACTTGAAACTACGATCAACGTTTCGATGTGGGAGCGTGGTGGTGGTGACAACTTTGAGGTCTTCTACATTGACCTCGATGAAATCTATAGCATCGACGCTGATCAGTTAACCGCCGATGAGTTAGATCGCCCATCTCCAGACAACGATTGGGACCTTCTTGGGGATCCAGACGCAATATCAGGGAGCTGGGACTTGCGAGTTCCTCAAACCATCCCTGCGGTTGCTATTCCAGTTGGCGTTGGCCAAACGATCAATGGTTCAGCAACGAACGTGACGACCGAAGCTGTTGGCGAAGTTCAACCAGGTTTGCTTCACCACTGGTACGACATCAACAATCCTGGATCTATCGACGCTGCCGCGGATTTCTACGACCTCAACGCTGGGGCGATAGAAGATCCAGATGTTCCAGCCTTCAACCCTCAAAACACCTGGTGGACAGGTAACCAAGCAGCGTTGGAAGGTGGAACTACGGAAGCTCCGCAATATCCAGCCGAAATCATCGGCCAAGAGCGACCTAACGCTGGCGGAACTTGGGGTGATAGTGACAACAACAACTACACGGTTGGTCTAACAGGTGAACTTCGTTTCCCTCGTGATGGTGAGTACCTGTTCACTGACGGTGTTGATGACTTGACCGTATTCGCAGTCGACGTAAACCGTGACGGTGAATTCAGCGAAGATGAAGTTCTGATCAACGACAACGCTTGGACAAACTTGCAGCGTGACGCCAACGACGGTGGCTTCCCTGGTGAGTACGTGCCAATCGATATCGATGTTCCTGAAGACGGCAACTGCGATGACGCTGCGAACGCCTCGGACCTTTGCTGGTACCGAGTCGAAGCTATCTTCGGTGAAGGTGGTGGTACTGACGCTGGTATCATCTACTGGAACGAGAACGAAGACATCGAGTTCCCAACCGAAAACGGTGATGATCGTGTCATTGAAGCTGAAGACATTCCTGAGCTTGCAATTCCAGAGGATCACTTACGTGCTCCTGGTGGAATCGTAATCACAGCTGCTGACTTGGTTTCTACGTTGAATGGCGATTTCCCCTATGATTTCGAAATCAACGAAGACGGAACGTTTGACAGCTTGACTGTTAATCGCTCGATCGATGTTGCTACAACAGCTCTTGATCTGAACGGTGCCACAATCAACTTGGTTGCGAACGGTGATCTTTCTGATTTCTCGGGTGAAATTCAAATTCTTTCGGCAGACAGCCTCACTGGTGATGTCACAGTTAACGTTCCTGACGGACTTGCTGTTGATACTAGCCGATTGGCATCTGAAGGTGTTCTCGTCTTCGGAGACGTCGGTCCTGAGTGTGATCCAAACACGTTGGGTGACATCGATGGCAGTGGCGATGTTGCATTCGCTGACTTCTTGATCTTGTCGCAGAACTTTGGTCAAGCGGCATCGGATCACACCACTGGCGATATCGATTGCAGTGGCGACGTTGCGTTTGCTGACTTCCTGGTTCTGTCGCAGAACTTTGGGCAGACTGTCGGCGGAGCTCAAACAGTACCAGAGCCATCGGGCTTGGCACTTTTGGGTCTTAGCGGATTGTTCGTCGGTTTGCTCCGACGTCGTCGTAGCTAACTTCGTTTATGCGGCAGGTGACCCCCCCAGCCACCTGTCTATGTTTTGCCCCGCTTAGCGTTGCTAAGCGGGGTTTTTTTGTTTGTGGAGGCGTGCTCAACTTGGTCATGGAAACAGATGTGGTAGTTTTCTTAGATCACGTAGCCCGAAATCGAGTTCCGTAAACTATGTCAAATCACTGTTTTGTTTCTTTTTTTGTAATCGCTTGTGTAGCGGCCGGTTGTCTCGAGTCTCGAGCCCAGTCCAAAGTAGGCACGCCAAAGAATGCACGTGAAGTGCAGTTGATGCGCGCTTATTACGATAAGACGGTTTGGAGCAAAGAGGTGATGGCTCAACGGTACGAGCGATCATTCACTGATTTGTGGGACGCGCTCATTCAACAGCCTGACAAATTCCAAGTACTCGCTTCGGTATCGTTTGATCAGATTGAATTGGGTTCTGATCCGAAAAGCGAAACGTTGGATTGGGGAATCGAACGAACCAGCTTCAATGGCACCAACACGGTTTCTCGAGAAGCTTGGCCGAAATTGATCGACGCCTACAAGCAACAAGGCTACAAAATTGTAGAAACGGAATGGCACCATTCCGAGTTTGTGCCACCGACCGATAGCACGCCAGCTCGTTCGATCGTGTCAGCAGTGATCTACGCGACGAAAATCGATCCAAAAAACACTTCAGTGTTGACGAAGTACGTTTTGAAAGGCGACTTGCATGTCGAGTGGCAACCGGGGCCAGATCCGAACACAAAACGTTTCTTACCCAAAACCGTGAACGCAACCCGAATGACACTACTTCGTCGAACGGGCGGAGACGTGTTCGAGTACAAGAAATCGGAAGCATACGCGCAGGATCCTTCGGGCAAATCGTCTGCACCGGTGACCATCCATCCGATCATTTTGCAGGATCTAAACGGAGATGGGTTGCCGGAAGTCTCGATCGTCGGCGCGAACAAAGTACTTTGGAACAAGGGCAGCTGGGAGTTCGACGAAGATCCGCTTGTGAAGTTTCCGACGAAGAATGTGAACGCGGCAACCTTTGGCGACTTCAATGGCGACGGCGTGCTGGACCTACTTTGTGCGCCAAAGAACGGAATGCCAACTTTGCATGTCGGAGAAGAGGGCGGCAAATTTGAAACGCCTCCGCAGGTGCTAAACATCGCTGTAAAAAAGCTTCGGAATCCCGTCGGCCTCACAGCAGGCGACATCGACAAAGATGGTGATCTGGACGTGTTCATGGGCCAAAATCGTGTTGGCTATCAAACCGGTGACATTCCAACGCCGTACTACGACGCAAAGGATAGCTTTCCTTCGTATTTGCTGATTAACGACGGAAAAGGAAACTTCCGTGACGTCACTGCGATCTCGGGCCTAAGCGGCAAGAGCACGCGCCGAAACTTTAGCAGCTCATTCGTTGATCTCGATAACGACAACGATCTCGACTTGCTGCTCACCAATGATTTTCACGGTAACGATCTGTTTCTGAACGATGGTACGGGTACCTTCACTGACGCCACCGAGTCGCTAACGCCAACGAGTCTTGGGCATGGAATGTCACATTCGTTCGGCGATTATAACTTGGACGGGCGCTTGGATTTTATCTTTGTCGCCATGAGTTCGACGACCGCCCGGCGGCTCGACAAGTTGCAACTTGGGCCGACAGCATTTCCGAAACAGAACGATAGCCGCAAGCACATGGGCTACGGCAACCGGATGTACCTCAGCGGTGAAGGAGGCCTCAAACAAGCGCCTTTTAACGCCGATGTCGCGCGGACAGGATGGTCCTGGGGCAGCACAACCTTCGATTTTGACCGTGACGGAGATCCCGATATCTACATCGCGAACGGCCAGACCAGCGGCAAGACAACGCAAGACTACTGCACTCGATATTGGTGTCACGATCTATATTATCCAGCTCAGAATCTTCCCCGGCCCGTGGTTAGCGAATACTTCAAAAGGCTCACGCCCGTTTTTTCTGGTCGATCCGTTTCATGGAATGGCTACGAGCACAATGCGTTGCTGATGAACCAGGACGGCAAGGGCTTCATCAATGTCGGCTTCTTGATGAATTGCGGTTCGGTACTCGATTCGCGATCGACCGTTAGCGGCGACATCGATCTGGACGGAAAAGTCGATGTGTTATTCGAGCACCTTGATGCAATTAGTGGTGCTGCGACGTTGCACTTTTTGAAAAACAATTGGCAGGACGATCACCACTGGATGGGTTTTCATTTGCCCGAGTCTGCTTACGGAAGCAAGGTCAAAGTCGTGTTGCCCGACAGTCGCATTCTTGTGCAGCACTATTTGACGGGACATTCCGTCTGGGTCCAACATCCAAGTACGATTCACTTTGGGATCGGCAAACATACAGCCGTGAAGAGCGCCGAAATCATATGGCCGGACGGTACAGCAACGCAAGTCGATGCGAAAACAGATCAATACATTTCTGTGTCTAGGTAGTAGTAACGAATGACACGTCTTGCGTGGATCTTCGCGTTGTTGGTTTTCGCTACGCCTGTCGCCGCGCAGGCGGTGAAAGCGCCGGCCTCGGTTTGGCTAGATTGGATCGAGCGAGATTTCCCCTGTTTTTCTACTAGCTTGGATACGGGTACAAAACGGTCGCCGAACCTTACTGCGCGAGCTCTTGTGTTTCCGTTGAGCGATGTGTTCGTTGCCTTCGACATTGATTTGCTGCGAGTCGTAACCGTTTGGAAATCGAACAAGACGCCGTTCTTCGATACAAACATGGCTGTGAATAGCTATCCGTACGGAGGCAACAAAGTTGGCCCGGGTGTCGATGCGTTGCCGAAGCCGGACGGAGCAATCTTGCTTCGGAATGGCATGTACCCGGGCGTTTGGAGTGGTGCTCCTCTCAAATCGAATTCGCAAACATCTCGTTTTGTTGATCCGAGGAACTCGCTTTCTGCCAAAGATCGCGTCACTCGTGGAGGTCTCGATCCGAAGCATGGTCGTTTTCTCGGGGTCGATATCTCGAACGCAATGATCGAATACGAAGTGGCGGGATCTCCGATTCAAGAAACGTTGCGAATAAAGAACTCGAGCTTTGTCCGGGAGCTCGCAATCGCTGCTCACGAGTCGCCCATCACGGTTGTTCTTGCGGAAAATGCGAGCATCAAGGAGTTCGAGTGCATCGGCGACGGTGTTCTGCGTGTGGAGGAAGGGCATGTCGTTTGCGATCTTCCTGCGTCAAAAGAGAAACGCAGTGTTCGAATCGTTTGTCGACTCTCTGAAAAAGTTGCGGATTCAGAATCGCCGATCACGGTCTCGAAACGGTGGGCGAAGAAAGTTCAATTGCCGATTGTTGCGAGCAATAGCGAAAATTCGTTAAGTCTGGAGTCGATTCCGCTGCCGCTTAGTAACCCGTACGGACGAGCAGTTCGAGTCGCCGACGTTGAGTTTTTCGAGGACGGTCGTGCTGTGGTACTGACTTTTGACGGTGACATTTGGTTGGCGGGTGGATTGCAACCGGGATCTCGCGAAGTCACGTGGTCCCGATTTACGTCTGGTTTGCACGAGCCGCTGCGTCTCGCGATTCGCGATAACGAGATTTTCGTTTTTGATAGAAGTGGCCTTTGGCGGATCTTGGATCGTGATGGAAACGGAGAGGCGGACTATCACCAACTCTTCTGTTCGCGGATCGATCAAACGGTAGAGACACGCGAGTTCGCATGTTCCCTTGAGTTGGAACGAGATGGAAGTTTTCTCATTTCGAAGCCAGGGCAAAGTGAAATCTATAGTTCAATCTTGCGTGTGTCGTCCGATGGACGGGATGTCAGCATCGTTGCGCGTGGGTTTCGTCAACCATTCTTAGGCTACGACGCAGAGACGGAAGCGATTGCGATGTGCGATCAGCAAGGAAACTGGGTCCCGTCGACACCGATAGCGTTCGTTCAACCCGGAAAGTTCTACGGCTATCCGTTCGACAAAAACGATGAGACGCTGACCGTTACCCAGCCGTTGACATGGATTCCGCACATCGAATGTTCTTCTGCTATGGGAGTTGTTTGGCCTCGCGAGGCGAAGCTTGGACCACTCAATGATCAGCCGATTGTGCTCTGTTACCATCGGCCGCGGTTGCTTCAACTTCATACCGACATAAAGGACGGAATTCAGCAAGGTGGAGCAACACCACTCGACATCGACATCAGTGACGTGCCGCTGCTGAACGCGGCGTTGAATCCAGCGGATGGCTTGCTTTATCTAGCTGGGTTTCAGATTTGGGGGAGTAGCGCGAAGGAGCGAACCTACCTCGGTCGCATTCGATATCAATCGAATCGGGTTTGGAAGCAGCCGATGGACGTTCGTTCGGCGCGACGCGGAGTGTTGTTGGAGTTTCAAACTCAGCTCGGCGAAGAGTCGGCAACGAATCCGCGTTCTTACAAAGTGCGACGTTGGAACTACCGGCGAACGAAAGAATACGGATCCGGCAATTTTCGCATGAATGGCGAACCGGGAATGGACATGCTGCCCGTAGCCTCGGCCACGCTGTCAAGCGATCGAAAGTCTGTGTTCTTGGGTATACCTGATATGCGAACGGTGATGCAGTTGGAGGTCGACTACGAAATCGCTGCGGCTAGCGGGGCGCCGATACAGAATCGATCGTTCCTGACGGTTCATGACTTGCGAGACCTCGATCTACCGAACTATGGCTTTGCGTCGAATGAAGTCGATATGCAGTTGAAAGAAAATCAGGACGCTTTGGAGTTCACTCAGGCTCCGACCGCTGAACGAGGTGCGCAACTCTATACGCGGGCTGGCTGTATTGGTTGTCACTCGGTTGACGGGACGACCAGTGGAAAGAACGGCCCGAGTTGGCTGAAGTTGTTTGGGAAAACACGTCAGCTAGTGAGCTCGAGCCAAGAAGTTATTGCGGAGGAAGCGTACTTACGAGAATCGATACTGGATCCAAATGCCAAAGTGGCGAAAGGAGCGATTCAGGGAGAGGCCGGGATGCCAATCTACGCCGGCGTTTTGCGCGACGACCAGGTGGACTCTCTCGTTATGTTTATCAAGTCGTTAGATGGAACATCGGCACCATCGCTCGCAAAAGAAGAGATGCCCGTTCGGAACTGGAAACCAAGCGATTTCAGCGTTGAGCTTGCCGCTAAGCCGAATGCTTCGAGAGATTCAATCGACCGCGGGCGATTGGTGTTTCTCGGCGCGTCGTGTTTCTCTTGTCACCAAGTTGGCGAAGGCAAAGGGGGGCGGATGGGGCCGGACTTAAGTAAATTCGAAAAACCGAAGCGTGGGATGGAACTTTTGCAGCATATTCTCGATCCTTCGCAAGAGATCGCCGATGAGTACAAAATGCGAACGATCGTGACTTCCGATGGGAAGATGCAACAAGGTTTCGTGGTATCGGAGAACGCTTCATCGTTGCGTGTTGCTCGGGATCCATTGTCGAGCGACGCCGCGATCACAATCTCGAAAACGGAAATCGATGATGTTTCGTTTGCGGACGTCTCTCCCATGCCGACTGGGTTGTTGGATCGATCCAGCAAGCAGGAAGTTCTCGATTTATTGCTTTACCTGGAGTCGCTTTCAAGGCAACGAGCAGAGTAATTGTTGGAATTGCCTGGCGGTATTGCGTACGATACATGCTGACTTAACGTTCTCATTTGGAAGGTGCGTTATGTTTTCGAAAAGCATTGGGGAACGAAATCGATCGTGGTACACGATCATCGCTGTGCTCATCGTTGCAAGTAGTACTCAGCGAGCCGAATGTCACGTAACGATTACATCGCATGAAACTCGGCTTGGTATGCAGAGTATTAAGACCGGTCCGTGTGGCCGATACCAATCGGAACGTGGCGACATCATTCACGTTTTTGAAGCAGGCGAAACGATTCAGTTGGAATGGAACGAGTTCGTTGCCCATCCTGGCTACTTTCGAATTAGTTTCGACGAGGACGGAGATGACAGCTTCGTAGATCCAGCGGCTTACTACGACTTCCACACGAATGAATCTGTCTTGGTCGACAACCTTTTTCCGCATGAAGAAAAAGATCCGTTTGGGTTTACGTACGAGTACGAACTGACATTGCCGGATGTCGAGTGTGAAGACTGCACGCTTCAGTTGATTCAAGTAATGACGGACAAGGCGCCGTATACGTCGCCGGGCGATGACATCTACTACAACTGTTTGGACGTGAGACTAGTTGCGGCAGTGCCAGAGCCAAGCGGATGGATGCCCTTGGCGATTGGAATGATGGGCGCTTTGTTGGTGCGCGCAAGGCGTACGTCGGTGATTTAGTGTGAGTTCGCCCAGGTGGCTGTACGCCGGCGAACTTGCATGCCAGACGCTTCGGTGGGGTCAGCTTGTCTCGAGTCCTTTGCGGACCCATTCGTTCAAGCCGCCTTTCACGCTACGCACGTTGCGATAACCTTTCGATTTGAGCAGTAGCGTTACGTGCTTCGAAAACTTGCCAATGTTGCACACCGTCACGATAGGAGCGTCCCGGTCTTCAGGAAGTTCGCCGATTCGATCCGCAACGTCGTCCTGCGGAATGTTCACGGCGCCGGGGATATGTGATTCTTCGAAGTCCTTCGGAATGCGGATATCGATGAGATACGTTGGATTCTCTTCTTTTAATTGAGCATCGAGATCCTTGACCTTCACGGTGTCGTACGGGTTCTTGAGGTTCTCTAACAACTGCGAGACGAATTGATCATTCTTGCTTGGTGCGCCGGAGTCTTCACCATCTTTCTGCGGTGGAGCGAGATCGGGAAAGTGTTTCACGACGGATGACGCATACTTGAAAATGTTGTCGCAGAAGATGACGACGACGACGTTGCCGGGCTCGTCGGGGACAAGCTTGAAGGCCGCCGCCAAGTTCATGCCGGAACTGGGGCCGGCGATAATGGCTTCCTCGCGATTGAGTCGCATGCAAAGTTCATACGCTTCTTTGTCGTTGACCTCGACCGTTTCGTCGTACTCGTCTGGGCGATAGAGCTTCGTTTGTTGCAGTTGGCGGTAGCTGCGAACACCGGGAATGCTGTGCCCTTCTTCAGGTACGCTACCAAGCACTTTAACGTCAGTGTTTTTCTCCTTGAGAAATTTTCCCGTGCCCGTGATCGTTCCGCACGTTCCAAGTCCGGCGACGAAGTGGGTAACTTTTCCGCTCGTCTGTTTCCAAATCTCGGGGCCAGTCGTTTTGTAGTGAGCCATCGGGTTGGCTTCGTTTACGTACTGGTCGAGGATTTCCCAGCCGTCTTGTTCGCCGGTGGCACGTGCCTTGGCGATGGCTCCTTCCGGTGCACCCGGTGCAGGGCAGAGTGAGTCGTCGAGTTCCTGAACATCCGCGCCGAAGAAACGCAGGGTCGTTCGTTTTTCAAGCGGAATCTGATCCGAGAGCGGCGTCTGTAAGGAGTAGCCCATGAGATTGCCCATCATGATCAGGCCGACGCCCGTGTTGCCAGAAGTGGCTTCAACGAGTTTCTTGCCCGGCGACAAAACGCCACGTTCTTCGGCGTCGCGAATCAGGTTCGCCGCCACGCGATCTTTGACGGCTCCAAACGGGTTGTACCATTCGAGTTTGGCGTAGACCTTAGTGTGCTTGAACGGCGTAACCTTATTCAGCTGGACCAGTGGCGTGGGGTTGTCTTCCCCTGATAGCAGGCCGGTCATGGAATCGTAGACGCGTAGTTCGTGGTTGTCTGGCATAGTGTGCTGTTACTAATCTTGCAGATGCAGAGAGTGTTACCGAACCGTTAGGATAAATG
>CAYNJG010000100.1:0-23499 GCA_964397295.1 uncultured Pirellulaceae bacterium
GCGTGACAAGAAAAACGACGATCAAAATCGCGTAGATGCGCATGAGCAGCCCTCTATAGTTTGTCGTAGCCCATGATGAGTAGGCACCGACCAGTTTTAGATCAGACAATAACTGTCGTTAAGGATACCCGATTTCAAGCCCGCATGGACTGCTTACCAAAACTGAATGTAGTGGGATTGGCCAGAATTCCTAGCGAGACTGCCATTGGGAATTCTGTCGAATCCCACTACGAACTCCCGCCGGCCACCAAGGTCTGGGAAGCAGTCGCCCTGATTCGTACAACACTGCAACTCACTTTCTTCATTGCAAATGCTGAACATCGAGCCAATCTGCCTTCGTGACATAGCACAGGCAAAGCTAAATGCTTGCCTGCCAAAATCTCTCAGGCGAAACTTTGTGCTTTACGACCGACCAACCGTTTCCGAAAGATCAGATGCGGAGGAGTTTTGAGCATTGGGAGTTGGGGCAGCCTTGTAGTTGCCGTAGTTCCCATAGGGCTTGTTCCTATATCCGCCATATCCACCATATCCGCCGTAGTTGTAGCCGGACTCTTTTTTACGCAGTCCGTTCACAATGATGCCCTGAACATTCGCACCAACTGTACTCAAAGCCTCGATTGCACGCTGGGCATTGACTTGCACACCATTGCGAATTCGCATCGGCATGTAAATTATATCCGAGTAGCCGGAAATGATAGCAGGGTCGGTAACCGGCAGCACGGGCGGCGTATCGAGAATAATAAAGTCGTATTCGTCACGAAGCATTTCCAATAGGCTTGGGAAACGATCGGTTGTCAACAGCTCAGCAGGATTGGCGAATTGAGGTCCGCTGGTCAACAAGTGTAAATTCGGAAGTCCGATGACCTGGATCGCTTCGTTGATGTTGGCGTCTTCAATGATGACCGAAGTCATGCCAATCGAGTTCTGCAATCCAAATCGCGAATGCTGGCTCGGTCGACGGAAGTCACAATCGATCAAAAGAGTCTTTCGGCCCGATTGTGCCATCACGACGGCCAAGTTTGCGGACACCGTTGATTTACCATCACCCGGCGAAGGGCTGGTAACTTGGATGATTTGCGATTTGGTTTGCTGCGAAGTAAAAAAGACACTGGTTCGCAGAGCCTTGAACGATTCAGCCTGAATCGATTGAGGACGATGAAGCGAAATTACGTCACCGGAGACCTTCTTGAAATTGGAGCCACTGGGGACTCGCGCGTTAAAGATGCCGACATGAGTCACCACATTGACACCCAATTGTTTAGAGATTTCTTCCGAAGACCGGAAAGTCTTTTCAGCCATCTCTTTAAGGACACTGAAGATCAACCCCACCAATGAACCGAGCAGAAAACCAGCAGCCAAGCTCAGTAACAAGCTTGGCGCAACTTGCTCCCCTGCAGAGGCTGGGTCGATGATCTGAATTTTGCGAAAGCCAAAATTCTTCAGGGCAGCGACTTCGCTGTACTGTCGACTACGGTCGGTCATTGCCTGGTTGAGCTGCGTTCGTTTCTCCAGCAAGCTGGTCAGTCGATCACACTCTTTTGTAATCTTGAGTGACTCCACTTTGGCAGCGGTGATGGCCGCAAGGAGCTTGGATTCATGCGAAGTCAACAACTCGATTTTATTGGAAATATGAGTTGAAATAATCTCAAAGAAATCACCTTCGTCTTTAATTTCATCATTGGTTCGAAGGGCGGAAAGCAGTTGTTCCTTTCGCATTCGATCAACCATCACAATCTGCGACCTCAGGTTGACTAATGCCGGATGGTCATTCCCAAAATCTCCCATCATCTCTTGCTCCTGAACCTTGAGTTCGAGGAATTTTTGGTGGGTCGCTGTGTAACCACCCAACTGACCTTCGTTCATTTGCTGAATGGTATCGACGATCATGTCTTCGATATTTTTCCCTTGAGTACGAGCCTCGAGCAGGTTTTCATAAAGCGCATTAAAGCTCAATCGTTCGCTCACTAGTTGGTCCAGTTGCTCTTGATACTTAGCGACTTGGCCCTCGTGTTGGTTGTAAACTTTTCCTTCCACGAGTTGGATGTAAGGTTTTTGTAGGATTGTGCCAATTTCCGCTTCGATCTTTTGCATGTCTAAATCGAATTGCGTCTTGATGTCACTAACGGCTTGTTCCACCGAACCGCCAGACGCCTGACCATCCGATTTCAAAAACGACTCAAATGACATCAGGACATGCTTGAGAATTTTTTGACAATCCTCTTCGACTCCACATTGGTAGCGAATTCGAATAACGTCTGAAACCGATTTAGTATCTGAAGGGGTGGCAAGCAAGTTTTCACGTAGCAAAGCCATGGCTTCGGAAGGGGGAAGGTTTTTGAGTGATTCTACTCCTACTTCCGAATCGAGCAGGTTTCCATCATCAATTGCTTGTCCTAAAACGATGTGGCTGCTAAAAATCTGTAAGTATTGATCGACATTGGCTTGTTGGACGATTTCGCCGTCCGCAGACATCATCGGCGCATTCTGATCATCCACAAAAACCCGAGCCCATGACTCGTAGGTTTTCGGTGCCTTGAAATAGTAGAGCGTGGCAAGCCCGACAGCCACGATTACAAAAAACAAAATCAAGCCAAATTTTCGTTTGATTAAACCAAACGGATCCAGTTGGTACATGTCGGTGGGTTGATTGTTTCCGACGTCGCCAGTATTTCTAACCATGTTATTTTCTCAAAAGTTGGTGCTGGATTCAGCTTAAAGTAATGCGGAAGGGAAAGTGGTCAGGTATCTCAAAAAGTTGCATCTAACGTTTCACGAATTTGTTGTGTTCTCAATTTTCGAGCACGTCTCAGTAGTCGTTGGACTTCGATCATATGGCTGCCTTCATGGAATTGACACTTCGTCAATTCAGCAATGGCTTCGCTCAGATAACCTTCTTCCATCAGCGATCGCGCGTACCCGATTCGCCAAGAGGTTTGACTGTCATCTTTTTCCAGGGCTTTGCGAAAGTAAACGGAAGCGATTGGGAAATTTCCCATGGCTCGCTCAATCTCGCCTTTGATAAAAAACTTTTCGCCCTCGTCACATTCGTATTGGTCGAGGACGGACTTAGTATGATTCAACAACCATCGCTTTAACAGCAAATCTTCGGGGGCGGAAAAATACTTCTTGGCGATCCGAAGGCGGAAATAGGGATTGGTTGGAAGAACCTGCTCCTTGACTACATCCATCCCCATTTCAAAGCGACAGAAGCGAATTATAGGTGTTTCAAACTTGCGGGTAAGTGTCAAACAGCGATTCCAATGTTCGGCAGCAAGATCCGTCTCACCTGCTTGATGCTCTAGTAAGCCGATCATGAAGAGCAGAGAAGCATCGTTGGGACAACGACTTACCGCTTCAGCGAGATACTGTCGTTCGTTTTCACCTTCTCCCATAAGGCACGCCAACTGTCCCAAACGAAGCTGGGTCATCCAAAGCCGATCACAACACTGTTCTGCCAACACCAATTCCTTCCATGCGTGGGCTAAATGGGTGCTTACCGGAGGATTCGAGGCCAAAGCCTCAAATGCTTTTGGATCGGCTTGCATGTTCATGTGGGCAAGTCGATGGACACCTGACACTTTGGTCAATTCCCAAGCTTCTTCGATCGTCTTGGGACGTAAATCCACCGGCTCTGGAGCTTGCGTTGCACCGACATTGACCGCTTGATTCGAGGCCGGTTCCTCTGGCTGTAATTCCTGGCTAGGCTCTGCCACTAGAGAAACGCCTGAGACCTCGCCGCCGGAAGCCGTTTCATTACCCGTTGCAGGATTTGGGGGCACGGGTGGTTCAATGCCTTCAAATGCCGAGTTCAGCATGAGCTCGGCGGCTTCCAAACGAAATTGAAGAATATGATTCAATGCCAACTCATAATGGGCAAAAGCATCGTCGGGTCGTCGCTCTGTCGCGTACTCCAACAACTGTTGATGTTTCTTGAGCGTTTCAACGCTTCCTGTTCCGTCGAAACGTTCATTGAATCGGCGACCCGTCCGGCGCGCATCTACTGCGGAGTACTCGTAGACAGCCCAACCGCTGCTCCCAACTAGTAAAAACATGTACAGCCAAGCGACAGAAACTCGAGCGACCGACGACTTTTTACGAGTTACATTTTGAGCCGACCAGAACCAGTTATGCTGGGCAAAGACGATTCCACACAAGGTGGCCATCAAACACATGTTGGCTGGCTGATAAAGTCCAAAATCGAGAAAGGCGGCAATGGCCTGGCTAGTCAAACAAATGATCGCCGTGACGCCAATCGCCCGACTGTTAGAATCAGGTTTGGATAACAGGTTGATGCTCGCCCAAAATAGTAAGCCGATCACCCCCAGCAATAACGCCAATCCAACAACTCCCATCTCAGCCAGTGTTTCGAGGTATTGATTCTCGGCATGCTTGAACCAGCGTTTAAAAGGGGTCGTCTGCCGAGACGGGTAGAGCAAACTGTGCGTCCCCATGCCATGACCAAAAACAAGGTCTTCCTTCGCGTAGTCCAATGTCAAAGTCCAATGCTCAACACGGCGTTCGGCAGCAGATTCAATGTCCGAAAGCGATTCCAGGTTGGACACAACGGACTCACTTTGCTCGGTAAATACAAGCACGCCAAACCCTGCACTCATTATCACCAAGGTAACTATCACCGAGGTCCAGCTTCGTTTGAATAGGAACATCCATCCTGCAAGCGTACCTACGACCAAGGCAACAGCAGCCCCTCGGCTCATCGTGGCGATCACTCCCGTGGCCAACATCACAATCGCGGCCAAGACATACATTTGTTGAAGCTGTAATCCGGCGAATGCTCGCCCAACCGCTTCTATATTTTTCTTCATCGTTCGAGGCTTGGAGCCCGAATGGAGATCGCTGCCCGGCTTAAACCTAGGGGATTGAAAGATCTTTCGAGCCAAGAAAAAATTTGCCGCTGCAAAACACATCAGCAAATATCCGCCCGCGTTGTTTCCGTTCACAAACGGGCCAAACGGTTCGCCGCCGTGAATCAATTCATAGACCCAATAGATTTTGTCAGATCCAGAAATTCGTTGTGAGATACCCAAGAACGTTAGTAGTGCACCATTCAAAGTGATCAAGCCAAAGAGCCAAGGTACAAAATGATGATTCGTGAATAGCGAGCTGGCGATTAAGAAAACGCCAACCCCTAAAATCAATTCGCAAACCCGCTCTCGAGTTGCCGCCGGATAGAAACTGGCTGTCGACTCGAAATCAGGGCACTGCTGAAACGCTCCGTAGGCAACACCCGCGATCAATAAACCACCAACCATCAATGCGACTTTGGTTGGTGCACCAAGCAGTGGTGGATATAGGACTAACAACAATCCAAACAGGCCACACACAGCCAACCCGGACGTACGCACCCACGGCAAATTGCCACCAAGCATCCAAGGCAATGCCATCAACAGAAAGACAAAAAGAAAGCCCAGCATCGTCGTTGTTTTGCGAGAATTAGTCATAAAAAGGCGATTCGTGTGTACCATTGCCGGGGCGGAATTGAATTCTCACAGTATCCCAATTTACCCAAGACTCAATGTCGAGGCGGTACATTCATTCAAAAGAAAGACCGAGTAGCGATTCCGGTTATTCGGATTGTTATGCCGGACTCTCCACCGCCCCCTCCAAAGAAGGGTTCGAGAATGAATTTTATTGGGAAATTTCTATTTCTAAGGGCTCAATAACATAAATTTGGGTAGTTGACTTAAAAATCCCGTCGATCATTGTTGCGAATCAACCGATGTGTGTTAAACTAGGCGTTATACGCAACGACGTATCTGCGATTATCACTTTTGGAAAATGAAATGAAGAAACTAATTAAAATCTCGTGGGCGCTTGCACTTGCCTTTTCCCTACCGAGTCTCACCTCAGCACAAGATATTGAAAACCAAGAAGTCGTTACAGTAACACTTTCGGCCAATGGCAATCTTGAAGGTCACGTTTTCACAATTATCGAAGACGAAAAAGCTCCTATTGCTGGCAAAGTCACTTTGACATCTGGCGGTAGAACAATCACAGCTAAAGATACAGACCCAACAGGGAACTTCTCAATCGAAGATGTCAGACCTGGGCGCTATACCATGGTTGGCGTTGCGGGTGAGTACGTCGGTGACAAAGTCATCGAAGTAACCCCTTTCGAAGCGGAAGGCGAATACACAGCAATTCCTCTGAAAGTCACACCAGCTTTTGAGCCTGTAGCGCTTGAGCCCTACGCCGCAATGCCTTTGCAAACACTTTCTAGTGCTCCTGCAGTTGATAGCAACTACTTTGGTGGTTTGTCCACAGGTTGCTCTACCTGCAATGCATGTACGACATGTGGTAGCAGCGCTGGATTTGGTGGGGGCGGTTTCAGTAGTGGTGGCGGAGTTGCCAGTGGTGGATTTGCCCGAGGTGGATTTGGCCGAGGCCTTAATTTTCGCCGTTTGGCACTGATCGGTGGAACAGTCGGTTTGGCTGTTGGCATTAGCGGACCATCCAGCCCAGACGAGTAAAACTCGTTACAACCTGAATACTTTACCACGGCGTCCACCCAAAATGGACGCCGTGTTTTCGTTCTTGTTACAACCTGAACTACCATCATATATTTCCCCATCTGTACAACGATATTTTTCCCTAGGCATCTCACTAACACATTTGGATTATCCCGAACTACCCTTGCATGCGAGTTCAGGCGAACGACCGATACGAGCGCCCCTTGCAAGTCATTGATTTGGAGAATCGAAAATGCGTTACCGTACTAACGAGATGATCACTCTGATTGTCGCCATCGCCATGCTGAGCTCGATAGGATGCCGATCCTATACCAACCGCGGTGAAACTTATTCAGCCTCTAGCGTAAGAAACGCAAGTTGCTGCAACGAAACAAAGGTTGAAAAAATCAACTTTTTGACTCTACGTCGCACCCCGCCCGAAGAGTACATCATCGGACCAGGCGACACGCTAGGCGTCTATATTCAGGGAATCACGGGCGACAAGGATACACCTCCTCCTGTCAACTTTCCTGAAGACAGCTCGATGCAGCCAGCTCTGGGGTACCCAGTTCCCATTCGCGATGATGGTTACATCTCACTTCCGTTGGTTCCTCCGGTTCGTTTGAAGGGAATGACACTTGGCCAGGCCGAAGCGAGAATTCGCGAAGCCTATACCCAAGATCGAAGAATCCTTTTGGAAGGTAATGACAAAATCATTGTTACTTTGATGAGACGTCGAACCTACAACGTTTTGGTTATCCGCGAAGATGTTTCCGACCAGCGAACTTTCTCGCTACGTGCCAACGAGACATTCATTGACGACGCGAGTTCTGGTCAAACCACATCCATCAACTTGCCTGCATATGAGAATGACGTCCTCCATGCTTTGAGCGAAACGGGTGGCATGCCTACCGAGAATGCCAAGAACGAGATCGTTGTGATTCGTGGTGCCATGAACGATCCCACGTTTAATCAAGGCGGAATCATCCAAGCAATCGGTTCTCCAGTACAGGGTAACGCCGAAAGCCCATATTTGAGCGGCGCAAACGTCGTTCGGATTCCCATCGAGAGCCGCCCCGGCGAGTTACGGCAACTATCCGAAGCTGACATCACCCTCGAGGACGGCGACGTGGTTTATATCGAAGGCCGTCAACGTGACGTCTTTTATACGGGAGGTTTACTCGAAGGTGGTCGGTTCCCACTTCCTCGTGACTATGAAATTGACGTGCTGGAAGCCATTTCACTTGCCGGCGGAAGTGTTTCTACCGCAGCAGGATCTTCAGGCGGAAACAGTCTTCGCGGGGGCAGTATCCTTCCAGCCACCCGTGTAACCATTATGCGAAAAAGTGGTTGTCAGCAATGTGCCATCGAAGTTGACCTTCGAAATGCGTTAGCAGATCCATCAGAGAGGGTCATCATTCAACCCGGTGACTTGATTATGTTGGAGTTCCGATCCAACGAATTAGTTGTTAACTCAATAGCCCAGATTTTTCAGTTCGGTGGTGTCTTCCGCCTCTTCGACTAGGAAAATCTATCCCCAAAAGATCGCGTGCGAAAGCCAGTGTCTTCCGCTGGCTTTCGCTGCCTCTTGGGGCTAAAGGATTGAAGAACCCGTGGTTAATCTGGGGCGGAATACGCCCCAAAAATTCAAGGTCAAGTGCTAGAAAGGCCGTCTAATTCAGCATGCATGGGCCGTATAGGGGGCTTAGCTTCCCCGGGCGCTTTGCATAAAATATTTTGAGGTTGCACCAAACACCTCTAAGTAGAATAGATGGCTGCTCTACAATACCCTACCTCTCCCCGTTGTTGTGCCCTTCCAATTGGATTAAATCCGACGAGCTCCAATGATTACACAGCCTGATAAAATAGAAAATTCCTCGCTGAACCCAACACGCAACAGCGATGGAATTGACCGCCCACTTACCATTTTCGAAAGCCGATCCTGGCTTGCTCGTTTCAAACGATATCGAATTCCGATTTTGGTAGTCGGTCATATCTTAATCTTTTGCTTGATTTATTGGTTTGCACTTTTCGTTCGGTTTGACAAATTCATTCCCGACAACCCACAGCATCTGCAATTTCTCCCCCTGGTCATCGGCATCAAGGTTATAGTCTTTTACCTGCTGCAAACTTTTCATGGGTGGTGGCGATACGTTACGTTTAACGATTTGGTGACTTTGGCAAAAGCCACTGCGGTTTCGATCGGAATATTTTTCCTGATCGACTTCTTTTTCATTCCCGATCAAATTTCTCGTGCCGCCATTTTGATCGATGGAGCCTTTACGATAGCCGTGATGAGCATGCTGCGCAGTGCTTGGCGTCTTTGGGACGAGCAGCTAAGTAATTTGACTCCTGGAAGCGTCAAACGGAAACGCGCTTTGCTGGTGGGTGCCGATTTTGAATCTGCGAAACTGGCTCACCTAATCAACTCGAGATCCGGATTAGAATTTAAAATTGCTGGCTTGCTTTCAATCGATCGCACCAAGCCAATTCGGTACAGTGACCTCCGTGTTGTTGGCCATGTCGACGAAATCAGTGAACATTGCAAGACGCTTCGCATCGAAACGGTTTACGTTCCCTCTGGCAAACTTGCCGCTAAAGAGCTTAGAGATTTGATCGACCTCGTCACTGAGCATGGAATACAAATCAATGTTGTGCCGTCAATGATGAGCCTGCTCGAAGGCGGCTCGCAAATTCCCATTCGCGAAGTCAGCTTTGAAGATCTACTCAGAAGACCCCCCGTCAACTTGGATCAAGAAGCGATTAGCGAAATGATTCACGGCAAGACGATCTTAGTCACCGGAGCCGGTGGAAGTATTGGTTCTGAACTATGCCGACAATTGATCAAGTTCACTCCCGACAAGATGATCCTCCTCGGACGAGGGGAAAACCGTATTTATCACATACAGCGCGAGCTTGGGCCCGTTGCAGGTGAAACCGAACTGGTGATGGCTCTGACCAGCATTACCGATGAGCGTCGGATGAACAATATCTTTGACACATATCGCCCGGATGTTGTGTTTCATGCTGCTGCTCATAAACACGTTCCCATGACCGAACAAAATATCGGAGAAGCGGTCATCAACAATGTATTCGGAACCAAAGTCGTAGCCGATGTTTGCGACGCTTACAACGTAAAACATTGTGTGATGATTTCGACTGATAAAGCTGTCAATCCAACGAGCATCATGGGATGTACCAAGCAATTGGCAGAACGCTACTGCTTGGCTTTGGGCAAAAACTCCAAGACCCGTTTCATGGTGTCCCGATTCGGAAATGTACTTGGTTCAGAAGGCAGCGTGGTACCGCTTTTCAAAGAACAGATCCGACGCGGTGGACCGATTACAATCACCGACCCGCGCATGACCCGCTTCTTCATGACCATTCCCGAAGCCGCACAGCTGGTGATCCAAGCCGGTTCGATGGGGCAGGGCGGAGAGATCTTTGTTCTCGAGATGGGAGAACCGGTCAAGATTGTCGATCTGGCTCGTGATCTAATTCGACTAGCTGGTCTTCCCGCCAACTCGGTCGACATTCAATTCACCGGAATTCGGCAGGGCGAAAAGCTCTATGAGGAGTTGTTCTACTACTCTTCGGAAAAATCTCTGCCAACAGAACACGCAAAAATCCTGACAGCATTTCACCGCCCGTTTGACTACGAAGTGACATCTCAATCTCTAGAAGAATTGATCGAATTTGCTTATTCCAAACCTGAGTTTATCAGGCAAGAATTAGAAGCACTGATACCTGAGTTCAAGGGAACCGACGCTACGGATGCCGAACAAGCTCGAAAATCCGCTGGGGTCCAGTAGCAGTGAGCAATTCGATAAACGGCTCAGCCAAAAACATTCCTACATTTATTAACGTTGGGCCGGGGCGCTGTGCTACGTCATGGTTACATGAAATTCTCCAAGCTCATCCAGAAGTAGCCACGGCCAGCGTCAAAGAGACCGAGTATTTCAACAGTAATTTCCACCAAGGCGATGCGTGGTACCTGAAACATTTTGAAGAAGCGAACGATCCTGCGAAAATCGCGTCTGGCGAAATCTCAAACTGTTATTACACCGAGCCGGCCGTTGCGCAGCGAGCCAAGGAATTCAATCCTCAGATGAGGATTATATTCAATTTACGAGATCCATACACGTTAATGCAGTCGTTTCACGGCTTTGGGATCCGCCGCGGTATCGAACTTGGTCCACTCGAAAGTTCTTTAGATGTTCACATTGGACGGCTGATGGGAAGCGGCTACAACTTTCGTGAGCGCCGTAAAACATTGAATCATGGAGATCAAGTCTCATTGCTGGAATCGGTTTTGTTGTCCAAGCACATCCTTCCTTTCCTGGAAGCCTTTCCGCCAGAGCAAATCTATTTCTTCGTCTACGAACGACTTCGCACTGAACGGGATACCGTACTTCGCGAAATCTACGACTTTATCCAAGTCGATTCGAGTTTCGTTCCACCCGCTTCTGAGCAAGTCGTTAATGCGGCGATCACTCCCAAATCGAAACGTGTCGCTAAACTTGCCACGAGCGTGTCCTATCTGCTTCGACGTGCCGGTGCGTACGGTCTGCTCAGTCGCCTGCACCAGTCTCGGCTAATCAAAAAGATTTTCTATTCCGATAACGCTGCTGCATCAACTACCAAAGTCAATCCTCGCGAAATACTCGACAAGGAAACATGCATTCTATTGGACGAAGAAATAGAAAACATGATCAACATCTATCCGCCTTTGAAACAATGGTGGACCTCGACAACATACTCTGACACCCAGCAAACGGTCGAAGCTTGAGCTCAAACACTTCGATTGCGAAAATTCTATTGACCGGAGCTAGCGGGTTTCTTGGGCAGGCGATCCTGCGCGAATGCGAGCGGACCAACACTCCGATTCGATGTCTTGGAAGATCGGAACAACCCCGCATCACCGACTATCACCAATTGGATTTGGCCAACGAAACATTGCCTAATTCAATGTTCTCCGGCATCGAAATCGTGATTCACAGCGCCGGACTTGCCCATCAGTTTGGAAAGGCAGGTAACGATCAATCCGCCTTTCAAGCTGTGAATGTGACTGCCGTTGAGAACACGATACGCGCTGCGGCCGAAAGCGGAGTTCGCCGTTTCGTTCTGATCAGCAGTAGCGCCGTCTACGGTCCGAACGGCGATTTCCAAAACGAAGACTCGCCTTGCCAACCTGTTGGTCCCTATGCGACCAGTAAATTCAATGGCGAAGAGGCCGCAACTCAGATCGCTAGGGAAACCGGAATCGAACTGATCATTTTACGAATGACCACGTTGTACGGGGCGGGGGACCGCGGCAACATGAACCGCCTGCTTCATGCCCTGGACCGAAAGAAGTTTATCAATATCGGCAAGGGTTCAAATCAAAAGAGCTTGATTCATAAATCAGATGCCGCCCGAGCCTGTTTGCTCGCCGCACAATCAAAAATCAATTCTCCCATAGCGATTTATAATGTCGCTGCTCCTCCGGTAACAATGAAACAAATTCTCGAAGGTTTTTGCCGCAGCTTGAAGCGAGCCAAGCCTTGGAGCTTTCCTGCCCCGCTAGTCACGTTCTGCTCTGGCCTGCTCTCGACGCTAAGTTTGCATAAGGGGCCATTCGCTCGGATTCATAACACCATTAAAAAGTGGTTGGCCAGCGACAGTTTTGATGGCTCCAAATTTGCAGCAGATTTTGAGTTTGAACCGCAAATCGATTTGGCCAGCGGACTTGCCGATCAAGTCTCACACGTCCGTTCAACCCAAACACCCGTCGTCCGAGGAAATTTTGTAAAGCGAGTTTTCGATCTTGGTTTAGCAACGATTTTGACTCTGTGCTTTCTTCTTCCGATGATTTTGATTGCGATTTTGGTCAAGCTCACTTCCAAAGGCCCCATTCTGTTTTGGTCAAATCGAGTCGGCCAAGATGGCAAGAACTTTCCGATGGCCAAGTTTCGTACCATGCGGACCGACACCCCGGAAGTCGCCACGCATTTGCTCCAAGACGCCAAAAGTTACATCACGACAGTGGGAAGGCTCCTGCGAAAAACAAGTTTGGATGAACTGCCTCAACTGCTAAACATTATTGTGGGCCATATGTCGTTTGTCGGACCTCGTCCTGCGCTGCCCACTCAAACCAACGTAAACGAACTTCGCTCGTTTCTGGGTGCCAGTCGATGCAAACCAGGCATTACGGGATGGGCAGCTGTCAATGGTCGCGACGAGTTGCTCTGCGTAGAAAAGGCGGAATTCGATCGACAGTACGTCGAGAAAAAAAGTTTCCTCTTTGATTTGAAAATCATTTACAAGACGGCCAGCACCGTTTTGAAACCAAACGGAGTTAAACAAGCTGACGAATCGGGACAACTACCCTGCATTGTCGTTCGCAAAGGCGGCCAACCGACCGTCTTGTGTATCACGGACGCACTCACGGCAGTCGCCTCGGTTTTCCGCGGGCAAGATAACCGAATCGTCTCGTTGCGGCTAGATTCTAAATTCGATGCCGACGTAATTAAGGCGGCTATTGCAGGTGTCACTCCTGTTATTTTCATCAGTCGAAATTCTCCAGAATTCCAACTCGAAATCAGTGCGATTTGTTCTCTGCTAGATGAGCTGTGTGATACTCGACATGTGATTTTGCAAAACCTCGAGTTCGACCTCGAAACGCAAGTGGATTTGGACGCGAAGACTATTTTGAAGCAACTCTCTGGCATAAGGCCTGAGAGCCAGAAAGCGGCTGTGATGGAGCAAGCCGGTGTCTGACAAGGAACACGATGTTCAATCGACAAACCCACAAACCACTTCGAATACGCCGCGTGGAGCGGGTCGTTTTTTAAAGTTTTCGTTGATCTACGCTTTTGGCGACTTACTTACCAAAGGCGCGCGAATCGTTCTGATTCCCTATTACCTGAGCATGATGACCCAGGCTGAGGTCGGTGAGCTTGCGGTTCTTCAAGCCATCATCATTCTTTCCTGGACCATCCTCGCATTCGGTTTCGGATTCGTTGTCCGCCGCTACTACCATGACTACCAAGACCAAGGTGACAGCTTTGTCAGCACACTCTGGACAGCTAGGATCCTTGGCGGGTTGCCTATATACGGCTTGCTGTTGCTAACCGGCTATGCTTTTTTCAATTACTCGGACGGTTCCATCCCCTTGGCTTGGATTCTGCTGGCGATCACGGCAGGTTACCTCAAGGGCGGGCTGAACATTGTCGAGTTCTGGCTCAACATCCGCGAAGAACCGGTCAAATACCGAGCGTTTACGTTTTTTCAATTCCTGACCACAACTCTGCTTATCATATTTTTTGTTTCGGTAAAAAGACTGGGCGTGCAGGGTGTGATTATCGGAGAGCTCTTGAGCTATTCGATTTTCGCCATAATCTCAGCATTCATACTGTTTCGAAAAGCCCTTCCCAACCTTCGAGCGGTCCGCTGGCGAGAAGTCTTTTCTTATTGCCTGCCGGTACTACCTCACGCACTTTTCATGTGGGGGTTGATGGGCGTCGATCGACTGATACTCAATGAGTATGTTGCTACCGAGCGAATTGCGATCTACGAAGTCGGCTATCTGCTTGGATCATTTCTTTCTGTCATCGTTCGCTCGATGCGGGCAGCTTGGATCCCGACGTACTTTAAGAACGCTAACGACTCAGACAGTGGCGAACAATTCGGCAAACTCGCGACGATCTACTTCTATTTTGCCTTTTACGCCGCGCTGGGGGGAATGCTCTTTGCTCCGGAGATCATCTACCTGTTCAGTTTCACCTCTTCAAAAACCTACCTGGATTCCGTGTACGTGATGCGGATTGTGATCTATGGATTTGTTGCGATGGCGTTGTTTCTCGCCATCAATCAGCCACTTTTGTACCAGCGTAGAACTGGGTTGCTCGCCATGATTTCCGGAACGGGCTTGGCAGTGAACGTTGCGGCCAATTTACTACTGATCCCGCAATACGGAATTTATGGTGCTGCGTTTGCGACCGTGATCGCCTATGTCGTAATGACAACCATGACTTTTGTGATCACAACAAGGGTTTATTCCTTTGAATGGGAAACTCGAACCAACTTGATGTTTGGCGCCTACTTTCTCTTGTTTGGGGCGGTCGCCTGTCTAATGCCCCCGACTCCGACTACCTGGTTTGTACCGATAAAGACGGGCCTTGCGATACTGTTTCCACTGGCCACATTGTTTAGACTGAAAAGCTCGTCCACGGGGCTAATGAAAATTGAAGCGAGATTTGCTTGGACTAACCTCGCTGCTCTCCGACGAAAACGCCGTTCGGAAAAAGCTCTATAATGAACGAACTGACTTCCCATCAAGCACCTTGGTTCATCACGCTGTTTCGCTGCGTGATCGCTGCCTGTATCTTCGTGTGCCTGGTTTTGACGTGTGTCGTATCCACCAACGAACGCGAATTCCTGCTGGCAATCCTTGGTACGATGAGCCTTGTTGTGGTCTCGATTCCGCTGTTTTTGTGGCGAGACTTCAATCTCTTTGAACCGCTGACTTTGGTCATTCTACTGGTATTGTTCGGCACTCCGTTTCGAATCATTTACGCATTGGGGACACATGCAACCGATCCGCATGTCGCCAGTCACGTTCTTTTTAACCAGCAACCGGAAACTCTCCTAGCTGGGGTGTTGGTCGTAGTTACCGGACTGGTCCTTTTTATTGTCGGGTACATGATGAACCTCCCGACATCTCCGGTAACGCCATTTTTCTTGCCTCAAATCAATGAATGGAATGGGCGCAGGATGCAACTGGTGTTCGTGATCGTCGGCGCTATATCGCTGATTTGTTTTATCGGTTTCATTCTGGCTGCCGGTGTGAATTTCTCAGACATGTCAGAAAAACGATTTGGCGACTCGCGAGCCGAGGGTTCCAATCGAATTATGTCGCCCAAGTACTACTTGTACCGCGGGGCAGCTTTTTCCAAATTCATCGTATACTTCGGTTTGGTTTGGCTGTATTACAAAAAGAAACCCTTGGTATCGTGGACTGGAGCCACAATCGCCGTATTCCTGCTTCAGACGATCTTGCTGTCTTTCATTCTCGACAGCCGATCTGGCGTAATCTTGATTTTGGTAGATTGCCTGATCCTTTACTACTTTCTGAACAAAACGATTAGTTTTCGATTGGTGGGAGCTTGTGTTGCAATAACTGTATTGTTGACGATCCCGATGCTTGCTACGCGAGGCGGCGCCGAAAAAGAATCTCCGCTCAACGAAGTCGTGAAAAAGACGCTTACCGGGCGGAACATGCTCGACATCGCCAAGACTTGCCACATCATCAACGGTGTTCCCAAAAAGATGGAACACCGAAATGGTGAAATGCTCTACGCCTGGATGGCCGCCCCGATCCCAAAATCGATTTTGCCCAACAAACCAAACTGGTCGAACCAAGGGGTTTACCTGAACCAGCATATTTTTGGACATAAGGGCGATTTGTCAGGTTGCCCACCCGGTCTGATCGGTGAACTGTATTGGGATTTTGGAAAGTTTGGTGTCTGGATTGGCTTATTCATTTTAGGACTGGTGTTCCGGCAAATTTTCCTTGGTTTTCGCAAGCATCAGGACAACCCGACCTGTATTCTCATTTACACCATGATCGTTTCTCGATTCGTGATGTTCTCACTCGGGAACGACTTTGGAACAGGAGTTGTAAAAGCGGGGCTGGACCTGGTTCCGCTGTACATGATCATCTTTTTTATTGGAATGCATCGAGAGCCGCAACAAGAAACATCCGCGGAACCTTCCCTCATCGGTGAAGGTTCGCGAAACAGTTTGGAGATGGCTTCGTGAAAAATCTGATTGAAAAAATAGTTGTAAGGAGCCGCGGCCTAAAGCGACTTGCCATGTGGCACGGACTCTCCGGTCGACTTCCTATCTATCTGGTGCCGGAATTTCCCAAATCAGGAGGGACGTGGTTTAGCCAGATGCTGTCCGAATGTCTAGGACTTCCTTTCCCACGAAACACCAACCCAGCCAAAATCCAATCGTGTGTTCTATCGGGACACCACATGTACAGCCCGCATTTCAAAAATGTTGTGGTGGTTATTCGAGACGGGCGTGACGCCATGGTTTCCATGTACTACTACATGCTTTTCAAAAACGAAATCAACCGACAATTTGGTGTCGATTTGCACCGCAAGCATCTTCGCTTCGAGGACTACGACGACATCCAAACCAACTTGCCACGATTCATTGAATACACCTTTGAAACTTACGCCAAAAAGCGTTTTCATTTTAGTTGGGCCGAATTCATCGACTCATGGCTAGAACATGATGTTCCTGTTGTAAAGTACGAAAACCTTCTGATTCAGCCGGTGGAAGAACTGGTCCGAGTCACGCAACGACTGACTGGCACTGCGGTTACTCAGGAAAAAGCCCAGCAGATCGTAGACAAATACAGCTTCAAGAAAATGAGCGGTCGAAAACAAGGACAGGAAGACAAAAAATCGTTCGTGCGAAAAGGAATCGCTGGCGATTGGAAGAACAACTTTACCAACGAGGCTTGTCTTGTTTTCGATCGTTACGGCGGCGAGCAACTCATCAAAGCCGGTTACGAACCCGATCACGAATGGATCCACCAATCAACCCTCCCTTCAACTACCTCCACTCCAGTTAGCTAGTTTGTTACTGCCATGAAAATCTTAATTGTTCACCGATATTACTGGCCCGATGCAGGTGCCTACGCTGCGATGCTGCACATCATGGCGCAAAAGTTTGTTGAAGAAGGCCACGAAGTCACGGTTTTTTCCACGCAACCGGGTTACAACAACGTTACCGACGAACGTTTGCCCCGCCGACAAATCAACAACGGAATCGAGGAGATCCGTGTTGGCTTGTTCAAGGAAAACAAAAAGAAGTTCTGGAACCGCGCAATCAATGTAGCGCTGTTTGTCACTCAACTGATCTTCCATTGCCTGTTTCGGTTTCGGCGATATGACCTGATGACCGTCGCCTCCTTTCCCCCGACGGTCACGGCTATGGTGATCCGATGGCTAGCTTGGATCAATGGCTCCAAATACCTCTACCATTGCCAGGACATTTATCCAGAAATCGCTCAGACTACGGGGTTAATCAAACGGAAATGGCTAAGCGATTTAGCGCTCAATATCGATCGCCGAACTTGCAAACGCGCCAGCGCGATTGTGGCCCTGTCTGGTGACATGGTCAAAACTCTAACCGACCGCGGAGTGCCCGACACCAACATGCACATCATCAACAACTTCATTATCGACAAATTTGACCCGTCGGTAACCGTTGATGAATCTTTGCAAAAAACTCCGGGAAAATTTCGAGTGCTGTTTGCCGGCAACATGGGGCGTTTCCAAAACTTGGACCAATTAATGGCTGCCGCCAACCTATTGAAATCGAACGAAGAAATTCAGTTCTTTTTCGTTGGAGCCGGTGCGATGGAAAACGAATTGAAACAACAGGCAACCGACCTGGAGTTAATGGACAAGACCGTCTTTTTCCGACCTTTCCAACCTCTCGAAAAAATCATGCGAGTGATCCACGATGCAGACCTCGCCATCGTTTCACTTTCACCGGGCGTGATCGATTGCGCCTATCCAAGCAAAACCATGTCCTATGTCGAAGCCGGTTGCCGTATTCTGGCGTTGCTCGAACCGAGCAGCGAAATTGCCCAACTCATCGTCGACAAAGACCTCGGCGCCGTATGTCAAGATTCAACGATGGAGTCTGTGGCTGCGGCCATTGAAAAGGAGTTTACACGCTGGAAGGAAGCGGACTATGACCGCGAGCACATCCGGACGGTCGGTAATGATGTTTTTGGTCAAGACGCGATCCTTAACAAGTGGGTTTTGCTTTTGAAAAACCTTGAAGACGGCAAAGCCTCCGGAAAGCAAACGGAAGGCGACAATTAGCCGTGACTCACAGCAAGCTTCCAACTTTTTCCTGTATTGGAGGGCCCAAATGTGGTTCCTCTTGGCTACATGCGCTTTTGGAGTCTCATCCCGACGTATTCATCCCGAAGGAACTCAAAGAACTCCACTACTTTGATGAGAAATTTGACCGTGGTGCTCAATGGTACGCCAAGTTTTTCGACGCCATGACCACAGAGCAGATCTCGGGAGACATCACGCCCCACTATTTGTATGCCGATCCAAAACGGATCTTCGATTTCAAAACGATCGAAAAGTTGATAATCATCTACCGGGATCCTGTTGACCGAATCGTTTCCCACTACAAATTCCGAATCCGGCTGGACAACTACTCCGGCTCTTTCGAGGACTTTCTGCGAGACTACCCTCAGGCGGTCGAGTGGAGTCGATACGGCAAACACCTGAACAATTATCTGCGATTTTTCCGCCGCGACCAGTTTCTGATTCTGAAGTTCGAACACGCCACACAGAACATCGAAGAGACCCGACAGCAACTTGCGGAATTCTTAAACCTTGACCTGGCACTTTTTCCAGAAGACTCTGGCAAGCAAGTTGTTAACGCGGCGTTCAATCCCAAAAACCGAAAACTCTATCGGTTCGCGAAATCTGCTGCCAAATGGATGGGAGACCGCGGGCTTTATCGTATAAGAAACTGGCTTAAAAATAGCAACTTAACTCGCAAATTGCTTCACAGCGATGGTGGTAAGTTTGACGTGAAAATCTCGGAGGACACTTTGGACAGGCTGCGCAACGAACTCACCATCGACTATCAGGCCTTTGAAAACCTAGCTCAAATTGAAATTGCGACTCAAAAGAGTCAACAAAGTAATTAGCCAATGACAGCATATTCTGAGCAGGAGGGGGCAGGACCGGCAACTACATCCACCTGCACCTAATAATTCTCACGAAAAATGCTGAAAAACCCGACATATAAACACAGTTACATCTCATATAGCTAATCTCATATAGCTATATTGTACCTTTTCATTTCACACAGAATTTGACACGGAACTCCCCTCCAAATGACCACTCAAAAATCAAAGATTCTTATTACAGGCGGTGCTGGTTTCATCGGCACCAATTTAAAGAACGAACTGCGTTCTCGCGGCCATGATGTTTGGACGTCTGACATCCTCCAAGGAGTCGAAGCCACTCATATCAAGGCAGACTGTGGAGTCTACCAACAAATGGATGCGATCTTCCGCGAGCATCAGTTTGACTTCGTATACCACTTGGCCGCCGAATATGGGCGATGGAATGGCGAAGATCATTACGAGAATCTCTGGCGAACGAATGTTATCGGCACGAAGAACATGCTTAGACTGGCCGAGCAACATGACTTCAAAACGATTTTCTTTTCCAGTGCCGAAGTCTATGGCGACTACGACCAATTGATGTCCGAAGATGTCATGGACAACATTGCGATCAAGCAAATGAATGACTATGCAATTTCTAAATGGGCAGGTGAAATGCAATGCTTGAACTCGGCCGAGATGTTCGGCACCAAGACTGTTCGGGTAAGACCTGTCGGTTGCTACGGACCACACGAATTCTTTAGTGTCTATCGTGGAGTGATTCCTATTTTCGTCTATCGTGCTTTGCATGGGCAGAAGTTCACGGTCTACAAAGGGCATCAGCGAATTTTTGACTACGTCGAAGACACTTGCCGAACCTTTGCCAATATTGTGGACAACTTCATACCTGGCGAAGTCTACAACGTCGGTAGCAAAGAAGATTGGAACATCTCTATCGAGGAATTAGCAGAAATCGTTTTGGAAGAAACTGGAGCCAGCAAGGATCTAGTAGAGTTCAAAGGCGAAGAAAACTTTACAACTCGCATCAAGATTGTTGACTACTCCAAGGCACGTCGAGACCTGAAACACGAGGCCACTATTGACATTCGCGAAGGCGTTAAACGTTACGTGGCTTGGATGAAAGAAACATACAAAGATACTATCAGCAAAGGGGCCACAGCATGAGCGACTACAAAAATTACTACGCTGACAAAACGATCCTCGTAACCGGTGGTGGTGGAGCAATTGGCTCCAACCTCTGCCGTGCTCTGGCCGAACTAGGTGCCAAGGAAGTCATTATTCTTGACAACATGTCCGCAGCCTATGAATGGAACATCCCTTCCTTAACCAACATCACCCTGGTTCAAGGCAGCATCACAGACGAAGTCATGTTGAAGCGATGCTTTAACCAAAAACCTGACCTCGTATTTCACTTGGCGGCGTTTTTTGCCAATCAAAATTCGGTCGATTACCCTGCTTTGGATTTAACGACTAACGGCATGGGTACACTGTTGATGATGCAGTACGCTCAGATGTGTGGTGTCGAACGTTTCGTTTACGCTTCGAGTGGATGTTCCATTTACGGTGCGGCGGCCCCGCTTCCGCTTAAAGAAGATTTCATGTCGATGCACCTGACAACTCCATACCAGATCACCAAGATGCTGGGCGAGTTGTACGGCAACTTCTTTCACCATCACTTTGACCTGCCCATTGTAAAGACTCGTTTTTTCAACTCCTACGGACCTGGCGAAGTGCCTGGTCAATACCGAAACGTGATCCCGAACTTTATCTTCTGGGCACTATCGGGAATTCCGCTTCCGTTCACAGGAACCGGACAGGAAACTCGAGACTTTACCTTTGTCGGTGACTTGACCGACGCGCTTTTGCGGGCGGGTTTCTACGAATCGGCAATTGGTCAAGAAATGAACCTCGCGTCCGCTCGCGAGACCAATATTTTAGATATGGCTGAACGGATCAACGATTTGTGTGGAAACAAAGCTGGCGTTCGTCGCGCTCCACCGCGAGTCTGGGATACCAAAAAACGACTTTTAGCCAGCGTTGATCGTGCGAACGAACTGCTCGGTTACGAACCGTCCATGGACTTTGAGGAAGGCTTGGGGATCACAATCGACTGGTTCAAAGCCAACTGGTCCAAGATCCAACGTGACGCTGAA
This sequence comes from uncultured Pirellulaceae bacterium, assembly GCA_964397295.1. Classification (GTDB taxonomy): domain Bacteria; phylum Planctomycetota; class Planctomycetia; order Pirellulales; family Pirellulaceae; genus CAYNJG01. The sequence goes on from CAYNJG010000100.1 coordinate 21,345, forward strand.
TTCCCACCGGGAGGCTCTGCTGCTGTCAAAGGACTCTTGGTCAAAAAAGAAGACGAAGAAGAGAGCCGCGAAGAAGCTCCTTCTAACGTATAAACTCTACTGTCAACGACAACGCCGCGCAGAATTTCTTCGCGGCGTTTTTTTCAATCACCATTTTCCTATATCTCTCTACGATCTTATGAAGAAAAAAATCCTGACCATTATTGGCACTCGTCCAGAAGCTATCAAACTTTGCCCCATGGTTCTGGAGCTGCAAAGTCGTCAGGATGAGTTTGAATCGGTAGTTTGCTCTACAGGGCAACATCGCGAGATGCTGGAACAGGTTTTCAAGACGTTTAACATCAAGGCCGACTATGACTTGGAACTGATGGCCCCCAACCAGAGCCTTGCCCAGGTCACCGCTCGCGCTGTCAAAGGTCTCGATGAAGTCTTTGGCAAAGTCCAACCGGACGCCTGTCTCGTTCAAGGCGATACTACGACCGCCTTCTGCGGTGGTTTGATTGGACATTACCACCAGACACTTACAGGACATGTCGAAGCCGGACTTCGGACGGGCAACAAGTTCTCTCCGTTCCCGGAAGAAATGAACCGCCGCCTGATCGGTCGTATGGCTGACCTACACTTCGCACCAACGCCTCAATCACAAAAGGCACTTTTAGACGAAGGCACAGCGCCGGAAACCGTATTTGTAACAGGAAATACTGTGATCGATGCTTTGCTTTGGGTTCGTGATAAAGTCAAAAAGCAAATTCCTGAAGACGCTCAAAAAGTCGCCGAATTGATTGGTGATCAACAAACGGTTCTCGTAACCGGGCATCGACGTGAGAGTTTCGGCGATGGTTTCGAGAGCATGTGCCAAGCAATTCGCGATGTGGCTGACGCCCATGAGGACTGGGCTTTTGTCTACCCTGTCCATCTGAACCCGAAGGTCCAAGAGCCCGTTAACCGAATTCTTGCTGACCATCCGCGGATCCACCTAGTCGCTCCGCTCAGCTACGAACCGTTTGTCTGGTTGATGGATCGCGTCACCGTGGTGCTAACCGATTCTGGTGGTGTTCAGGAAGAAGCTCCTTCACTCGGAAAGCCGGTCCTCGTGATGCGAGAAACAACCGAACGTGGCGAGGGCATCGAAGCTGGGAACGCAAAACTGGTGGGAACATCTAAGACGAAAATCGTCTCCGAACTTTCCAAACTACTAGCCAGCAAAGAAGCCCGAGATGAGATGGCCCGTGTCAAAAACCCCTACGGCGCTGGTGATTCGTGCAAAAAGATTGCAGATATCCTTCGTGATTCAGATCCGTTAAAAAAATAGCGATACACTACTTTTCGCACACACTGAACGTGACGAACTTGGCTGGGATGAGTTCGGACTACTAATTTAGGAATGCCACAGTGAAAATTCTGATCACCGGCGGTTGCGGTTTTATCGGCGTCAACCTTGTTCGATACTTGATCAATGAAACCGATCACCACGTAGTCAACCTCGACAAGTTGACTTATGCGGGCAACCCTCACTCGCTCAGCGATATCGCGGGCTCGGATCGTTACGAATTCGTCAAGGCAGATATCGCTGACCCGGCGCAAATTCGCAGGGTGTTCGAATCGGTCGACCCGGATGCGGTCGCCCATCTCGCGGCCGAATCCCACGTAGACCGTTCGATTGATGGCCCATCAGAATTTATCCAAACGAACGTCGTCGGCACGTTCAACCTATTGGATTCAGCTTTGGCACATTACAAAAAATTAGACGGGGATAGAAAAAAGAACTTTCGCTTTCTCCACGTCTCCACCGACGAAGTCTATGGATCGCTGGGCGACACGGGAATGTTTAGTGAAACAACACCCTACGACCCACACTCGCCGTACTCGGCAACCAAAGCAGCCTCGGACCACTTGGCCAGAGCATGGAAAACGACTTACGGGTTGCCCGTACTGGTCACCAACTGCTCCAACAATTACGGGCCCTATCAATTTCCCGAAAAATTATTGCCTTTGATGATCATCAAGTGCATGAACGAGGAACCTCTGCCAGTCTACGGCAAGGGATTGAACATTCGCGATTGGCTTTACGTCGATGATCATGTTCGAGCACTATATACCGTTTTGGAAACGGGCGTGCCAGGTGAGACCTATAACATTGGCGGAAACAGTGAAC